>NZ_JASONH010000006.1:0-215241 GCF_030217145.1 Winkia sp. UMB3158 | reverse complement strand
ACGAGGTTTCTGAAGAGACCAAGATTGCTGAGCACAAGGATCTCAATGATGCTGATCAGACTGTGACCTCGAAGAAGGTTGAGCCGAAGAATCCGGTTATCAAGACCAAGGCTTCTTTGGATGGTGATCAGGTCAAGGCTGGTGCGAAGGTTGTTGACACTGTTTCTTACGAGGATTTGATTCCTGGTAAGGAGTACACGCTTTCTGCTCAGTTGATTAACAAGGCTGATGAGTCTGTTGTTGGTGAGGGTTCTGCTAAGTTCACTCCGGAGCAGGCTTCTGGTTCTACCAAGGTTGAGATTGTTGTAAATGACTCGGTCAAGGGTGTTGTTGAGAGCGCGGTTGCGTTCGAGACTTTGACCTCGGCTGTTGTTGATAAGGATGGCAACGAGGTTTCTGAAGAGACCAAGATTGCTGAGCACAAGGATCTCAATGATGCTGATCAGACTGTGACCTCGAAGAAGCCGAACAAGCCAGGCAAGCCTGGCAAGCCCGGCAAGCCCGGTCACGAAGTTCCGAAGTGCCCGCCCGAAACCCAGACCAAGGTCGAAAAGAAGACCATCGTCGGCAAGGACGGCAAGAAGAAGCACGTGACCATCGTCAAGTGCATCAAGTCTTCCAAGACCCTAGCCAAGACCGGCTCCAACGCTGGCGTCGTGGGCGGCATTGCTGCCCTGACACTAGCCGGCGGTGCAGCACTGGTACTCGGCCAGCGTCGCAAGAAGAACTAACAACGGAACGCAGTAAGCCTCCCGCTTACTGCGTCCTAAACAGCAACTGGGATGCCGCAAAAGCGGCATCCCAGTTCTGCTTTAACCAGCCACCACCAAACTTCACACAACAAAACCAATAGGGTGCCCACCCTCCACCGCAACGGAGACGCCACTCCAAGCCCCACCGTCCACGCCAAAAGAAGTCAGGTCTCAACAACCAATAGGGCGAAGCGCTTGCCAAAGACCGTGCCATAAAAGGCTGATAACCCTGGGCAAACGCAAAACTAGAAGAGCGCACGCGACAATCCACCCCAATGGCAAACCATAGGCACCTGGGCCACCTACGCCCTCTAGAAAGCGAGCCTAAGAAAGAGCCAAGAAGACCCCATACGTTGCCTAGAACAAAAGCTGAAAGCCCTCAACTGTGAATGGCAGAAATCCTCTTATGTAGAGCCACCAACGGCTTCGGTGCCCACCAATTCCACTTACCCAGCAAAGTCATAGTGGAAGGAACCAGAAGCATGCGAACCAACGTGGCATCAACAAACACGGCCACAGCCAAAGTGAATCCGACCTGTTTGATCACCATCATGTCGCCCATAAGGAACCCAATAAAGACCAGCACCAAGATGAGCGCAGCAGAAGTAATAATCCGCCCCGACTGCTGCATGCCTACCTCGACCGCCCGATCGTTATCAGCGGTGCGATCCCAAACCTCCTTGATACGGCTAATCAGGAACACTTCATAATCCATAGCCAACCCGAAGCCGAAACAGAAGATCACCGCAACCACATAAGACTCAAGACCGCCCAAAGACTCGAAATCTAGCAGGCCTTCAAGATGTCCCTTCTGGAAGACAAACACTCCCACTCCCAACGCTGACACCAGCGACAAAGTGTTGATAATGAGGGCCTTCAGAGGAACCAATATCGACCCGGTCATCAAGAACAACAGCACGAACGTGGCACCAATAATTACCAATGCAACCCAAGGCGCGTCCTCGGCTAACGCATGAACGAAATCGATCTGGTTAGCCCCCTGTCCTGCCACCAGCACGTTGAAAGGCGCATCGGACGCAGCCGAACGCACATCCTTCGTTACCCGCTCCGCAAGACGCGAAGAGCCATCCGAGCCGCGGACGCTTGCCTCGGCGGAAACCCAACCATCGTGGGCCGCCTTCGCCCCTCGAACCTGAACAACATCCTTCATAGGCGACACGTGCTGTTTCATCCACTGATCCAAATCCTTAGCAGAAGTCTTAGCCACCACATGGATGTCGCCTATCGCAATGGCCGGATACTGCTTCTTCATATGCTTCAACGTCTGGATCTGTTGCAACTTCGCAGGCATCATCTCGGTGCCCGAATTACGCATGTGCATATCGGTAATAGGAGAAGCCATGACACCCAGCACGGCAAGGCATCCCACCAAGAAGACCCACGGATGGGAGTGGACAATGCGCGCCAAAGAAGCAAAAAGCCCATGCTCAGGCAAGTGCCCCGTTTCAGTGTGGACAAACCGCCCAACCACAGGGAGCTTCGTCAGTGGGGAAGGCCGTGCCATCTTCCGCCGAGCCAAAATAAGGATTGCGGGAGTAAGCGTGATCGCGCTAGCCATTGCTGACAAGACGACAGCCACCCCGCCAGCTCCTAAAGACTTCAGCAACTCAGGCTTGAAAACCATCAAACCGCAAATCGAAATAGCCACCGTCAAGGCGCTGAAAAATACCGTACGGCCAGCAGTGCGCAAAGTAGCTTCCAAAGAGCGCAAGTACCTGTTAGGTTCGTTGATACGACGCGCTAGTTCTTCACGGAATCTAGACACAATAAGCAGCGAATAATCAATGGAAAGGCCCAGCGAAAGTACCGAAATAATATTCAAGACAAAGGACTGCTGCGGGGCCAAATAAGTAAGACCAAGCAGCGCCGCCAGCGAAACAGCCATCGCCACCGCAGCACCCGCAAGAGGCAACATAGCCGCAATCAATCCGCCAAAAATGAACAGCATTGCAACTACTGTTAGCGGCAACGACACGACCTCGCCAGTAGCCAGATCCGAGCGAACCTGACCGACTGACTCGTCCATCACGGCTTGCTGATCCGAAACCACAATTTTTGCCTGTGGCGCCACCTTCTTTAATTGAGGTTTCCACTGGTTCATTACCGAGACCACGCGATCCCTAGCTTTATCGGGATCCGACACGCTCGTCTTATCTAGGGACACCGAAACAACGAATCCCTTGCCATCTTTAGCGAGCAACTTCTTAGAATCAGCAGCGCGCACCCGCTGCCAAGTACTCATCGATTGCAGCTTCTGCGCCTTCGCGAGCCCCTCTTTGGCATTTTTCTTCGCTGCCTCGGCCTTCTGCAGCCCCTCTGACGCCTGCCGCTGCGCCTGCTGTGCCCGGGCTCGTTCAGCCTGCATCTGCGGAGGCAGCTGAGCTAATGCACCCTGGGCCTGAGCCAGACCCTGCTGAGCCTGTTCGGCCGCAGCCTCGGCCTTCGCAAGACCGTCCTTCGCCCTCTGCGCCGCCACCTTAGGCTCCACAATGGAATCGCGCTCCTCTTCAGGCGCGAAATGCCGGACAGTGGCCAGATCCAAAGGTAAGAACGGGGAATTAACTGCAGTCACGCCCTCTAGAACACGCACCCGAGAAGCTAAATTAGCAGTAGACCGCGACAGAGCATCGGCATTCCCTGCCACGTTTACCCCGGAAATCACCGCCGAAATTGGGTAGGCCTGTTTAGTGGTCTTATCGAGGATACGTTGGCCCTGCTCGGACTCGGAACCCTGGGCCATAGGAATGTCAGAATTCAGCCTTTTCCAGATGGGCGCACCCGCCACTCCCGTAACGGAAACAGTCAGACAGGCAGCGATTATCAGTAGCCAGCTAATAATAATCGCCCGCGCATGCCTCGAAACGAACCGAGCCAGGCGGACAAACATCTGCTGCACGCTCCCTTGCGCAAAATAAGGCGAATAGTTCCCTTCCAGACTATGCCAGAAGAGAACCAGAACGGAGGGATTCTAGAAGCGCACTTGTGAGCCAAGGGCGAACGCTACAAAGCCCGGGCCGAAAGCTCCGCCTGAGTAGCTACATCAGGGAAACCATTCACCTTGTACCGCAGCGGCCAAACCGAGTCATCTATTTGAAAACCCTCCGGCCAAACCTGCCTGGCCTGGGCAAAAGAGATCTTAATAGAATCAGTAAAATCTGGTTCCTCGCCAGGCTCAGAATTAGGCAAGAAAGCGATGTAATCAGCCGCCGGCACGGAAGAAAGTGGGGCGGGAACGAGCGCAGTGAAAGAAGCCGGATGTTCTGGGCTGGCAGGATCAGCGCCAATCTCGAAGGGTGCCACCTGCCCGTACGCAGCAGGCGAAGCCTCGCACACCTTACCCTGCTGGGTGTAAGCATCCTCTAGCAGCCCCAACCTGATCTGCATCCACGTAGAAAACCCTGGATGAGTCTGCTCTAAAGCGTACTCACTCAGATCGCCAGCTCTAGAAATACTAAAAGGCAACGGGCAAATCGTGTGCTCACTGACGCCGCGCCCAACTGCCATCGTAAGTGCACTCTGAACCGCATCCACGTCCTCGTCAAAGAACCAGATGCGACGATCCGACAGCGGCATCACTAGCGGGTTCTTCCAACCACGATTATCTACGAGCCACTGCCTAGTTTTGGCAAGAGCCCCAGATAGCAGCAAGAACGCTGCGCCCTCGTCACCAGGACCCGCAATCCGCGCAGCCTCGGTTCCGCCCAACTTAGCTTCCACCAGTGGGATAGGAGCTCCCAAGACATCAGTCCTAGCTGCCAACTGCTGCTTCGCCTTGGTGACAACATTTGCCATTGCGCGCTCAAATAAAACGTCCGTATCTGCACCGATTTCCTGCGCCTTTGCATGATCTAGCAGCACCGACTGGGCCGGGGTGGCATCTTGCGGCAACCACCCAAAACCAAACCCCAACAATGCTGTAACAGGGGCAAAATACACGTTTACCCCACGGGCCCAATGCGTCAAAAATGTGGGGGTCGCCCGCAGCACCAAAGTTGCTGTGGAATATACGCGCTCAAAATCGCCCTCGGCGGGAATATTTGCCTGGGCAAACATGCTGTTAGTTACATCCATACCCCAATCCTTGCATGAACTGGCCCCATTCTTCCTAACATGGAATGGAAACTGAAATGGAGGCCACGTGGCACACAAGATGCAATTCGGCGTATTCAGCGTCGGCGACCTAACAATAGACCCCACGAGCGGAATGGTTCCCACCGAATCTGAACGCCTGCACGCGATGACCAAGATCGCTGTGCACGCCGAAGAGGTAGGCCTCGACGTATTCGCGCAAGGTGAGCATCACAACCCGCCATTCGTGCCCTCTAGCCCCACCACCATGTTGGGGTACATTGCAGCAAAAACTGAACGCATCATTCTTTCTACCTCCACCACTCTAATTACCACCAACGATCCGGTGAAACTGGCCGAAGACTACGCCATGCTGCAGCACCTGTCGGGCGGCAGGATGGACCTGATGCTAGGCCGCGGCAACACGGGGCCGGTTTACCCCTGGTTCGGGAAAGATATTCGCGACGGGATCGAACTGTCCTTTGAAAACTACGGCCTCCTGCGCAAACTTTGGGACGAAACGGACGTCTACTGGGAAGGCAAACATCGCACTCCACTACGAGGCTTCACCGCGGTGCCACGCCCTCTAGATGGAGTAGCGCCATTCGTCTGGCACGGATCTATCCGCAGCCCAGAAATTGCAGAACAAGCCGCCTACTACGGGGACGGATTCTTCCACAACAACATCTTTTGGCCCGCCTCCCATACCGCAAAGATGGTGAACCTGTACCGCGAACGCTTCGAACATTACGGGCACGGTCCAGCAAAGAAGGCCATCGTCGGTTTGGGCGGACAAGTATTCATGGCCAAGCGAAGCCAGGATGCAAAAGAAGCTTTCCGCCCCTACTTCGACAATGCGCCCGTCTACGGTGGCGGCCCCACCATGGAAGAGTTCACCGAACAGACCCCACTAACCGTAGGTTCCCCACAGGAAGTAATCGATCGTACGTTGAGCTTCCGCGAAATGGTAGGCGACTACCAGCGACAGCTATTCCTTGTTGACCACGCTGGGCTGCCACTCACCGAGGTGTTGCACCAAATCGACTTCCTTGGCGAGATCCTGCCGGTATTGCGTCGCGAGTTCGCCTCCCTTTCCGAAGAAGACGTGCCGGACGCTCCCACCCACGAATCTCTGTTGCGTCTTCGCGGTAAGGAACCGGCCCGCTCCGAGGCCAAGATTTGGCAGGAACAGACGCCAGATGCAGACCTGGTAAACGAACCACGCGAGTGGAATCAAATCAGCATCGACCTTACTGCTGGGGCCCAGACGGACGACGGCGTGGGCACTCGCGACGGCGCCGCAGCCGGCGACACGGTAACAGGTGCCTCCTTCTATCAGCAAGCTCCTAGCCGTGAGGCGGCCTTGGGAAGGGCCGACAAATGGTTGGAAGAGTCCCAAAAGTCCGGCAGTGGCACTGTTGAACAGGAAGATTCTCCGGTACAAAGCCAGGAAGCTCCCTGGTGGACCAAGAATGAACGTCGCATAGTCGTAATTCATGCGGGCATGTCAGACGCGTCCTCGTCGCGAAAACTAGCAATGCGACTGGCCAAAGAAGCTGCCGCGAAACTAGGGGCCGCCGGGCACTCAATCCAGATTCGCGAGGTAGCTTTGCGCAAGCTTGCCCGGGATCTAGCCGACAACGTTCTGACCGGATTTGGCAATGAAAAGCTGGAAGGCATAAAGGCTGCCGTAAGTGGCGCGGCTGCCCTAGTGGCAGTAACGCCCACCTACCAGGGGTCATTCTCAGGACTATTCAAACAATTCTTCGATGTGCTCGAGGACGGAGCTTTGGAAGGCAAGCCGGTCTTGCTAGGAGGCACCGGAGGTACGCCGCGCCACGCCCTCGTATTGGAACATCACCTACGTCCAGTCTTGACCTACATGCACGCCGAGACGGTGCCCACCGCCATTTTTGCTGCCACGGAAGACTGGGGGTCCAAAGCAGCTGACTCGGATGGTTCTGGTGGACAGGCACTAGCGCGCCGTATCGCTCGCGGTGCGGCCCAGCTAGCACAGCGGCTGCTCTAGCACTCTAAAATAGGCCCGCGCTCGGCGAGACAGTTAGGATTAACGGGCAACATAACTCAAACAAAAGGAGCTCCATGTCCACCCCACCTGTCGCATACGTTATAGCTGGTTCGGAAGCAACTGGCGGCGCCGGATTTCAGGTTGATCTAAAAACCTACCAGCAGCTGGGCGTCTACGGTGTGGGCACGCTTTCCTGCATCGTTGCCTTTGACCCGTCGAATAGCTGGGGACACCGCTTCCACCCGATCCCACGTGACATCATTGAAGAGTAGATTGAGGTTTCTCTTGCGTGCTTTGACGAGACAGTGATGAACACCGTTAAGGTGGGGATGCTAGGTACCCCCGATACTATCGACGCTGTTGCTCAAGGGCTTTCGCAGCGCAAATGGAAGAACGTGGTTGTTGACCCCGTACTCATTTGTAAGGGGCAAGAGCCTGGAGCTGCCCTGGATACAGATAATGCGCTGCGGGAAAAAATACTTCCTCTAGCCACCGTAGTTACGCCGAACGTATTCGAAGCCAAGACCCTCTCTGGAATGGAGCAGATCACAACAGTTGAAGAGCTAGAAGAAGCAGCCAAACGCATTGGGGAATCTGTGCCCTACGTGGTGGCAAAGGGAGGCGTGGAACTACCTGGCGACAAGGCAGTGGACGTATTGTGGGACGGTAAAGAGATAACCCGTTTTGAGGCTCCTAAGGTGGGCGAACAGCGCGTATCTGGAGCCGGTTGCACCATTGCTGCTGCGATCACAGGGGAGCTTGCCAAGGGGGCTGACATTGCGAAGGCAGTGGGAGCTGCAAAACGATTCGTGACACGCGGTATCAACGCTCGCGTAAGTGCCAATACCCCGTTCGATACAGTATGGCAAGGCGCAAACTAACCCGGGTCAAGAAGATAAGTCTTATCGATTGACTATTAAATAGGGTGGCGCCCCACGTGAGTTGCGTGGGCGCCACCCTATTTAAGCGAATTACTTGGCCTGCTTGGCAAGATTGTTCAGTAAATCTTTCAAAGAGGCGATAATAGTGTCTTTTTGGTCAGCATCGCTGCCTGCCACAACAGCGACCATGCTGCCATTAGCGCCACGTGCCATTACCGTGGATTGGGATTGCCCATCCTGAGTAGTTTCATTAATTTCCCAAATGGCCTTGTTTGCGTTTTCAACATCGATTTTCTTGTAAGTGTTGTGGAGCGTGGTGTTGTGCTTGCCGGATTTAAGAGTGATTTTGGCGCAATCGTCAGACAATGAAAGGGTCGTGTCGATGTTGTCCTCAATGTTAGTATCCTTGACCTTCACCACCTGGACTAGAAGAGCAGGAGCGTCTTGTGCCTGAACGAGGTATTCCACGCCGTGGGGGATGCCGTTTTCTATGAGCTTGTAGCACTTCTGGGGTTCAATCAGGTCCTTTACGGATTTGAGGGTTTCGGCCTTCTTTTCGGCGGCCTCCACTTGTGGGTCACCAGATTTGAAGGAGACTACCTTGTTCAACTTCTTGCCGTCTACTTTGGTGTTCTTTATGGCCGTCTCGACCTGTTGTGCGGTTAGGTTCTGCACCCCTGCCGACACGTCCTTCTTACCCCCGGCGTCTGCGGAGTCTGATGAGTTCGCGCAGGCCGATAGCGACAGGGCTAATGTTGCGGCTGCGCCTACTGCACCTAGTGAACGAAGTTTGGTCGATAGCATTCCAGGTCCTCTTCTCGTGAAAATGGGCGGCATATGGTTCTATTTATGAGCTTATTTGTTTCTCTAGATTGGGCTAGCGGTGCCCGATCTAGATTGGTTATTTCGCTTGTTTTGCCAGGTTGTTCAGGATATCTTGCAGTGCTGCAGTCATCGCTTCTTTGCTATCAGGAGAACGGCTGAGGACTGTCGCCTGGACGCTGCCAACAGTTGCTTCGGCGCGGAGCTCCTTAGAACTATTTCCGTCCTGCTCTGTAATAGTCGTTTCCCATGCTGCGGATTCGGCATTGTCAACATCTAGCTCTTGGATGGTGTGCCGCAAACGAGCACTCCACATCTGCACATCCTTGCATTCGTCCGCCAGGTCGAGTGCATTATTGAGCCTATCCGTCATGTTCATGTCTCTGGACTTAGTCAACTGGACCAGGCGGTTTTTGCCATTCTTTACCTGAACAACGTAGTCCAAATCGTTTGGGGCAGTGGTCATACTTTCGAAGCATCTTGCAGGTTTTGTATGCTCCTTTGCAGACTTGATCGTGTCTCGTGTCTGCTTCAGCATCGACTGCATGTCAGGGTCGGAGTGTACGAGCGAGGTGGCATTGACCAGTTTTTTGCCGGCGAATTCGGATTCTTTAACCGCTTCTTTAGCCTGATCTACGGTTAACTTTTCGATTGCTGCTGGCGCTTTTTTCTTTGCAGAATCGCCATCGGAGCCGTCGAAACTGATTGCGCAGGCCGACAGCGGCAGAGCGAGTGCTGCGGTTGCGCATATGCTGCAAATGGCGCGTAGCTTACGGGATATCATTTTGTTTCTCTCTACTTTGAGGGGTGTTATTTGGTTTTTTCGGCTAGCTTGTTCAAAAAATTTTGGGTAGATTCGATAATTTCATCTTTATGGAGATGATCTGTGATAAGAAAAGTCCCATTAGCAGCTGTGGTGGACATTGCCTCTTTGTCCCTCTCCGTAAAGGCCCAGGTGTCCAACGCGGCTACTTTGGCGTATCTAAGATTGAGTTTGCTGGTGTCTAAGGTTAGTGGATCCTGAAAAGCGGTAAACACGCGACATTCGCCAGCTAGCTTCAGCTTATGGCGGATCGCGTCCTCGGCGTTCAGTTCCTCATATTTATCTACTAACAGTCGGTACTTACCGTTGCCGGCTTTGATCACGTAGTCTAACCTGCCATGGCCGGGAGTAAAGAAAGAGTGATAGCACTTCCTATCCTTTGCGGGAAAGGATTCCCCTACTTTTTCCGCAAACTTGTCTTCTTGCTCAAGCCTGGCTAATTCGGGACTGTCCCCGGTTAGAAAATCTCTTACTTTTAGACCGGTGCCGCCGAAGGTGGTCTGCTCAACTGCATCCTTTACTTGCTCTGAGGGCAGTCTTTCGATCTTAGCTACTGCTTTTTTGCTCGCTAGTCCGTCGCTCGGATTGTGATGGCTGATAGTGCAGGCGGAAAGCGAAAGTGTTGCGGCGGCAATGGCGGTTGCAGCGCAGACAGTTCTTAGCTTGGGGATGAGCATCCTAGCCTTCTTAGGAAATGTGAAAAAACATACACTTTCGTATCTAGCATATGGTTTTCCAGAAAAACCGCTACTCGAAACCTCTGGAGCTAACTGGATACGTGGACTTATTCCACAAAGCCGCCCCTGGTCGCTAACGCCCGCTTGTCGCTATCGTTCCTTGCCGCGAAAGGCGAGATTGCCCTGGCTGCGCTAGTCCACTCGCGCAACGGAGGAGCTGCGAGCGAAACGCTTCCGCACCTTCACAAAGAACCAGATAATAAGCCCAACCAATGCTGCAACCAGCAAAAGAGCCACTACGGGAACGAGTACTGCCGAGAAGGATAGGGCGGCCGCAACTGCGTCTTCTCCGGTAGATACGACAGGGGCGGCGAGTCCCACAGTAGACGCGTTCCACACCGGTCGTGAAGAAGACTTAAAAAAGTGGATCCCGAGCGCCACCGCGAAGCCAACAACTAGGGCGATCCAAGTTGACGGCTGCCGAAAAGCCTCGGAGGTGGTGAGCTGCTCGACGCCGTTTTCTCCGGTTGCTGAATTGAGGCCGGAAGCAAACATGAGGCCGCCGGAGGTAGGGCGAATAACCGTCTGAATGGCGTCGTTGATGGTGTCGACAGCTGGAACCTTGTCTGCCACAATCTCTATTACTAAGAGGACGGCAACGATGCCCAGTAGGATCGGATCAGACAGCCACTGCCAGGCTTGTGGCAGAGTAATCACTGAGGTGAAGCGGGCCAGAAGCCCGAACACCAGCATGGGGATGTATGCGTTTAGTCCTGACGCTGAAGAAAGCCCTAAGGCGGTAAAAAGTTCCATCAAACAAGATTGTATGGCGAAAGCCTCTGTGCTGCCGAATAATTCAGGACGCAAAAAGAACTAAATGAGTTGTAGCGCCGCAGGAAGTGGCGCTACAACGTTTTAGGAAACCTGATCCCAGTTTACGCTGACTCCAGCCTTAGCCGCCCATCCATTCTCTTATTAGCCTTCACTAGCTGTTTCGTAACCGGGCGGTTAGCGTACGTTGCTTGGTGGGGTGTAGCAGAATGAACGGCTACGGTGAGGCTGCGGCTCGCCCTCGGCGCGTAGAAAAAACTACAGCGGTGGTGGACTACTATCGAACATATGGAGCAGATCTGCGATATTCGTCCGAAAGTTACACCCGTTTGTTTGTCTGAAGTTTTGGAAGGGCTTTCTTGGGACGGCCCTGCTGAAGCAGGCAAAGTCAAGGTGTCTGGGGTTAGTGTTTCTACCCACGACATTGATAAAGGCTGGGTTTTTGTTGCGATTAAGGGCTATTCCCATCACGGTATTGAACACGCAGCAGTGGCGGTACGTCATGGAGCGGTAGCGATAATTACCGACAGCGAGGGCGCAACTCGAGTAGGCGAAGGCTTTCCGGTGCCCGTAATTACCGTGGCTGATCCTCGTAGCGCGGTAGCGCCTATTGCGTGCGCGATTTATAAGAACCCTGCAAAAGATCTGGTGACAGCGACAGTTACCGGCACAAACGGGAAAACTACGACTACCTATTTACTTAGAGCGCTGCTCGGCGTGGATCATCCGCACGCCGCCCTGTGCGGTACCAACGAGGTCTCGGTAGGCCAGCACCAGATTATTGCCTCGCGCACTACCGCTGAGGCGCCCGTGCTGCAACGTTTCTTGGCCTCCGCGCGCGAACAAAATCTAGGAGGAGCAGTCATCGAGACTTCCTCGCATGCCTTGTCGTTGCACCGTGTTGACGGAATCTGTTTTGACGTAGCCGGGTTTACGAATCTGCAACACGATCATCTGGATTACTACGGCGACATGGATACGTATTTTGCGGCTAAGGCGCAACTGTTCACCCCGGGTCACGCCAAACGCGCGGTAGTGTGTGTTGATGACAAGTGGGGAAAGAAGATGGCTCAGGTCAGTCAGATTCCTACGGTTACTGTGGCCGCTCTTAGCCAGAGCGAAGCAGACTGGCAGGTAAGCGACATTCACGCCGATCAAGAATCTATGCGTACAGTCTTCACCCTCACTGGCCCGGAGGGGCAAACCGGCCAGGTCGCCTCCCCCGTGTTAGGCGAAGTGAACGTGCAAAATTGCGCGGTAACAATTGTGTGCGGCGTGCAGTTGGGCTACGACCTCCAGGACGCCATCAAGGCGGTCGAGGGCGCTAAACAGGTGCCCGGGCGGATGCAGAAAGTTAATCCGACTCCTGCTCCGGGGCAACCGCTAGTGATTGCTGACTACGCCCACACCCCGGAAGGGCTGGACTGGACTCTAAAATCGGTTCGTGAAATGACCTCGGGCAAAGTTGTCATCGTCTTTGGTACAGACGGAGATAGGGATCCCTCTAAGCGCGAGGATCTAGCTGAAGTAGCTGCCCGTAGGGCTGACATTTTGTGGGTTACTGATGAGAACCCGCGTACGGAGGATCCCCAGTCTATCCGTGACTACCTGATTCGCGGGGTTAAGAGGGTCCGTCCGGACATGAACAACGTCACCGAGATAACCACCTGCCGCCGTGATGCGGTGCGTAAGGCCATCCTCAACTCCACTGAGGGAGACATCGTCATGTTAACCGGTAAGGGGATTGAGTGGTACCAAGATATCGAGAACATTAAACACACGTATTCCGATATCGATACCGCAGCCGAAATTCTTGAACGCGACCCTCGTCGCGAAGAAAAATAGGATTTCTAAAAAGTAGAGGGCGTTGCCGTGTGGTGACGTCCTCTATCTTGTAAGTCATGTTTTGAAGGGGTCTCCACCAGGGGGGCCGCCTTAGGTAGGCTATTAAACGTTGACAGTATTCTTCGTGTTGACCTGATTGTTGAAGGAGAAGTAATGGCAATCCCTACACCCCAGGCCGGATCGGCCGACATTGGCGTAATGGGCATGGGCGTAATGGGCTCAAATTTGGCCCGGAACCTAGCCCGCAACGGATACAAGGTGGCGATTACGAACCGTACTCCTGCCAGGACTGAACGAGTTCTCGAAAACCATGGCGACGAGGGCACTTTCATTCTATCCCAGAATGTAGAGGATTTCATTGCTTCGTTGGAAAAGCCGCGAGTCGCAATCATTATGGTTAAGGCAGGCTCGGCTACGGACGCTTGCATCGACCAGTTCAAGCAGTACATGGAAGAGGGCGACATTGTTGTTGACTGCGGTAACTCCCTCTTTAGTGACACTCGCCGACGCGAAGCAGAATTGAAGGCCGCCGGGCTGCATTTCGTGGGTGCCGGTGTCTCTGGTGGGGAAGAAGGGGCGCTGTTAGGGCCGGCCATCATGCCAGGGGGATCCAAGTGGGCTTACGATCGCCTCGGCCCCATGTTCGAGAAGATCTCTGCGCATGTGGAAGGTGAGCCTTGCTGCACTCATGTCGGTTCTGACGGGGCCGGCCACTTCGTGAAGATGGTTCACAACGGCATTGAGTATGCTGACATGCAGGTTATTGGTGAAGCTTACGATCTGTTGCGCCGCGCCCTTGGACTGACGCCGGCAGAGGTTGGCGATATTTTCCGCGAATGGAACAAGGGCGACCTGGATTCCTACCTGATGGAGATCACTGCAGAGGTGCTAACTCAGGTTGACGCTGAAACTGGCAAACCGCTGGTAGACCTGATTCAGGATGCCGCTGGCCAGAAGGGCACGGGCATGTGGACTGTACAGACCGCCCTCGACCTGGCTGTACCCGTTACCGGCATTGGCGAGGCCACCTTCGCTCGCGGCCTGTCGTCCTCGCCAGAGCAGCGTGAAGCTGCCCAGGGCCTCGCAGGGCATGAAGAGGAATGGCAGGTGCAGGACCGCGATGCCTTCATCGAGGACGTGCGTAAAGCGCTATTCGCCTCCAAGATAGTGGCCTACTCGCAGGGCTTCAACGAGATCCAGGCGGCTGCTAAGGAATATGACTGGGATATTAAAAATGGGGACATGGCTCGCATTTGGCGAGGTGGCTGCATTATTCGCGCCCGCTTCCTGAACGACATTACTAAGGCGTTCCAGAAGAATCCTGATCTGCCCTTGCTGATCGCTGACGATTACTTCTACGACAAGATTCAGGAGTGCTTGCCCGCATGGCGGCGCGTGGTAGCTGCGGCTGCGTTGCATGGTGCGCCAGCTCCCGTGTTCTCTTCCTCCCTTTCTTACTATGACGGGATTCGTGCGAAACGGCTACCAGCTGCTCTTATTCAGGGGCAACGCGACTTCTTTGGTTCGCACACCTACAAGCGTGTGGATAAGGAAGGCATCTTCCACACTCTGTGGGCGGAGGAAGGACGTCCGGAGGAACAGTGGTAAGTCGAGCTTAGAGATTAGCTCGGAATAGCTAACTGAACAGGCTAAATATATTCCACGGCTTGGCTGAAATGAAATGCGTTATATTTTTCAGCCAGCCGTGGATTTAGGTTTAGACTGGTTGCGGTATTTGTTGCGGTCTACTTCCGGAGGTTTCCCTTGTCATCGACGCAACAGTTAGAAAGGCCGACTGCTGCCGAAATGGATCCCGAACAATTGCGCGTAGCGAAGCGTGCAGCATTTTCGGGCTTTATGGGATCGACAATTGAATATTTCGATCTAATTGCATTTGCCACCGCATCGGCGCTGGTTTTCTCGCATTTGTTCTTTGAATCCATGGGGGAACGCGGAGCAGCTATCGCATCGTTCGCTACTTTTGGGTTAGCCTACGTCGCCCGGCCGGTTGGTGCCGTTCTTTTTGGAAGTCTTGGGGACCGCCATGGGCGCGCCCAAACACTGATCTACACGTTAACATTGATGGGGGCTGCCACTTTCTTGATTGGCTGTCTGCCCACCCCAAGGACTGCTGGTATTGCAGCCCCTATTATGCTTGTTGTCCTGCGCCTTGCGCAGGGCATTTCTGCAGGTGGTGAGCAGGCTGCGGCCATGACCTTGGCGTCTGAGCATGCACCTAGCGACAAGCGCGCCCTGTACTCGGGGTGGATTATGTTGGGCATTGCGGCTGGCACTGCTTTGGGATCTGCAGCTTTCGTTCCGGTTACCGCTTTCGGGCAAGAATTCTTGCTTTCGTGGGGCTGGCGGATTCCGTTTTGGATTATTGGCCCCCTTTCTTTATTTACTCTGTATATTCGCCGTACTGTTGGCGACGCTCCGGTATATCAAAGCGCCGAGGACGAAGCTTCTACATTGTCCACGAAAGCCCAGCTAATTGAGGTATTTACTAAGCACTGGAAAGCGGTGTTGCGCGTAATTTTCTGTACCTTGATGACACTTACCGGTTCCATGTCTACGGTATTTAGCGTCAGCTATGCGGTTGATTATCAGCAACTCTCTGCGCCGAAGATGTTGGCAATTATTAGTGCGATGTCGGTGGCGGCGCTGGTATGTGGTCCTCCTGGGGCAGCCCTGTCTGACCGTATTGGCCGCAGGCCGGTATTTGGCATTGGTGTACTGGTTATTGGTGCAATGTTCTTTGTTTTCTTTGCGGCGATTGAAACTCGCAATTACCTGTACATTTCTTTAGCCTTCTTTGGTGTTATGTGCGCGGCGAACGTGTGTAACTCGGTACAGGGCACGCTGTTTACCGAAATTTTCCCGACCCGTGTGCGCGCCACCGGATATGCAGTTGGTTTGCAGGTGGGTTTGTTGCTGGTGGGATTTGCTCCTACGCTTGCTGCTGCAATCGTGCAGCCTGGTCACCGCGGCTGGCTGCCTGCGTGGATCATGCTTGCTATTGGTATGTGCCTCGCGTCGGCCGCAGCTTGGCTGGGTCGTGAGACTCAGGGATCCTCCTTGTACAGCGAGGACTAGTATTTGCTGAATTGGCGGGCGTGGACGGTTGCTGTTCACGCCCGCCAATTTTTTGCGGGGCTGGAGCCTTTTTGCTGCAGCGTTTCTATGACGAATACGTCTTTAGATAGGGCAAATTTGTCCCTGCTTTGAAGCGTCGCTTTGGCGCCCTCGGACAGGCGGCGGCCCCCCACAAACGTGCCGTTGGTGGAACCTAGATCAGATATTTGGAAGGTTCCGTCCGGTAGCACGTCGATCTGGGCATGCTTTCGTGATACGTCCGAATTTCCCCCCATGTGGATGTCGCAGGTGGCGGAGCGGCCTATGACAGCTTGCCGCATCCGCGCTATTGCCATGCGTCCATCGCGTATGCGAGTGACGGTGAAGGCGGTGCGTTCTGGAGCGGGAGCGCTAACAGGGGTAGGTTCTTTTTCCTGAGGAACTTTCAAAATTGTGGCATCACCTGCTGGGATGACGGTTGCATCATCCGGCGTCGGGGAGGGCTGCTGGGGCTTTGTCGCAGCAGGTAACTGAAGTTTTGTTGCAGGTGCGGCGGCGGAAGAAGAGGTAGCCGAATCTGAAAAGGCCTGCCAAATGAATTGCCGCATCTTGTCAGGCGAGGGCGCAGGCGAGGCGAACGCGTAATCGCGCAGTGGCGCCAGGGCGCGGGCGTGCGAAGGAACAGCCTTGATTAGTGCGTTTATTAGCTGCCCTAGACTGTCGCGCCCAGATTTGTCGATGATCAGCGAGGTGATCAGGATGAAGCTGGCAAGTTTTGTATCGGGGGCGATCAACACGTGCCTAGGGGCGAACAGGAGGCCTTTGGGGTTTACGTGGTTGTTAGTGCACAGTTCAATGGCGTCGCAGGCGGTGAGGAGGAGGTTGCGGGCGAATCCTTCGGTGATGTGTTTGCCCCGCAGTATGCCTTTTAGCGGTAACAGGTCAGTGGCGTTGTAGTAAAGGAAGCTGCCTTTTTCGGTAGTTTCGTAACGAAAAGTGGCGAGCAGATCAGATGGGTCTCCTGCTAGCCATTGCGCCGCCAGATGATCTAGGGGCTGGGTGGCGGGCAGCGTTACGGTGAAAGTGACGGTGCCGGTAGAACGATCGGTGTTCAGCTTTGTTTTCATTGGTCTTCACGAAGAATGCAATAAACGTGTGCAGCGCTATCGTATACGCCTTGTCAGGTTAGATGCGAGAAAGGATTTCTCAGGTGCAGGCGAGCAGACGCACATCACATTCACGTCTGGCTACTTTTCGCCTTCCGTTCACTTTAACTTAACCGAAAGACGGTAGTTTTCCTCTGTATGTCCGCTGGGCCTTTTGAACCTATGCGGCTGGCGCCAGCAGGACTTAGGTAAATACATACATCTAGGGGAGCACTGTGGTCGCAACGGACACAGTAGTGGGCAAACGCTACAAGATCCTGACCAAGATTGGTTCGGGCGGAATGTCCGAGGTCTACTTGGCCATTGACTCGTCGCTGAATAAGCAGTGGGCAGTAAAGCAGATTAAGAACATGTCGGATGCTACTCGCCGCGACATGGTGGTCAGGTCTCTTACTGTGGAAGCGAATATGATCAAGCAATTTGATCACCCTGCTATCCCGCGCATCGTTGACCTGATCGAAGAATCCGGTTCGCTGTTCGTAGTAATGGATTACGTGGAGGGGCGGACCTTGGCGCAGATCCTGAAGGATGACGGCCCTTTAGAAGAAGACCAGGTTGCTGACATCAGTATTCAGCTCTGCGACGTGTTGGATTACTTGCACAGGCGCAAACCCCCGGTAGTTTACCGCGATATCAAACCGTCGAACATCATGGTCACTCCGGATGGGACGGTAAAACTCATCGACTTTGGTATTGCTAAAGAGGTCGGCTCCCCGGAAAGTAGCGAGGCTTTACTTGGCGACTCCCGGGAACTGGGTACCCCCGGCTTTGGTAGCCCGGAACAGTTCAAGGATGCTAAGAGCGTGGATACGCGTAGCGACATTTATTCGCTCGGCGCCACCATTTTCTACCTGCTCACTGGTAGGCACCCAAAGAACGATGGGCTGGTTCCGCTGCGGCAAGTTGACCCCGACCTAACACTGGGATTCGAGCGAATCGTTGGCAAGGCCACCCAGAAGGACCCGCAACTGCGTTACCAAAATGGCGCAGAAATGGCTTACGCCCTCGCGCATTACAAGGAAGCCGACGACGAATACCAGCGTGGCCTTGCGGGACGATGGTGGAAATTTTTGGGAACCCTTATTGCGGCTGGGGTTTGTTTGGCACTAGCGCTAATTTGTTGGGGGCTTGGGTACTGGGCGAATTCGCGCGATTTCAACGCGCTGATGCAAACGGGCGATCAGATTTCTGAGAAGGATGAAGCACTGCAGTACTACTTGAAGGCGGCTGACGTAAAACCGGCGGATCCCGATCCCTACTATTCACTGATGGACCGCTTTACCGCGGATAATCGTTTTGATGGGGATGAAGAACGCACCTATAACTCTGCCCTAACCGAACATTCGAAGTCCCTGCAAAAAGATCAACAGTCCTGGTCGCAGCTAGCTTTTGATACCGGAAAACTCTACTGGTACTACTACGCTGACCAATCCCTTTTGGGGGATGAGGCTAATGGCCTGAACATGAACGACGAACAGCTGGTTCGGTATGCGCGAATTCGAAACGCTTCAAAGTGGATGCACTATGCGGCAGACGACAAGATGTTCAAAAACAATCGCATTGCTTCCGTGTATGCCGACATCGCAGATTTCAACTCCCAGATTGTGCCGTTGATCAACGAGGGATCAGATGCCGGCCATTACAAGCCCTACTTCGGGTCCTTGCAGCGGCTAGTAGATATCGCTTCAGAAGAAAATAACTCGGTGGTAAAGCTCGAGGTGGCCAACTTTGTACTGGATGCCTTGCAGGTGTACCCGCGCAACTTCAGGGCCGACAAGGTAGCCATGAACGACATGACGTCTCTTGAGAAGAAAGTAGAGACCATGGCCCGTAAGGTAACCCCCACAACTGACCACCTAGAGAAGCAGAAGAAGAAGGCGACGAAGGCATTCGGGCCGACCAAGGCAGCAATCGAGAACGCTTTCGTGGACGTAAAAGGGGAGGCCAAATGAGCTCCGCACAGTGGCAGACCGTAGCTGGCATTTTTCTTGCGTTAGCCATTGTGCTTGCGCTTATAGCCGCCTACCTATACCGCAAACTCGATATTGCGCAGGTGCGCGATTCTAGGAACGGCAAGCGGATGGCCGAGGAGATTAGCAAGCTTCGCAAACAGCGCCGGGGCACCTGGGCGGTAGCAGCCGAAGAAGTAACCAGTCTGCGGCCAAAACCGCAGCAAATCCAGGTTCATTCTGTAGACGAACCAGCCATTGACCCCGATGAAGATAAGACTTCACTGGCCGGGGAAGGCCTGGTCCAGGAAGTAGACGACGAGGGCGTAACCTCGCTTGCCTCTTCCGGCTCCACGGCTGTAGTGGGAAGGGAAGAATAATGTTGTTGACTCGCCGCTTTGTACTGGCAGCTTTAACGTCGTTTCTGCTCGCACTAGGATCACTGGCCGCATTGGGATTTAGTGCGCTCGCGGCAGATGAACCGACGCCTGGAAACATTGCTGAACCTTCCTCGCAGGCGTCTACTACCAAGGAGCCAACTTCCCCTAATTCGCCTAAGCCGACAAATTCTCCTGCGAAGGTGAAACCCATCCTGGGAGTGTCTTTGTACACCAAGGAAGGTAAGGTTATCCGACCATATGAAGGCAAAACGTTGAGGGGCGGGCAAGAGATCTATGTTGGCGCCACTGTAAGAGACGAATACTTCCAGGATTTTGACAAGAAGCGGCAGGATAATCGCGACGTAGTTGAAGTGGGTATGAAAGGCGAGGAGGTGGAAGAGTGGGCTACCCTGTCCTCAATACATTTCCTGAAGAAGTCCGATGATCCCCTTACTTACTGGACACCGGCTACCTCCACAGATCACCTTGCCAGGTTTGTTGTGCCAAATAAAGCGGACGGCACGAAGTTGACCTTTACGGCTAGGCCCGCTGAGGCGATAGTTAACCAAGACGGGTGGGACGAAAAGACGAACAAAACTGTGTCGGCTGTAGTCGATGCCGTTGCTCCTAGTTTTACGGGCATCGTGTATATAGTAGAAGGGAGCGACGAGCCTCTTCGTGAAGACGGACAGGAAATAACTGTCACCGGCCCCCGCCGTATTCGGGTAGCTGCCGAAGATCAGGTGCCTGAAGGAGTAGCTACTGGGCATGCGGATCCGATCAGAGACCCGAAAATAACTGCAAGCTACGCAGGTAGCCCGTTACATGTTGAAAAAAATAAGCAGTTCAACTACGACATTGTGCTGTCCAAGCCGGGCAAGTACGAGCTTCGCCGTCTAAAAATAAGCGCCACCGACAAGGCGGGTAACCGGAACACTAAAACTGCAGCTACGATTCGCGAACGGAATATGAATGATATTCCCTTCCCAAGTTCTATTCAGATTAGATCGAAGGAAAAATCTGACGTCCAGGTAGTAGTGGACAAGAAGATAGTTGCTGGCAAGCGTGCATCCCAAGCTGACGTTCCTACCTATGTTGCCCGCGATTCTAGCGTGTACGTGCGGTCGCAGAAACAGGAGTTTGCGGACAAGATTGAAGAGCTGCGCACCACGCTAGTACAGCATCAGTCGGAGTCCGAGAAGATTAATCTGCTTAGGGTAACGCGCGAAGAGGGCGAGCCGGGCGAGGTAGTTGGTCCGGTAGATGTGTGCCCAGTAGAAAAAGACACCGAACTACCTAAGCTGAACCCAGACGGCTATTACTACTACAAATGCCCCGACAAGATATTTGGATCGGTGAAGTCCCCAGATACCGACATGAAGCAGCGAAACGGTAAATACACCTTCTCGCCCTCAGACGAAGAACCGTTGGGACTTTTCAACCCAGGGTCGGTGATCCTTGACGGGAAAAAACCGCAGGTGAGCTTCAAGAACGGGCCGTCCCAATCCGGCGACAATAAATTCATTCCGAAGATCCCCAAGCTGAAAATCAAGGACAATCCGTACCAGAACCTTTCTGCCATGGTGGTCTCGCAAACGGAGGGGTCAACTCAGTACGCGTTCTATTTACAGGATGAGCTGCCGGAAGGGCAGCTGAAAGACAAGCAGAAGAATGGGGCTGACCGTTTTTCGGACACCCCAAACACCTCGGGTCTGAACAAGGCGACATTGCGGGTAGAACTGCCTGCCCCTAGAGACTTGACGGGAAAGGAGATTGGTCCCGCAAAGACATTGACACCCGACAATCCTGGAGGCGAGCTTGTGGGGCCCGACAGGAACAACTTGGCGGCCTTCCAAATCGATGCAGAGGGTTTGTACAGGATGGATCAGATCAAGGTCCACATCGCTGACAACGCCGGCAACGTGCTAGAGGTGCCCATGGCAAAGATCCTGGGTGACAAGGTCAAGTATGACGTACTGGTGGTAGACCGCCGCGAGACCTCGGTGCAAGGTGCGCAGGTGAGGGTGCAGAAGGCTAAAGGAACGCCTGAATCGTCGAATCCAGAGCTGTATTACCGCGGCGACGTAAACATAAGCTACACCGTTTCTGACCGCTGGTTCCCGTTGTATGTGACGCAAGAGAATCTGCCTGCGGATTTCTTTTCAATTGAGCTGAAAGAGCACCCCAAAGACCCAGCTAATCGATATCAGGTGGTGCCGCAAAAGTTTAGCTTTAACGAATTTGTGCAGGTAGAGGGCGACAGGTGGCAGCTTGACGGGATTAAGCTGCCAAGGGCAAAAGATAACCCGAAGATGCCAAAGGAGGGCGCATACAACCTGAAGTGGGCCTATCGCGGATTCGCTGAAGAGAAGACGGAAGGTAGCGTCGAAAAATCCTTCACCATCGATTACACCGGCCCGAAACTAGGGAAGTTGCAGGTAAGCCCCACCGAGGTGGTACATGCACCATGGATTTTCGCTTCTTCGACTTTCGAAGCAACACTGGGGGAAATTGAGGATACCGTCTCTGGTATTGACGATAAAGCACTCGGATTCAAGTACTACGAATCTAATATGGCTGACTCTGCTAAGCCTGCGCTAGGTTTTTCTAACGTACTTGCAAACCAAGAGCGCAACCCCAAGCCAAAGTTGCAGTACAAAGCCGTGAAAGCGGACATGATTGGTACTGCTACTTTCCGGATGAGTGGTGACAGTCAGAGGTTGCGTTTTGATCAGACCGCTATTGGGCTAACTGACAAGGCAGGCAATCCCGCCGACACTGGTTACCTTGGAGAATTCAAGGATTCTAATTTGCCCACTGACAAGCAAGGCAAGTGTCCGGTGGGAGTTGTTGTAGACAAATCTGCTCCAACAGTAGAGGTTGCCTTTGACAATAACAATGCGCGTAACCAGAAGTATTACAAAGCTGACCGAACAGCCACGGTGACCGTCAAAGAATCTAACTTTGACCTGCTGCGCAAGCTAGACAGGGCGCAGGTGGTAGTTACCAACAGCCGCGACGGCAATACCTTCACCGTGCCTGTAGAGCAGTTCGAAAACCCGTCAGGTGACAAGATGACGTGGGTGTACCGGCACCGCTACGACGCGGATGGTAACTGGAAGCTACGTGCGGAAGTTACTGATCTAGCTGGGCGCAAGTCGAATGCGGTCGAGGACGAATTCGTCCTCGACAAGCTAGAGCCCCAGCTGACAGTCACTTTTGACAATAACCACCCCACCAACGGCATGTACTACAACCACCCGCGTACCGCCACGGTGACGATTGTTGACCGCAACTTCTCGCAGGCCGATTCCCCGGTTGTGGTGCAGGCCCGAGACGATGCGGGGAAGCCAACCGGGGCGCCCTCGGGCAGTTGGGCGAAGACGGGTAAGGACACCTGGAGCATGCGCATTCCGTTTACGGGCGAATCCCACTACGCGCTGCTGGCGAAGTCTACTGACATGGCAGGAAATGCGGCCCGCGAAGTAAAGGAACCCGAATTTGTCATTGACACGACCAAACCCGAGATAAAAATCGGTGGAGTCGAAAACCTTACAGCCTATTCTGGAACGGTACGGCCGACGGTGGTAGCTGACGACACTAACCTGGACCATTCCAGGGTCGAATACAGGCTGAATGGCAACTACCGCGGAGCCGTTACCGACCTGCTAACCAGGACAAAGGAATCGGACAACCACGAAGAGATAATCTATGACGATTTCGATCGCGACCCCAAGATAGATGACATCTACCAGCTAAATGCCAAGGTCACAGACATGGCCGGCAATTCCACGGAGGTAATGAAGACCTTCTCGGTAAACCGTTTCGGCTCTACCTACCTATTTGAGGGAAATACCGGCAACCTGCGCGGCAAATATTTGGACGCGCCACAAAACGTCCAAGTCACAGAGGTGAACGTATCCGGCCTCGAAAATAACCTGACCCAGGTGCAGGTAGCCAAGAACGATCAGCTGCAAACGCTTAGCCCCGAATCGTATTCCCGCATTGGGCAGACCACCAAGGCAGGGTGGAGTGCTACCAAATATACGATTCCCGCAAAGCTGTTCAATAAGGCTGGCTACTACCGCGTGCTCCTCTCTTCCATAGACAAGGCAGGCAACCTGTCGCAGAACACCATGGATAAGAAGAACGAAGCGCACAATGCCACGGCGGAACTGAAGTTTGCCATAGACAAACAGAAACCGCAGGTGCGCACCGGAGCACTTGAATCCAACAAAGTGTACTACGACGAGTCCAAGGACATCGACGTCAATGCGAAAGACAACTTGGCGCTGTCCGCAGCACAGATCGAGGTCGACGGACAGGTAGTGCGCACATGGGACGGCGCCGAGCTGGACAAGAACGTTCCCGCGTACAAGCTGGCAGCGGACGCTCAGCCCCACGACATCACCTTGCGAGTGCAGGATAAGGCAGGCAACGAGTCGGTGGCCTCCTACTCCAACGTGGTAGTTGCAAGGAGCTTCTGGCGTTACCTTCTAGCCAACCCGCTACTACTAGCCGGTGTCCTAGTAGGCGCAGCATTGGTGGGAATCGGACTGATTGCACTGATAGTCGCCCTGGTGTGCCGCCGCCGCAGGCTGGCCTACCGGCACAACCCCTTCGGCGTATAGAGGACAAACATGAAAGGGCTAATCACCGTCCACGACGCGCATGCTGACGCACGCTACACCGTGTACTTGGATTGCGCAGACAACACCCCAATACAGGAGGTGTTTCCCGCCCTCGGAAAGATCAGCGTGGCCGAACCTGCAAAAAGCGGGGTGGCGGTAGACGGGCGCGCGGTTGGGCCCGAGCAAACCCTTGCCGAAGTGGGACTGCGGGAAGGGTCATGGATCTCGCTGTACCCGCAGGGTGAGCGGGCGCTCATGCCCTACGCCAGCACTGACCAAAAGGACGGCACGGTGCAACTGCGGTTCCTCAGTGGAGCTCGCACGGGTGAAGTGTTTGACGTTAGCAGCGGAACACTGTCCATCTCCTCCTTCCTTGACCCCGACGAGGCCTCCCTGGACTCAGAGTTCATGCTGAATATCGGGGCAGACGGGGCCGTGTCTGTATTCCCTAACGTCAAAGCCAAGCGCATAGCTACCAAAAAGAAGCGCTTCGGGCGGAAGAAAAAAGAGGTCGAACTGTCCTCTGGGGTACGAGTCGACGGTAAGGAAATCACCGAACCCACCGAAGTGAACCCCGGGCAGGAAATATCGATCCCCGACTGCATCGTGACAGTCACAACCACCCGCGGCGAACCAGTCCCCATAGATACGACCTCGAAACCCGGAAAGTGGCTCTATTCCAGGCCTCCAAAGATTCGCCAAAAGATCGAAGACAAGAAGTATTCTCTTCCAAATAAGCCGGTTGAACCCGACAAGTCTTCGCTGCCCTGGCTGACAGCCGCGCTACCCCTAATCCTGTGCCTTGGGCTGGCCTACTTCATGCACAACTACATCTTCTTGGCGTTCGGCTTGATGAGCCCCCTGATGATAGTTGGTTCTTACTTCACCGGGAACTCGCAAAGACGCAAATCTTTCAAACGGCAGATGGAAAAATACCGCGAATCCAAAGCCAAAACCCAGAAGGAGGCGCGCGACGCGGTGGCTCGCGAAGAAGCGCACTCGCGGGTGGAATTCCCCGACGCTTCTCAGGTGTTAGACATTTGCACCAGACATACCTCCCACCTATGGAATCGCAGGCCAGCGGATGATTCATGGCTGCGATTGCGCGTGGGCACCGGAGTGGTGAATTCGCACATTACGCTCACTGACCCGTCGAAGTTAGATTTTGAGCGCGTCAAACAGTGGGAGCTGGAGCGCTTCCCCGTGTCCGTATCCTTGACCGAATCGGGCTGTGTCGGCTTCACCGGACAGACCGCTATTATCTTTCCGGTCCTTAAATGGGCGGTGGCGCAGCTGGCTGCCCTGCATTCCACTAGGGACCTGGGCTTGTACCTGCTTGCACCCAGGGCAAACGAGAAGGTGGAAGCTGCGGGCACGCCCTCGATAAATTGGCATTTTGCGCAGTGGATTCCCCATTTCATTCCCCAGCTTGGGCAGGGGGCTGTGCGCACGATTGGTATTACCGCCGAGCAGGTGGCCCACCGCATTTCCGAACTGGTGTCGATCTTGGATGCGCGCGCTGAGGAAAAGCGCAATCGGTCAATGAATACTTGGGCGGGTTCGCACATCGTGGTCATCATGGAGCACGCGCACCTGCTCCGCCAGATGCCGGGTACCATTCGGCTGCTCAAGGAGGGGCCGACGGTAGGCATGTTCATGCTGTGCGTGGATGCCGACGAACGGCTGCTCCCCGAAGAATGTGAAACTGTGGTCACTGCCGAGGGCGGCGTCCTGACTGTGGCGTCAAACCTGGGCAAGGATATTACCGACGTCATGCCAGACTTGGTTTCAGACAGGTGGTTGGATTCGGTGGCGTTAGCTCTAGCTCCCATCGAGGATGGCAGCCCAGATGCGGCCCAGCTTGCGATCCCTGATCAATCCAGACTGCTGAATCTTCTGGAGCTAACGCCTACCGCAAACGAGATCGAGGGCAGGTGGGCGTCGAGTCCTAGATCTACAGCATGTGTGATCGGCGAGTCCGTGGACGGCGCCTTCGGGTTAGATATTTCAAAAGATGGCCCTCACGGCCTGATTGCGGGCACCACCGGTTCTGGTAAGTTGGAATTGCTGCAGTCCCTGGTAGCGTCCCTGGCGGTGGCTAACACCCCGAATGCGCTGAACTTCGTCTTGGTTGACTACAAGGGTGGTGCGGCCTTCAAAGACTGTGTTCATTTGCCGCACACGGTGGGCATGGTTACCGACTTGGATAATCACCTGGTTGTGCGCGCGCTGACTTCCCTTAGCGCCGAATTAACCTACCGCGAGCACATGTTGGCACAAGTAGGTGCCAAGGACTTGGAAGACTACATCGACCTGCGGGCTACGAAGCCCGAAGCCGTCGAGATTCCCCGCCTGCTGATCGTTATCGACGAGTTTGCCTCGCTGGCTCGCGAGCTGCCAGACTTCGTTACCGGCCTTGTGAATATAGCTCAGAGGGGCCGTTCGCTGGGCATTCACCTGCTGTTGGCCACCCAGAGGCCGGGCGGTGTGGTGTCCCCAGAAATTAGGGCGAACACTAACTTGCGCATTGCCCTTCGCATGACTGATGCCGAGGAAAGCCAGGACGTAATCGATGCCAAAGATGCCGCTCTTATTTCGAAGAACACTCCGGGACGTGCGGTAGTAAGGCTCGGTTCGTCCTCGTTGATTCCGTTCCAGTCCGCGCGTGTTGGAGGGCGGTATATCAAGGCCGAGGACTTGGTAGATCACTCTGCCAAGGAGCCGTTCATGCGGTCGGTTCCGTTTGTGAAGTTGGGGGCCGCCCCGCCGCGTCGCCCCGAGGCGAAGAAAACGCGCGGAGACGTAGCTGTTACGGATTTGAAGATGCTGGTGGATGCGATCGTGCAGGTGAACGAGCGGTTGCATTTTCCACCGCAGCGCGAGCCGTGGCTGCCGGCCTTGCAGGACAACATTGCGCTGGCCAGTTTGCCGCGGGTCGGTGGACAGGGGATCCGCATTCCGTTTGCATTGGGCGATTACCCTCAGGCGCAGAAGCAGCACGCTGTGTCCATCGATGCGGCCTCGTTTGGCAACCTGTACATAGTGGGCACCTCCCGCACCGGCAAGTCCACTGCGCTGCGCACTATCGCCTTTTCTGCCGCTTCCTTGTACTCCCCTGCGCAATGCCACTTTTACTGTATTGATGCGGGAAATGGTGCACTGGGGCCGCTGAAGGCTATGCCGCACGTGGGAGCCGTAGCTAACCGTGGGGAAACGCAGAAGATAGATCGGCTCTTGCGCAAGCTGGAGGCGGAGCAGGGGAAGCGTTCCGCCATGCTTTCTAGGGATGGCTATTCCAATATTGACGAATACAACCAGAATTTAGCCGAGGGCGAGGCCGCGATCCCGCACGTGTTTGTGCTGTTGGATTCTTGGGAAGGCTTTCATTCGACGTACGAAACTTACGACACGGGCACCATGTTGACGCGCATTCAATCCTTGATGCGGGAAGCCCCGTCAGTGGGTATTCACTTTATTGTGTCGGGTGACAGGGCGCTGCTGAGCGGCCGCATGTCTACGTTGGCCGAAACGAAGATTCTGCTGAAACTGGTGGAGCCTTCTGACTACACCTTGATCGGCATGAAGGTGCGCGAAGTTCCCGAGAACATGACTGAAGGGCGGGGGTTCCGCTCTGAGGATTTGGCAGAGTTGCAGATTGCCACCATTGGCAAGGAGCTCAGCGGTCGCGAGGAGTCGGAGCGGATTCGTGCTTTGGGCACCAAGCTCCGCGAGAAGTATCTGGATTTGCCCAAGTCTCTTCGGCCTTTTGCGGTAGAGGAGCTGCCTACAGATATTTCTGTCGAACGTGTCTGGGAACGCGAAGAGGTCGAAGGGCTGCCTGAACCTGCTGACCTCAATTGGCCTCGACTGAGCTTGGGCGTCGGCGGAGACGACAACTCGCTCATCTCTTACGACCCGGTGGCTGTCCCCATGCTGCCTATCTACGGGTCTATTCAGGCTGGCAAGACGACCGCGCTCGCTACGGCAATCAACTCTGGGCTGCGGGCGGGATACCGAGTGGTGATTGTGGCTCCCAAGAGGAATATGCTGCATCGTTTTGCGGACCGGCCCGGGGTGGAACGGCTGATTACCCTGCCCACCGACTTTACTCGCGAGGCTTTGGAACCGTACATCCTCGGCGCTGACGGCAGCCCCCAGCGCACGCTTATTGCGGTAGACGACGCCCAGTTGTTGAAGGAGGCCCCGGCTGGTGACTGGCTGCGCGACAGTATTGGTCGCTTGGATGATTCTAGAGCCAGTTTTGTGGTTGCTGGTGACACTGAACAGTTCCCGATGGGCTTTAACACCTGGGGCGTACGCGTGCGGGGGTTGAAGATGGGCATCCTGCTGCGCCCGGACGACGTATTGAACCAGGATCTTATTGGAATTCGCTTGAAGAGGGCGCAGCTAAACAGTGAAGGCCCTGCGGGACGCGGTTTTGTGCACATTGGGCGTCTGAATGAGGCCATGCAGGTGGCGTCTAGTGGCGCGACCACTAAGGGGAAGCGTTCATGAAGTGGTTCGGTTGGTTTAGGAAGAAGAAGTCTGAGGGGATAAAACCGGTGGCTAGGCCTGCTAGGGTGTTCGCCGAGATTCCTAGATTGCCGACCCCGGTCGAGAATCGGGTAACTAAGGCTTGGGAGGTAAAAAGTCAGACCGCTTCCGCCAAGGCGCCAAAGCCGGCTGAGACGCACAAATTTGTGCTCGAGTTTTCTGATGGACAGGTGGTGCCCTTTACTAGTCGGGGGGCCTGTGGTCGAGGAAAGACGGGTACTGCCGATTATGACCAGTATGTGCGCGTGGAGGATCCGCAGGTTTCGCGGGTGCATTTCATATTCGGGTTGGATGGCGACGGCTTCCCATGGATAGAGGACGCCGGTAGCGCTAATGGTACGGATGTTGTTTACGCCAGCGGGAGGCGGCAGGACCGGTGCAAAGGCGTCGTAGGATTGGACGTCCGCGACCAGATCATGTTTGGGAATATGTCGGCAGTGGTAAATAGGGTTATTGATAATTCTGCCCGATGAGTGTGCGCGGCATTAATGTCATTTATGCGGGCATGAATACCGCCTATATTCGACCGGATATAGAAAACAACGTTAACGGTTGGTGAACTGGGGGTTGTTTTTAGGTGTATTCGTTGTTTGGGTCTGTTGTGGGGTTTTTGGGGTGGTTAGGGTTGGTTTTGGGTCGGTGATCTTGCCGGCTGTTTTGGGAAACCGACTATTTTGATTTGGAGTATTTCCATGGCGAACATGAATGTTACTTATGCTGAGCTGCAGCAGGTTGCTTCTCAGTTGCAGTCTGGTCAGGGTGAGCTTGAGGGTATTTTGGGTAAGTTGCAGTCTTTGGTGGAGCAGCTGGTTTCGGCTGGTTTTCAGACTGATCAGGCTTCTGGTGCTTTCCAGGCTTCTTACAGCGAGTTCACTCAGGGTGCTAAGTCTGCGGTGCAGGGTCTTACTGGTATGTCGCAGTTCCTGAACAAGGCGCAGCAGTCGATGTCTGAGCTGGATTCCTCGCTGGCATCCGGTCTGAACTAACTAATCGCGCATTGGGTCCTGCCCTCCGGGTGAGCGGGCAGGGCCCAACAAAAGTGCCGGAGGGGCAATGTCAGACCTAAAAGTTGACCAGGCAGAGCTGGACGAATTGCAAAATACTTTTTCTAATATTAGGCAAGTATTGAGCCTTGGGGATAATGAAGACATGGAGCCTACAAAGCATAATGTGGGCCATCCAGATATTATCCGTGAGCTTACTGATTTTAATGCCGAAGTACAAAAGACTCGGAATAAGTATCAGGAAAAAGTACAAAATTATTCGCAGTATCTGGAGAATGTCTCTAAGGGCACTACCGAGGCAGACAATCAAATGGCTCAAGCCGCTCGGAGTGGCTCCCAAGCGCAGGGCGCTACAGCAAATACAGGTGGTGGGAGCCGATGAGCACTGCCGAGGACGAACTAACTATTTCTTTCATCCCGCCCGCTGGGTGGGAACGAATTGACGTTGATCCTGACCGGCGTGACGCGCAGCTATTCAAGGTACTGAATCCCATGCGCAACACGGTTGCTAACTGGCACGAAGTCTATCCGAAGGTTCGGCAAGGTCTTTCTAATGCTTACGAGCAGGCCTGGAATTCTGGGGTCAGGCTAGCGTATACAACCAATCCGGATCCGCAGGGCGTAGACAATTTGATGGCTACGTTCATGGTTTCGATCATGCCGCCGGCTTCCGCGTTTGGTGAGATAGATGAAGAGCTAGAGGTCATTTCCGAGACTCTTCTAGAAGAGCAGGAAGCCCTGGCGGACGACGAAGTTATGGATCTAATACCTGTCGATGTGCCGGAACTAGGGCGTGGCATTCAAGCGGCTGCGGTTGCCTCTGCGCGGTCTTTGACGGGTGACGGGCCAGCGGATACGAAGCTCGTGCATTTTCGTACTTTTATCCCAACTGCGGGGCAAGTTTTGGTCACGACCGGGATTAGCCCGCAAATAGACGTTGCCGAGACACTGTTCGAGCTGTTCGCATTGATCACCAGCTCTGTGCGTGTCACGGGTAAATAGGACTTGGAGAATCCGATGGAGCGAAATTGGCATCTTGTTGGGGAGTCATCTAATCCGATTCCCGGAGATAGCAGTGAAATTGCTGTGCTCAGCCAGAGGTACCAGCGTTTAGGCGACATTTTCGAACACGCTTCGGCGTTACTCGGTGGTAGTCCTACCGGCGCCCAGCAGGGGCAGTGGGCTAACAAGATCCAAGAAAAGTCCGAGAAGCTTCCTGGGGACTTCCGCCAGTTCGCTGGCGGATTCCACAAGGTGGCACAGGCACTGAGGTCGTGGGAGAGATACATTGATCCCTTGCGCTTCAGGGCGGAGCATGCACTAAACGAGGCAGAGCAGGCACACACGGATAGTCGCTGCATTGGCGGAGCGATTAGCCAGATCATGGGGCTGGCTGAGCGCGCCCATGAAGGCTCATCTAGTGCGAGCTCCCAATTGGAAAGCTATAAACGCCAGCTTGGAAATGCGTCTAGTCGCCTGTCTGAGGCAAAAGCGCAGGTACAGATGGTCAAAGAAGAGTACAACTCAGCCGCGGCGCAAGTGGTCAGCCAGATCAGGGCAGCAAATGAGGAAACTCCCAAGCTCAAGGGGATCGAAAAGTTGCTGTACTCGGATTTTTGGCGGGGACTCATGGAGGTCCTAAAGGCGGTGTCCGTTGTACTTGGCGTTGTGGCGATGTTTATGGGCGGAGGCTGGGTGGCCGTTGCGAGTGCCGTAGTATCAGGCCTGCAGGCTATAGACCAAGTGATGCGTATGGGTGTCAACGGGCAGCTAACCATTGATAATTTGCTCAAGATCGGCGCCTCCCTCTTGCCGGCATTACAAGCTGCAGGCGGGGTGTTGGGGCAAGCCTTCCAGGCGGTTGTGAGCGGTGGCAATTGGGTAGCGTCCTTCGCTCCTCAGCTCACAGGTGTATCGCAGATGTTTATGGGCGCCATAAAACCCGCCTTAGATAGTGGTTCAGTCAAGAACGTCCTTGGCGCGATAGGGAATTCGGTAAATAAGCTCTTTACTACCGGCCAGTGGGATAATCCACTGACACACATTAGTCCCGCCGATGCGCAAAATGCGATCGGTGCAGTAACGCAGTCAGCCCGCAACTTGGTTGAAGGACCTGATTCGTTCTTGCAGTCGCCTGACGGGTTGAGGTCAGTGATACCGAAGTTGCAGGAGGCTGGTAACCAGGTCGGTGCAATAATTAACGGTCACCCTGCAACGACGGGCGGCATGGGAAATGCCGAAGCCGCGGCGGCGCCAGCAACAACTGGTAGTGCGGGAACTGCCGGAGCCGGAGCCGCGGCGGCGCCAGCAACAAATGCGTATTCCGGAGTAGGCGCCGCGACACAACCCGCTAATGCTACAACTGCGCAGCCACTGGTCTCGGCTCATGCGGGAGCAGCTGGGGCGAGCGAGTCGTCCGGCGGTGCGAACCTGATGAGCGGTGGTACTGACGGGTACACCAGCTCCGGTTACATGTCTGAACCGAGCAGTTTTGGCTCCGCAAGTGGTGGTTTCAGCTCTTCAGGGCATATCGGTGGAGCAGAGGCCTCGGCTTCGACGGGAGCGGCCGCCACGTCCTCGGGCGGGGGAAGCCTATTTAGCCCAACCATGCAGGGAGGAATTCCTTCCTGGGAAAGCGGGCCTGCAGCGCAACCGCTTTCGGGTGGGGTCTTCTCATTGCTTTCTCTCTCCGACAAACTACTTGGTCCATGGGGGTTACTTAGCAGTGTGCTAAGCGCGTTAGTTAAGTGATTACAACAGGTCTACAGGGTCTTTACTCCCGCACTGCTCGTGCGGGAGTAAAGCTGCGTAATGAGACGCAAGGAAATTCGCTATTGTATGTAATGTGCAATGTTGTTGAAGGGACACTGCAGTGGTAAAGATCTTCACCGGGGATGAAAAATTCATCGCAGACGTGCAGGAGCTAATAAAGCTAGTGGAGCAATCTCCGTCAATTGGTGAACATGCCGGAGATGAGCTGATTAGTGCTGGGTTTGATCTGTTTGGCCAAAATAGCTACGGGTACATGTTTGTAGAGTGCGCCCAGGGCAATCAGCAGACCATAAATGGCGTACCTGGCATTATGAGCGTCGCCATTGCTAGAACTAAAGAGTCCGGTATTGCAGGGTGGGTGTTCACCTTGCTGTGGGATGCGTGCGGGCGGTTGCAACAGCTCGGGGACGAAGAATCGGATGCGGTTACGGAGCTCATTGACCACGTGGATAATACGTGCCGCATGGGGGCTCACCTGCTATTGAGGTACAGCCAGGACGATGACCAGCTGTGGTTCCCAGCTATGCAGTTACTGTCCGGGGAATATTTGGAATTCCTGGACATGATGTTGCCGAATATGGGGGTTACCTTCGATCAGCAGACGGTGGATAAGCTCACCAAGATCGCAGACGAGCGTCGTTTTGAGCGGATTGCCAAGAACAGCGGTCTGGCTAATGGGGAGCGGGTGTCCACAGATGATGCCCCGGAGCAGCCTGCTAATTCGAGCGAGTCTCTCAAACAAAACTGGGATGCGCTGCAGTCGGGAGAAAACGAGATTTCCATTCCCGAGGACGTGCCAATGCACCGGGAAACTGTCCAATATGCTTTCACGCTTGCCCAGGTGATTCGTGCATACCAGTTTCGGGCGAAGCAAAAGTTTGGCGTTTCAGACGAGGAAACAGGCATTATTCCCGCCCCGGTGTTCCCGTGGGATGGGAAGGACTTTGTGCATGCGAAGGCTGTCGGGGTGGCTGGGAGCAGAACTAACGTGCCGATGGTGGAAGCCAGCCTAGAAGAGGGCGGAAACGAAGCTGATTTCGGCACTGGTATTCAGAACCTGCTCACCATGCAGAAGGTGGCGATGGGGGGAGGAATTCTTTCCATTCCTCATTTGACCATGCAGAATTTTGAGCGAACTGGCACCGAGAATATGCAGAGTTGGGAGCCGGAAGAGAGGTTCGAGTGGTATAAGACCTACCAGAAGCTCGCTGCAGACATGGCACTTCTAGTTCTGACTAATCTATTGGATAAACAATTTGCTTGCGATCTAGCCAGGGCCCTGATTACGGGTAGTAATAAGGAATATGCCCAATTGGTCCTGCCTCTATATGAGACGGCGTGATCTACGACGGAGTCATTGTTTTCTAAAGTTTTCCGAACCCTGGTCGTTGCGGAAAACTATTTACTATTTCTATCTAAGTAGCGGCCTAAACTGGCTTTTCTGAAATGCAAAACGCACTATCACCTCACAGGTTAACGGTTGGTGAACTGGGGGTTGTTTTTAAGTGTATTCGTTGTTTGGGTCTGTTGTGGGGTTTTTGGGGTGGTTAGGGTTGGTTATGGGTCGGTGATCTTGCCGGCTGTTTTGGGAAACCGACTATTTTGATTTGGAGTATTTCCATGGCGAACATGAATGTTACTTATGCTGAGCTGCAGCAGGTTGCTTCTCAGTTGCAGTCTGGTCAGGGTGAGCTTGAGGGTATTTTGGGTAAGTTGCAGTCTTTGGTGGAGCAGCTGGTTTCGGCTGGTTTTCAGACTGATCAGGCTTCTGGTGCTTTCCAGGCTTCTTACAGCGAGTTCACTCAGGGTGCTAAGTCTGCGGTGCAGGGTCTTACTGGTATGTCGCAGTTCCTGAACAAGGCGCAGCAGTCGATGTCTGAGCTGGATTCCTCGCTGGCATCCGGTCTGAACTAATAGTTGGCTTGGGTTGGATTCTGAGCAACTAAGATCTCGGAACTCAACCTTTCGTGAAGGTAGGGGTGAGCCGTGGCCGATCTTAAAGTGAATCAGAATGACCTGGAAGAGCTCAAGAGCAATTTTGACAACATACGAAATACCCTGAGTCTGCAGAGTGACGGCAGTATTTCTCCGTCCATCGAAAATGTAGGGCATCGGAAAGTCGTTACTGCGCTAAGAGGCTTCAATCGTCAAGTACAAAGTACTAGAAATAAGTATCAGAAAAAAGTAGAGCGGTTTTCTGGTTTTATTGATCAAGTTATCGAGAGTACTGACCACGCGGATTCAGATATGGCGCAAACTATTCAGGAGGCAACTCCGACAATATCAACCTCCGCAGGTGGGTATAGTTCCTTCTGACGGTTATTTCTTAGTATTTAATACACGCTTTGTTATGCGAAATGTTAGGCATTTCGTAGTTATGGGGAATCATGGGTGAGAATTGGTATTTGGTGGGGGAGTCACGGAATCCTATCCGTGGTGATGGTGCGCAAATCCAAACGATGATTGGGCGTTACCAGGAGTTAGGTGACACCTTCGAGAACATGGCTGCGTTTCTTGACGGTAGCTCTCTGGGCGATCAGCAAGGTAAATGGGCCCAGATTTTAAAACAGGAGTCTGGGGAGCTGCCGAATGACTTCAGGAAATTTGCTAGTAGCTTCAATACGGTCGGCAACTACCTTGCCGACTGGAAAACAAAAACTGAGGATTCGAAGGAAAAGGCCCGCGTTGAGGTAAGAAAGGCAGAAGCGGCAGAGCAAGACCGAGCCGCAGCTAGTGCTTCACTTCGGCAGGCTATGGGTCATGTGGTAACGGCGGGGATGTCGGCTATAACAAGCGGCAATGTGGCGCAAGTAGTTGAAGCGCAGAGGCAAGTTTCGTCGTATCAGACTAAGCTGAACGAGGCTAAAGGGCGAATTGCGGAAGCTACAAAAAGAGTTCATGAAATAAAAAGGTCTCACGATGATGATGCCGCCACGACGGCAGCTAACATCGAGTCCGCAAAAGACGATGCCCCGAAGCTAAACGGGTGGGAAAGGATTCTATATTCTGACGCCTGGAAAGTTCTAGTCAAAGTAGCAAAAGTAGTGTCTGTGGTTCTTGGAATAGTGGCCTGCTTCGTGAGCGGCGGCGCTATCGCAATTGCATTAGGAGCAGCGGCTCTAATAACAGTATTCGATGGTTTTATGCAATGGCGAGCTGGCGATAAGAGCGGAGCAGAGTTCGCGATAGACGCTATTTTTGGCGCAATAACCATAATCCCTGGCGCAAAGGCCCTTGGCACGGGTTTGAAGGGGCTGAAGGTAGGTAAAGCTGCCAAGGCATTCGCTCCAAAACTGACTGATACGGGGGAGCTGCTCCAGAAAAACTTCTCTCCACTTTTGAAGAGCGGAGCGTTCAAAAACTTCCGAGCAGGCATAGCTAAATCGGCAAAGAACTACCTTCGTACAGGAGAGTGGTCAAGTCCGCTCTCTGGCATTGAACGCGGCGCATATGGAGAGATCAAGGGGGCCGTGAAAGAGTCTTTCTACAATGCGACACATGGCAAAGATTCTTTCCTGAATAGCAGCGACGGCCTCAAGAAGGTACTTTTTGGTGACGTATTGCCAAGTAAGAAGAAAATTGCTGAGTTCAACACGGCTAGAAAACACTTTGGTGAATACAGCCAGCTATATGGCAAATTGCGCGCGATGGAACGTGGCGGTGCAGGGCTTTCTGCGTTCGACAAGCTGAGCACCATGGGTAACTCGGTGATGCAGTCGCATGTTATGGATAAGGGAGCTGACGTAGTTAAGACTTTCAAACCGATAGTGAAAGATGTGATGACCTCGTATAACAACCTCAATGATCCACTGAGCTCAGATGGCATTTCACTCAAGAATACCTGCCGCAAGTTATTCCAACCTGTAGGGAACGTAAAGGATCTTGCGGACGCGCTCAAGTAGCAACTAGAGAAGTGACCCGATCAGAGCCAGTGGTTCTATTGGTACCGCAGATAGCAAGAAACGCGGGGACTGGAACAGGCCCCGATCCCATCATTGCTGCCATCCGGGAGGATTCACCCTACTCATGGCGCCAGCAGCGCTATTTGCCGAATCTTATAGCCATCCTACCCAGGGCGGGAATTGCGAATTAGTAGTTAGGAGAAGCAAGTAAATGGGTTCTATAAGTTCCGGCGAGTACGCAGGGGAGCGCAAGCACAGTGAGCAGATGCTTAACGGCGTCCTGGTGCGCTACTTAATGCAAGGAGCCGGGTACGAGACGACGAAGACGCCCCCAATAACGTGGAGGAAGATAGCCCTCTGCCTAGTTGGCTTGCTTGCGGTCCTCATAGTTGGCATCCTGTGCCAAAGCGTATACATGGTACTGACAGGCGATGTTAGTGGCGATGCGTGGTTTATAGGGCTCTCGCCAATAGACCGCGAGAACGGCAACACCCTCCTTCTAACGCTAGCTCTGTTGCTGGCCCCTGAATTGTCAGCAATGTTTGGGTTCGTGGCAGCTGCCTTCTGCATCTGGATGACGTATTCACGAAGTGCAGCATTCTTTGGCGCAGTCTCTTCCCTGGGGGCAGGAGAAAGCATTGGTAGCCAACTTGGAAAATACTTGCTCTACAAAAAAGTTGTAGCAGGTGAAGTCAACAACGAATTCTACGATCCGATCCACAGCGTTCCAGTCAAACTCTCGGCAGAATCCTCGATTTTTGGGAGCTACTGGCCGCTTGGAGCAGGCATCATAATGATCGTGTTGGCGGTAGTGTGCCAATATGCCATGAGAAAGACGTCCAGCCTCAAACTATTCGGGGTGGTAGCCGTAGTTGCCGGCATAGTCCTAGCGGGCCGAGCCCTCTACCAAGGGCAACTGATAGGGGTGCTGCTTACCCTAGTCCTGCTAGTAGTTACATTCCTGATCTTCCCATTTGACGTCGACGGCACCCTCCACCTAGTAGGAAATAAATACTCCCAAAAGGCAGCCATCGGCGTGAGCATCCTACTGTTCTTCGAGCTAGTCGCAATATTCGCCCTCGCCGTAGTGATCGCTTCCTAAAGCAAGCCGTCACCTGTAGCCGCACAAATAACAAAAAGATGCCCCGCCCGCGGCACATGCCAAAGGCGGGGCAGTGTGTAACTGAAGCTACTGAGCGGTGGAACCGCCGCTCTGCTCAGAAGGCTTAGCCGGAGCCTCTTCTGGCTTAGAGTCCTTGTCCTCAGTGGAATACTTCGCAGCATCCTCCTCGGAAAAATTAACCTCATCGTCAGAAGCCAATTCCTGCGCAACCTCGTCGTGGATACTGTCAGACAGATCCTTATCTCTGATAGGTGACCTAGAGAGCGCCCTCTTCAAAGCTGCAGCATGCTTGCGCCCAAAACGGAGTCCCGGGTTGAGCTTGCGGGCAACCAGCGCGCGGATCCGGCCACGCCGTTCAGCTTCATCGGAAATATTTGATCGCTGGCGCAACCATGCGTACACCATCACTGCAATTAGAACGATGCCAATGTAACCAATGATCGGGTAGAAGATAGCAATCAGCTTCTTGAACCCGATGAAGCTGACGCCAAAAGCAACTAGCGTGGTAACAATCAAGATTGGGCGGAAACGTTCTGGCTTAGACGAGGAAGCCCTCTTCGCGAACGCGTAAAACATGCCGATAGCGGTATTGAAGATCATGCCGAAAATAATCAGCGCCACCACAACTGCTAGCTTCGGACTTACCAGTTCAACCATTTGCAACGTGGGCATGTCGTAGCCGGCAGTATCTCGCACCGCATAGATCAAACCGAGGGCGGACAAGGCCAACAAGACGCCGAAAACAATGCCGCCCAGCAGTCCGCCCAGTCCAGCTGAACGCGGATCCACAAAATCGCCGCCCATGACGATCGCCATGGACACGGCAATGATGAACTCCATGCCTACATAGTTCAATGCCGAAATAGACCAGTGGGGCAACGAGGTATGTACGGTTGCGTGAGCCACCGGCGTAAGTGTGGAAACAGATTCCGTAGCGGTGACGATTGAATAGATCGCAACCGAAACCAAGAAAATAATAACCAGCGGGGTAATCGCGCCAATCAGCCGAGTCACCTTGTCCACATCCAAGAACCCCGCCAAAATAACCATGCCTACCATGATCAAAGCGCCCACAATAATGGGCAGCCCAAACTGCTGTTGCAAGTTTGCACCCGCGCCAGCAATCATAATCACGCCGGTGAAAAACAACGTGAACATGATCGAAGCGTCAAAGAAACGCGACAGGATCGGGTGCGTCACCCGATCTAGCACAAACCTGTGCTCCTTAGCCTGAAAGTAGCTTCCGAGTTCAAGAGTGGCCAAACCGGCGGCAGCCATTACCACCCCCGCAATCACAGCTCCCCAAATACCAGAAAGACCAAAAGCCACGAAGTACTGGGAGATTTCTTGCCCGGAAGCAAACCCTGCTCCGACGACAAGGCCAATGAACGCGAGAGCAATACCAATTGCGCGCTTAATCATGTGCCACCCCTCGAAAACTACATAAGATAAAAGAATTTATAAAACCATAATACGGCTGCGTATTATTTGCCGCTCAGAAAAACAATATTTGGGCAAAAAAGTGGGAGGGGTCGAAACCCCTCCCACTAACTACTAGCAAAAACTAGTTGTCAGAGTGCTGGTCCAAGCCGGCCTCATGCGCCTTTACCTTCTGCTCGGTGCGATCTTGCACCTGCTCGGTGGTAGCAGCGTCCTCGGCCTGCTCGTTAGGAACTTCCTGGTCGTCAATAGGTAGATCCATCTTTACGTCCTCCCAATATTCTTCGGCCCACGGATCTTCAACCGGCTTAGTGCGGCGCCAAGCCACATAGCCGGCAGCGCCAACAGCCGCAGCGATCAACAGGGCAATGATGCCGCCCTTAGAAGAGCTATTCGACTTGCGGGCCTTAGCCAAAGCCTTCTTGTTGTCCTTAGCAGCCTTCTTAGCCTGCTTGGCAGCCTTCTTGGCGGCCTTCTTCAATTCACGCTTCGAGGGAACCGGAGTGTCGAGCGCGGCCGACTTAGCCGATTCAGCTGCGGCCCGCGTCTTCTTTACTGCAGGAGAAGCCGCTGCCGCTGCCGCGTACTTCTTAGCGGAAGACTGAGCTGCCTTGCCGTACTTCTTTGTAGCCTCAGTAGCATCCTGAGCCTTCTGCTCGAGGGAAGGTAGAACTTCCTTCTGCAACTTTTCGCTTGCCTCATTTACGCGGGGCAAAATGTCGTCCTCGAAACGTGCACGAGCGTCCTCGTAAACTGGCCTAATCGCCTTGGAAGCCTGATCAACCTTGGGGGCCACGTAATCGGCGGCCGCGTCAATCCAACCATGAGCGTGGTCGCGAACCGACTCGATGGCCTCGGTCGATGCTTCCTTCTTCTTACCGAACATCCACATGCTCCTCACATTGTCGGCGCCGAAACACTTTCGGCGTATACCTTTCTATTCTGCCAACAAACCACAGCTTTTGCTTGACCTATAAAGTAGTGAACAAAAATTTCGCCAATGGCGACACCCGAAGGCAGCAAAAATGCGCATCGAAACTAGCGTCGCCGCCCTCACCCTGGCAACATTGGAGCCATGGAAGCAATAATGCACACAAACAAAGGCGACATCCGCCTAGAACTATTCCCGAATCACGCCCCGCTAACCGTGAAGAACTTCCGCGAACTCGCCCTCGGCGAGCGCGAATGGCTAAACCCGACCAACGGTAAGCCCACCTCGGAACCGCTTTACAAGGGCGTAATCTTCCACCGCGTCATCGATGGGTTCATGATTCAGGGTGGCGACCCGCTCGGCACCGGCACTGGCGGCCCCGGCTACCAGTTCAAAGATGAATTCCACCCAGAACTGACCTTCGGCGAACCCTACGTGCTCGCAATGGCAAACGCAGGCCCCGGCACTAATGGCTCGCAGTTCTTCATCACCGTAGCGCCCACCCCGCACCTGCAGAACCACCACACCATCTTTGGCAAGGTGGCCGACGAAGAATCCAAGAAGGTAGTTGACGCGATCGCTAAGGTGCCCACCGGCCCTCAGGATCGTCCTCTTGAAGATGTAGTTATCGAATCCGTCGAGATCAACGACTAGTATTCGCTCAAAAAATATCCGTCCTTATCGTTAGTGCTGATCCGCAGCCATGCAAGTGCTGCGGACGCCTACCGATAAGGACGGAGAATTTATTTCCACCGAAGTAGCATCAAGAACCCGACCATCGCAACGCCAACGCCGACGCCCAGGTTCCAGTTACCAATAGCGCCAATCGGGTACTTAGCGCCAGAAATGTAATAAACGATGATGTAGAGCAAGCCGATTATCATCATGGTCACCGAAACGGGCGCCCACCACCGTGGCGACGGGGTCATGTCCGCGGACCAGCCCTTGTTCAGTTCGGACTCATCGACGGTAATGTTATGCGACTTACTAGACTTGCGGGACTCGGCCACTGCGACTCCTGGGGTAAAAACGATTCTGGTCGAATCCTAGTGTAGTGGCTTCACAGGCGACAAATGCAACACGAAGCATAAAACGAACGTGAATGCTCATACAATAGTTTCTAGCAAAACCAGGAGGTGAGCGGGTGAGCCACGTCAGAACGCCCCAGCCGCGCAGCAAACGCCGGCGCGGAGCCGACCCAATCAGCGTTATTGGGGAACTGCTTATAACCATAGGCCTGGTAATCGGCCTGTTCGCATTTTGGCAAGTCTATGTAACTGACTGGCAGGTAGCCGCTTCCGAGGACGCCGCCCTCAGCAAGTTCGACAAGCAGTTGAACGATGGGCCCAAGAAAATTTCCAACGACCTGCGCTACGACGCCCCGCCCGCCACGGACCGGCCCGGATGGGACACCACCTTTGCTAGTCTGCACGTTCCCTCCTGGGAAAAAATGGTCGTGCCCGTCGTAGAAGGATCCGCCCAATACATCCTGGACAGGGGAGTAGCCGGACACTACGAACGCACCGCCCTACCTGGCGAGGTCGGAAACTTCTCTGTAGCCGCCCACCGCCGCTCCTACGGATCCAACTTCCGCTACATCGATCGATTAGAGGCCGGTAGCAACATTATTGTGCGCACCAAAAAAGCTTGGATGGTCTACAAAGTAACAGAGAAGAAGCTGACCACCCCCGACGACGGATCCGTAATCGCGCCCGTTCCCGGTAGCGACAGCGGCGCCCAACCAACCGAACGGCTGATGACACTCACCACGTGCTCGACCGCTTCGGGAGGACAATTCGGCAACACGCACCGCTATATAGTGCACGCAAAACTAGACCACTGGGTGCCCCCTGAAACCGGCATCCCCGCAGAACTAGAAGGAACAAAATAATGTACGCAGCACTGTGGCGGATACTGCCAGGACCCACATTCGTGAAATTGCTAGAAGCCCTAGTCCTGCTTATGGGTACCATTGCAGTACTTTTTACCTGGGTCTACCCCTGGGCGGAAAAGTACTTCAATCTGACCGGAAATACTGTTCATTAGGCAAAACATATGGAAAATCAGCAAGTGGGCAAGGGCCTAAAAATACTGTGCGTAGATAACTACGATTCCTTCGTATGGACCATCGTCGGCTACCTACGGGCCCTGGGCGCCACAGTTGAGGTGGTGCGCAACGATCGCGTGGCCGCAAACGCTCCGGCACAGGTAGATATAGACAAAATAGGCGGACGTTTCTACACGGACCAAAACGGGCAAGCCCCACAGGCAACCCGCGCGGCCTCTGTAAAGGATGCCATCGCCCCATACGATGGCATCCTTGTTAGCCCCGGACCGGGCACGCCCTCGGAAGCCGGAGCAAGCCCCGCAGTGTTGCGGGACTGCAAAGAAGTGGGCAAACCGATGCTAGGGGTGTGCCTAGGTGAACAGGGACTGGCCGAAATTTGCGGCGCCAAAGTAGTGCGCGCCCCGCAGCTTATGCACGGAAAAACATCTATGATCAGCCATAACCGTGCTGGCATTTTCGAAGGCATCGAAAGCCCGCTGCAAATAACCCGCTACCACTCCCTAGCGGTCGACCCCGCTACCATCCCCACCGAGCTCGAAGTGACCGCCACCACCGACGACGGCATCGTGATGGGAATCCAACACAGGCAAGTGCCACTATGGGGCGTCCAATTCCACCCCGAATCAGTCACCACTCACGCCGGACACCAAATGTTTGCCAACTGGCTCCGCCAGGTGCGTGACCATAGGTGAACCAGCTGCTGACAAAGGCGAAAGCCCTAGCCGGAGACGCCCCACTACGACTCCTCATAGACGGCCGCTCCGGATCAGGCAAGACGTCCTTAGCGCAGCAGCTGAGCCAAGAAACAGAAGAACTCGAACTACTAGCGGTAGAACAATGGTGTCCCGGCTGGGACGGCCTTCAGCAAGCCGCCCACACCTGCGCCGATCTACTGCACGGCCGCATCACCCAAGTACACCTATGGGACTGGTACGCCGACGATTGGGGCAACTGGTTACGCCCGGACCCAACTAAAGACTGGATCGTAGAAGGGTGCGGCGCCCTCACCCGCGATTCCGTGAGCGCGCCCGGCGCCGTAGGGCTATGGCTAGAACTAGACGCCGCCGAGCGCAAAAAGCGCGCTCTGGCCCGCGACGGCGAACTCTACGTTCCCCACTGGCACGACTGGGCAAAAGCCGAAGAAAAACTATACGGCGCCGAAAAACCCTGGCAACTAGCCGCCCTCCACCTGTAAAAACACGCAAAAGAAAAGTGCCCACCGGGACCGATCCGGCGGGCACTTCAGCCTAACCACTAATGTTCGTTGCCAGTATCTTGGCTCTGATTATTACCGGTATTGCCACTATCAGATGATTCCTTGTCCTTATTACCCGGCTCCTTAGTGGACTGAGACGGGCTCGGCGACGGCGACGCCGGCGCCTTCGCAACATTCACCGTAATAGAAGTGCCCTGCTTTACCTGGCCCACCGCAGACAAAGATGCGACGTTACCGGCAGGAACCGCGCCGGTTTCGACCTCGGTAATAGTAATGGACAAGCCATTTTCCTGCAGGAACTTAACCACTTCATCCTTAGACTTACCAACCAGCTCCTGCGGCACATTGACCATGCCAGAACCAACAATCAAGTTGATAGTGGTGCCCTTGGCAACCTTGGTGCCAGCCTCCGGATCAGAAGTAATCACCTGATCCTTCGGAACGGTACCCGAATCCTGAGTGCTCACCGACCCCGCGGACAGACCGGCAGCCTCAAGGGTAGAACGGGCCTGCTCCTGGCTCATTCCTGCCAAGTCGGGGACCTGAATCTCGCCTCGACCCTTAGAAATGATGACAGTAACCTTGGACCCCTTATCCACCTGCGTGCCAGGCTCCGGAGTCGAAGAAATCACGTGATCGGCCTCGACCGTATCCGATTCCTCCGGTTCGCCCTCGACCATAGTAAGACCCGCGTTAGACAGTTCAGTACGGGCCTCAGCGCGGGACATCCCCACAATATTCGCGGGCACCGCAACCTTGTTCTCGTTAGGATCCTTCTGCCCGTGAATAAACAGGTAGGCAACGGCCGCAACCGCCGCAATAGCTAGCAGCGACACCAACACGCCAATAATGCGGTTCCGCCGCCTGCGCTTCTTATCCTTCTGCGCCTGCACCCGCTTGGCCTCCTGGCGGGCTCGCCGCAATGCAGCCTGATCCTGAATCGGAGACTGCTGCTGGGTAATCGACAGCGCCCTGGTGCGATCCAGTTCGTCGGTGCGAGTGAGAACCTGAGTTTCGCCCTCGCCCCAAGTATCCACGCCGGGAGCACCAACGCGCGCCCCGCGACCCGCTGCTACCAAATCCTGCAGCATCTGGCCGGCATCGCCGTAACGATCCTCCTTGGCCTTAGCCAGGGACTTCATTACCACGCGATTCAACGCATCCGGAATGTCGGGAGTGATCTGCGCGGGAGGAGTAGGCACCTTCGAGACGTGCTGGTAGGCCACGGCCACCGCGGTATCGCCGGTGAACGGGGGTCGCCCGGTAAGTAGCTCGTACAGCAGACACCCGGCGGAATACAAGTCCGAGCGATTGTCCACCTTTTCGCCGCGCGCCTGTTCAGGAGACAGGTACTGGGCAGTGCCAACAACGGCATCAGTCTGCGTCATAGTGGCCGAGGAATCCGCAAGCGCCCTGGCAATGCCGAAGTCCATGACCTTGACCTTGCCGGTGGTAGTGAGCATAACGTTTCCCGGCTTGATATCGCGGTGCACCAGGCCCTGCGAATGCGCGTACTCCAGTGCCTGCAGCACGCCGGTCATGATCTCGATTGCCTCGTCGATAGGGACGGGAGAACCGTCAGAGAGCAGGTCTCGTACCGTATGCCCCTCTACATATTCCATGATGATGTAAGGCACCTGCACGGTAGAACCGTCGGGAGTGGTAACAGTTTCCTCGCCGGTGTCATACACCGCCACAATGTTCGGGTGGTTCAGCGACGCTGCCGACTGAGCTTCCCGGCGGAAACGGGCTTGGAAAATAGAATCTCGAGCCAAGTCAGTGCGCAGCATCTTGATGGCGACCACACGAGATAGACGAATATCGTAGCCCAGGTGGACTTGCGCCATCCCCCCGCGGCCAATGAGTGTTCGTACCTCGTAGCGTCCTGCTAACAGAGATTCGGCCATGACACACCCTTCAAATCAGTTACTAGCGCGAGGGCGGCATGCGCCCTCGCAGGTTCAATTATGTTCCAAATGACCATCATTGCGATGGCAAAGACAATTAGTGCAAAAGCGGCCAGAAGAATCCAGTATGTCAGGTCAGTGCCAGCTTCTTGATGCTTCGCATACCCCTGCGTCTGCGCTGCAAGAGGCCTGGCCGTAGAACCGGCCTTAGCCCGGGCCACTCGCTTCTTATTCCTGTCTGGCGGACGCCAGGCGGGCGGTTTGGTGGGACGCCACTTGCCCAGGGCTTCGATGGCTCCGGCCAGCGATTCCTTAGTGATCCTCCGGTGCGGACCGGTGGATTCAGAAGTGTGTTTGGGGGCAAACTCGGGCGGCATCTGGTCCGGTGCCGCTACTGTGCCACCGTCCAGCTCTTCTACCCTGTCGGAATCTTGAGCCAGCGGTTCGATAGAAGTTCGCACCGCCCCCTTGTGGGTCCCACCTGGAAGCGGCCACGGGCGCATAAGAGTGCGCTTCTTTGCCTTGGGGATGCGGCTGGGCGATGTCTCTTTCGAGGGCGCCGCCTTGGGCTCCGATTCGCCGGTGCGGAGAATGTGGCTTACGCGGGCCAATTCTCGGGCCAGGTCGCGGGCAGAGGCAGGCCGGTGGGCAGGATTCTTTTCGAGCAGCTGCATGACCAGTGCACGCAGTTCGGCGGGCACGGATTCTGGCAGTGGTGGAACCTTCTGGTTCACATGCGCGAAAGCGATATCCACCTGCGAAGACCCGGTAAAGGGACGCTTTCCGGCAAGGGCCTCGTAAGCGATGATTCCCAGGGCGTACAGGTCTCCGGCGGGAGTCGCAGGATTGCCCGTAGCCTGCTCCGGGGGCAGGTACTGGGCTGTTCCCATGACCATGCCCACCGCGGTCAACTGTTCCTGATGCGGGCTAAACGAAATGCCGAAATCGGTAAGCTTGGCGACTCCATCCGCACGCACCAGAATATTCGCCGGTTTGATGTCGCGGTGAACAATCCCCGCGCTATGGACGGCGTCCAAAGCATTGGCGGTCTGGTACATGATCGACAGCAGCAGATCCAGCTCCAAAGTAGCGCCATCTTGCAGTAGTTCGGTCATCGGGACGCCGTCGACCAGCTCCATGATGAGCCAGGCCAAGCCGTCGTCCTCGCCATAATCTAGAGTTTGAGCCACGCCAGGATGCGAAATCTTTTGGGCGTTGCGCGCCTCCACATTGAATCGGGCTAGGAACTGGCCTTGGCCTTCCAACTCTTCTTTCAAGACCTTCGCGGCAACGATCTTCCCATCCTGCGAATCGCGGGCCTGCCACACTTCTCCCATGCCGCCAACAGCAATCTGGGTTAGCAGCACGTAGCGCTCCCCAAGGGTGAAACCAGCAGCAATGCGTCCACTCATTGGTTGATCACCGCCTGCATTACCGCTTTAGCAATAGGGGCGGCCACCTGCCCGCCGTAAGCAATGTCGACTCCGGCCTGGCCGCCCTCGACTACCACGGCCACGGCGACCTTCGGATCGGTTGCAGGGGCGAAACCGGTAAACCAGCCGTCTGCCAGGTTGCCGCGTTCGGCCGTGCCGGTCTTGCCCGCTACGTCGATGCCAGAAATCTGGGCTGCGGTGGCGGTGCCCTCCTTGGTGGCATCCACCATCATCTTGGTCAGCTGCGCCGCGTTGTCAGCCTGCATGGCCCGCCCAAATTCCCGGGGAGATTCTTCCTTCTGTACCCCCAGGTCGGCGTCCAGAATCCGCGATATTAGCTGCGGCTTCATAACGGTGCCCTCATTGCCAATGGCGGCAGAAACCATAGCCATCTGCAGAGGGGTAACCCGGACGTCGTATTGGCCGATTGCGCTCATGGCTGTCTGGGCCTGTGGCATGTCTTTGGGGAAGGTCGAGGGCGTCGCCCTCAACGGAATGCGGTGGGCGGTAGAGAAGCCGAAGGCGTCGGCCTGCTTCGAGAGGGCCTCCTGGCCGATGGCCATGCCAGCCTTCGCGAAGGTGGTGTTACAGGAATTCGCCAGTGCGTACTGGAAAGTCGGATTGCCGTCGCCGCAAGTTTCTCCGGCGTCGTTAGAGATCTTGTTCGTGGTTTGGGGTAGATCCAAAGAGACGGGCGAATCAATCTTCGTGTTCGGCTTGTACTTACCGGACTCGAGCATGGCCGCTGCCGTGATCAACTTGAACGTGGACCCGGGCGCGTAAGTGTGATCGCCGAAAGCCCTGTTGTCCAGCGGCTTTTCAGTGTCTTTATTGTAAGCGTCGTAAGCCTGCTGGGCCGTCTTCCCGTCATGGGCGGCAAGGGGATTCGGGTCGTACGAGGGCGAGGAATACAGCGCCAGGATCCGTCCAGTCTTGGGCTCAAGTGCCACAACGGCTCCGCGGCGATCTCCTAATGCTTCTGCGGCGGCTTGCTGGGCAGCCGGATTGAGGGTGAGCTCTACCGAGCCGCCCACCGGCTGTGCCCCGGTGAACAGGCGTTGTATGCGCGACTTCAGGAGCGTGTCGGAGGTGCCATCTAGCACCTGGTTTTGGTTGGCCTCCAGGCCTGTAGCCGTGTTGAATGCCGTGGCGTAGTAGCCGGTAGACAGGGCGTACAACCCGCCTGCGGGGTATTGGCGCTGATACTTGAACACGTCCCCGGAAGGTTTAGAAGACGCCACGGGCGTGCCGCCCACAATGATTGAGCCACGGTCGCGCCCGGTAGAGGCGTAGATGGTGCGCGCGTTGCGCGAATCCGCGTTCAGTTCGGGAGCCTTCACAAACTGGATGAAAGTGGCCGCGCACATGAGCGTCACGAACATGAGGACCACAACAAAGGTCAGGCGTCGCACTTGCGTATTCACTGTGCCTCCCCCTTGTTTAGGTGTACCAGTTGGGTTTCGTCGTTTGAGGGCGTGGCCCCACTTTGGGCGGGGGCGTTCTTCTTCGCCGGATTGCCCTTGGTTACCTTCGCTATCTCGGCAGTAGTGAGGTTGCCGGTGGGAGCGGGACGGCGGGCAGCGTCGGAGATGCGCAATAGGAGCCCGACGATGATCCAGCTGGACATCAGCGAGGATCCGCCGGCCGCCAGGAAGGGCAGTGTCAGGCCGGTAAGAGGAAGGACTCGGGTAATGCCGCCTACCACTACGAATACCTGGAAGGCGATACCAAAGCTGAGGCCGGTGGCTAGCAATTTGCCGAAGCCGTCACGCACCCCGATGGCGGTGCGCATGCCGCGTTCGATAAGGATCAAATACAGGGCAAGGATGGCAAAGACGCCGGTAAGTCCCAGTTCTTCCGCTAGGGAAGCGAAGATGAAATCGGAGTTGGCGAAGGGCACGATCTGGGGGTAGCCAGAGCCCCAACCGGTGCCGAATAGGCCGCCGGTGGCCATGCCGAACAGCCCTTGCACCAGCTGTCCGGAGCCGCCGGGCCGGTTATATACCGCCGGGTCGAGGGCGTGTAGCCACCCGTCGATGCGCGAGGAGACGTGGGAAACTTTGGTTGCCATCCACAGGAATGGCAGCATCAAAAGCGCGCCAATGACCAGCCAGGACACGCGGTCGGTGGCCACGTAGATCATGGCTACGAATAGACCGAATAGCAGTAGGGAAGTGCCGAAGTCGCGCTGGCCCACCAGGACGACTATAGAGACTATCCAGACCACCACTAGCGGGCCTAAGTCGCGTGGTCGGGGCAGGCGCAAGCCAAGAATTTTTGGTCCGCCGACCGACAGTTTGTCGCGTCCTTCCACCAGGTAGGCGGCGAAGAAAATAGCTAGGAGGATCTTTGTGAGCTCTGCCGGCTGAATGGTGATGAAGCCCAGGTTGATCCAGATCTTTGCCCCGTTCACCGCGGGGAAGAAGATGGGCAGTACCAGCAGTACCAGGCCTGCCAGCATCAGCAGGTAAGAGTTCTTGCGCAGCCGCCTGTGGTCGCGGACTGCAATTAGGGTAAGCGCCATCAAAATGATGCCGGCAACGGTGATGATCAGCTGTTTTGAGCCAACCGCTAGATCCTGCTGGCCACGGGCTTCATAAGAGATGTCGAGCCTGTAGATCATTGCCAGCCCGATCCCGTTCAGGGCCACCGCGATGGGCAAAATGACGGGGTCAGCGTAGGGCGCGAAATGGCGTACCAGCAGGTGTGTTGCCACCGTAAATACGACGAGGGCGCCAACGTGCAGCCACAGCCCCGCGGGGGGTTCACCAGTCTTGGTGATTGCCGTGGCCACATATGCGCCCACCCCGACTAGTAGCGCTAGCACCAGCAGCGCTATTTCGGGAAGCCGAGCCGAAGAAACCGGCTTTATCTCGACTGTTGCCATTACTTATTTGCCTTTGGTGGCTTCGAATTTGAAGACTGTTCCTGGTTCCGCACGTGCGTCTTTTGAAGGTTCTTCACCACTTCGCGGGCGCGGGTGAGCGATTCCCTGGTAATCGGGGTTTTTAGCCGGTCGCGGGCAAACGGGTCCAGTTCGCTCATGGGCAAGTTAGACAGTTCAACGTGGTGAGATAGGTGCCAGGGGCCAATAGTTTGCGGAATCCCCTGATAGATGGCCACTGTGCCCCTGTACGGGGCAACGTAGTACTGGCTTTGCGACCAGTTCCAGGCGAGTATTCCACCCACGCCCACGGCAGCGGCTATGAGTAGGGAAATGGCAGCTGTAAGAAGCCGGCTGCGACGTTTTTTGCGCTTGGAAGCGCGCGCATCCGCCTCGTCGGCTTCGACCTCTTTTTGGTCCCGAGGGCTGCGCGAAGGGTCCCCCCGCCCAGTCAAAGCGGCCGCTTTACCTGCCGCAGAATCTGCGTCCCGAGTGCGGTCCAAGCGGTTCGTAGCCGCTGCTCCCACAATCTGGGGCGAGGCCGAAGGCTCAAAGCCAAGATGGTCCGGATCGACCACGTCTGCGATTACGACGGTAACGTTGTCGGGCCCACCCGCGCGCAATGCCAACGCAATTAGCTGATCGCATGCATCTGCCGGATCTTCGACCCCGTGGAGGACTTCGCCGATTGTCTGGGCACTAACCACACCAGACAGACCGTCAGAGCAGAGCAGCCACCGGTCGCCCTCGACGGCTTCCCTAATGGATTCGTCCAACGTAATGTCCGAGGTCGAATCGCCCAGTACGCGAAGAAGAACGCTGCGCTGGGGGTGGGTCTCGGCTTGCTCGGGGGTGAGCTGCCCGGACTGTACCAGGTACTGCACAAACGAGTGGTCGGTAGTTACCTGCGTAAGCGTTCCCTGGCGCAGCAGGTACGCCCTCGAATCGCCAATGTGAGTCATGGCCAGCTTGTTGCCGCTGCGCAAAACAGCGATACAAGTAGTGCCGAGGCCATGCAGATCGGCATCGTGGGAAGAACGGTCAACCAGTTCCTCGTGCGCGTCCGAAATGCGGGTGCGCAACAGGTTCAGCAGGTCGTCTGCGCCGTGGGCGTCAGTGTCCAGATCCGCCAGGTGTGCCACCGCGATAGAAGAGGCAATGTCGCCGCCCGCAGGCCCGCCCATGCCGTCGGCAAGCACCAACAGGTGAGGTCCGGCGTAACCGGAATCCTGATTCGACTTCCGCACCAACCCCACATCAGAGCGGGTAGCAAAACGCAAAGTAAGACTCATCGTGTTAGCTCCAATGTAGTTTGCCCAATTCTAATCTGGTTTCCTAACCCCACAGGGCGTGGTGAGGAGATTCGTTCCCCATCGACGAAGACGCCGTTCGTAGAATTCATGTCCTCGACATGCCAGGATCCGCCGGCCAAATATAGGCGAGCGTGCTGGGAAGATGCGTAGGAGTCGTCTACTACCAGCGTGCATGCTGGCGAGCGTCCGATGACAATGGCAGCAGATCCAAGCGGCATCTTGGTGCCCGTAAGAGCGCCCTCGGTAATTATCAGCTGCGTGGGGGAACTAGAGGCGCCCGTAATGGATCGCCTGCGCGGAATCCCTCCGGAATCGCGGTCGTTTTTTGGCGAGGGCGAAGGGGCTGCGGACTTCTTCCCGTGGCGGCCTCGGCCGCGCGGTGTTACTACAGTGCCCCACACGTCCCGGCGCAATACCCCGAGCGCTGCGGCAACAAACAGCCACAAAAGCACCAGGTAACCCAGGCGGATTACGGTAACCGCTAGTTCAGAAGCCAAACCCTACGCCTCCTGATCCTCGGAGGTAAAGAAGAATATGTGAGTGCGTCCAACCGTCAGTTCGTTGCCGTCCAACAGTGTGGCGGCGTCGATGCGGTGGCCTTCGACGTAGGAACCGTTTGTGGAACCCAAGTCGGTGGCAATTACGCCAGTAGGCGTGATGCGCAGCTCCAGGTGTTTGCGGGATACGCCCGAGTCAGCTAGCACAATGTCAGCTTCGGTGCCGCGTCCGATAATGGTGACAGGCTCGGTGAGCATCCAGCGTTTGCCGTCAATTTCCAAAATAGGATGCGACGGGCTGGCCTGGTTTGAGGTAACTGGGGCGGCCGGGCCTCGGCGCGTAGCCGGGGTAACCCGGACCGTGCCGGTTTCCTGGGTGGAATCCCTAGTGAAGGTGACTACGACGGGGCCCACAAAGGAATAGGACTGTTCCGTGGCGTACTGGGTGGCATCGTTTACCATTTCCTCGGCTAGTACGTCACCGTCGCTACCTGCAATATTGTCGAAGTCGGCCTTGGATAGGCTAACCGTGAATTCGTTCGGCACCACGGTGCGATTGGAGCTGATCGCGGCCGTATTGTCTTCCATTGACCGCCGCACTGCTGCCGAAATATCGACAGGCTTCAGCTGCGACCGGAATACCTTTGAAAACGCGCCAGAGATGCCACGCTCAACGGCATTTTCAAAACGGTCAAAAACGCTCACCGTCAACCCCCAGTAGTGCAATTAGGCGCAAAGCCCAAAATGGTCATATACCTTCCCTAGTATGCCGCGTTAAGTAGGGATCTTGCACCTTAGCGCCAGCGAGGGCGAATATCTGGGTTCGCCCTCGGGATAACTGTTGGCTAGTTTGCCCGGCTACTTAGCGGCAGCAAGCTGAAAAGTTAAAACAAAAAGCCCCAAAGCTTTCGCCTGGGGACTACCTGTGCTCGAGGGGGGAGTTGAACCCCCACGGTATCTCTACCACACGGACCTGAACCGTGCGCGTCTGCCTATTCCGCCACTCGAGCTTGCATCAGCTCGTATACAGTAGCGCGATCGGAGGGGCGGGTGCAAGCTGGTCCTTTGTGCGGTTATCCACAATTCGTCCCATTTCCGTATTCCACAGCCGTGGCGAAGTCCGCTGGAGGGCGCTGCGGAGAATTTCCGACACTGGGGTCATGACAACGAAAAACAAGCCTTTGCGCAGGCAAAAAGCGCCTTTACTGAAACCGACATTGCTGGAGCGGGTCTGTCGCAGGCTTCGTTCCCGCGTCATTGCAACTATGGCGCTTACCACAGCGACGTTTGGGGTGTGCGCTCCCGGGGCACTTGCCGATGGCGCGGGACCCAGGATCGAGTCATGGAAGATCGTTGGGCGAGCCGACCTGGAACTAGGGGCGCACAAAGCAGCTAACGGGCAGTTCATGATCTGTGCTACCGATTCGCAGATCAACTTTGGAGCGAAAGCTCATCCGATCTTTTTTGATCGCGAGGTAACCGTAGGGGCACGATCGCCCTACAGGGTTTCCTCTTCGTATCTAGGAAACGCGGGCTCCAATGTTGTCGATGCGGACAAACAGCCGCTCATTGCCTACATGCTCTGGCGGCACCTAAAGGAGGCGGGGCAAAAGGCCGAGGGTGGAAATTGGCGTCCGCTAGCAGGCTTAGTGGACGCGGTGCACAGCTCCACTAACTCTAGGAAGTACCTGGCAGATAAGGGGCCACTGCCAGCGCAAGTAAGGAAGGACGCGAAGAGCTACCTTGCCGAGGCCGCTAAATATGCCGGCCCCTACCGGCTTGTAACCAGATGGCACGGGCAGGCACTGGGGGTGCAGGTGCTTTCGGCTGCGGGTAACCCCATCGGCGTGAAGGTGCAGGTGGCTGGGCAGGCCCCGCTAGTAATAAACGGAATCCGGTACTCGGATAAGGCGTCGTTTAAGAGCGGCGCCAAAGAGGTACTGGTCAAGCCGCAACGGCAACAGGGAAAACAGACGCTACTGGAACTGAAAGCAGGAGGCGTTCCGGCAGTCACCTTCCGCGTGTGGGAACACCATAAGGCGCAAGACATGATGCTGTCGGGCTATGACTCGGAGCTGACCGCGAAGGTGGACGTTCCGGCAACGCCGGTTCCACCCAAGCAGACTCCGCCAGCGAAGACTCCGCCGGAAAAGACTCCGCCAGCGAAGACTCCGCCGGAAAAGGAAGTGCCGAAAGAGACCCCACCTGTTTTGCCAGCAGCGGATATGCCATCACCGAAGCAGGTCACGCCGCCTGAGTCACCCGAACCTGTACCGGCCGAGCCGGAGCAGACCCCGCCGCCGAAAGTAGCGGAAAACCCGACTCCGGAAGTGCGGCCAGTGCAGGTTGAAACCGCGGTACAGACAAAACCGAAGACTACGCCCTCGCCCACGAAAAAACGGACGCTAGCCAAGACAGGTAGTTCGGCGGTATTGGCAGGTGGGGCTGCACTTGCGCTCGCGGGGCTCGGGGTGGCGTTCCTGGGGCTGAGGAGGCGGATCTAAGCATTCGGAAATCCCGGCGGCAGCGTCCTTGCTGCGGGTAGCGTAGAGATAAGCACTACGTGAGGTGAATAATGGCAAAACAAAATAGGGTTCCACTTAGCATTTTGGATCTAGTGCCGGTATCCGAGGGGATGACTAGGAAGCAGGCGTTGGACAACTCGGTTGAGGTTGCCAAGGTTGCTGATCAGACCGGTTACAACAGGTACTGGGTGGCGGAACACCACGGTTCGCTAGCGTTCATGGCCTCGGCAACCTCGCTACTGCTGGGACGCGCCGCCGAACACACCTCGCGCATTCGCCTAGGATCCGGTGGGGTCATGATGCCCAACCACACCCCGCTGATGGTGGCCGAATACTACGGCACCCTAGCGACTCTGTACCCAGACCGCATCGACCTGGGGTTGGGGCGTGCGCCGGGGACCGACCCGGTAACAGCAGCTGCGCTGAATCGAGGGCAGGCGGACCTGCGCTCATTCGGCCGGGACGTGCAAGAGCTGGCAAATTACCTAGCCGACGCTGACCCGAACGAATACGCAACCCAGGTGCGCGGGGCAGAGGCCGGAGCACTTGGACTGCCGTTTGCCCCCGAACGACCACTGACCAGAGTGCGAGCAATCCCCGGGCAGGGAACCAAGGTGCCCCTGTGGATGCTCGGTTCTTCCACCGGTGGAGCCAAGGTGGCGGCCAAACTCGGACTGCCCTTCTCGTTCGCCTCCCACTTCGCGCCCGCAGCAATGGACGCGGCACTGTCTATCTACCGGGCAGACTTCGAATGCGAATCTCCTACCAAACAGATCGAAAAGCCCTACGCCATGGCTGGAATCAACGTGATGGTGGCGCCCACCCAGGAAGAAGCTGAATTCCTGTACACCACCAGCCTGCAGATGCAATCGCGCATTCGCCGAGGCCGGGCGGGACAGCTGCCCGCCCCAACTCACGACCTAGAGGGCACGCTGGGTCCGGCGGAAGCTTCGCTCGTGCGGCATCTTCCCTCGGTCAGCGCAATTGGCACCCCCGACCAGGTGACCGAAAAGATGCAGGCATTCGTAGACGAGTTTGCCCTAGATGAGCTAATCGTCATCTGCTACGCCTACGATCCACAGCTGCGGTTGCGCTCGCTGCGCATGCTATCTGAGGCCTGGTTCGGCTAGCCGAACCGCCTAGCGCCGGACCGGGCGCTAATCTGGATGGTGATGAAGAAACCACCAACTTCCTCCCTGCAAAAGCCCCGGGCCACGCGCGTAGACATAGCCACCCGGGCGGCAGGCGTGCTCATAGGTACCGCCTGCGGGGACGCACTGGGAGTGCCCTACGAATTTGCGCCCAAAGTGCAAGTTACGCCCTCGATGCGCGGGGGCGGTATGGGCCCGTACGCCGCCGGAGAGTGGTCTGACGACACCCAATTGGCGGTAGCTCTGGCGGAAGTAGCGGTAACGGGCGCTAACTTGGCGACCAAGGCCTCCTTAGACAACATTGCCGAGCGGATGCTGCGATGGCTGAAAGGCGGAGCCACAGACGTCGATTCGCAAACTCGCGTCATCTTGCAGGGCGCACTCGACGACGAGGGCCCCCGCAGCCCAGCGCACAAACTAGCCGCCTCCGCCGCCTACTTCCACAAGCGCACTGGCCGCTCCGCCGGAAACGGAATATTGCCGCGGGCCGGCGTGCTAGGGCTCAGCCGCGTCGAGTCGCGCCAACTCACCGCCGAGGCCGCCCGCGCCGTTTCTTGCCTGACACACCCAGACCCCCTTGCCGGCGACGCCGTAGTGCTATGGGCAGAAGCAGTCCGCTACGCGGTCACCTCGCCACCAGGATCTACCTGGGCCGGTCGCATAAACATCGAGGGCGGCATAGACCTTCTTCCCCTCCACCGGCAAGCCCAGTGGCGCGAATGGGTCCGCGACGCGCTAGAACGGTACTTCGCACCGCCCTCGGACAACACGTATGTAGTGTCAGCCTTCCAGGCAGCCCTCGGAGCCATAGCCGCGACCGCGCTAGAAGAAGTACCTGACACCGAAGCATTCGAACAGGCCCTCTCTAGAGCCGTGCAAGCCGGCGGTGACACAGACACAGTAGCCGCCACCGTTGGCGCACTTATGGGGGCAGCCCTCGGAGCACCACAAATACCCCAAAAATGGGTGAACAAAGTACACGGTTGGCCGGGCCTGACCGCCTCAGATCTGTATGATTTGGGAGCCGGCATCGCAATAGCCGGCATCGTAGGAGAAGAGGCCATGGCTCAAGCTTTGGTAGGCGAAATCGACCTCGAAGGGGACGCATGATCACAGCAGCTGCAGACGGTTCCAGCCTAGGCAACCCAGGCCCGGCCGGATGGGCGTGGTACGTAAACGCAAACTGTTGGAAAGCCGGCGGATGGAAAAACGGCACCAACAACAAGGGCGAACTAACCGCCGTGCTGAACCTGCTCGAATCTACCCGCGAAGCCGGCCTGGCGGATCAAGAACTAGTCATATTCGCAGACTCTCAATACGTGATCAACGCCCTGACAAAATGGATCCGCGGGTGGAAAAAGAAAAACTGGAAAAAAGCGGACGGCAAACCAGTACTAAATAAGGACCTGATGGTCGCCCTCGACAAGGAAATGGAAGGCCGCAAGGTCACCTTCAAATGGGTGAAAGGCCACGCAGGGCACCAGATGAACGAAGCTGCGGACACGCGCGCTCGCGGAGCCGCAACGGCAATGCGTGACGGCACCCCGGTAGAAGAAGGGCCGGGATTTTCCGGAGGCTCCGCATCTAGCGACGCGGTGGCAGAGGCAGCGACAGAGCCTCCTGCGCGAAGTGCTGAAGAACCCCAAAAAAGCAACGACGAGCTTTTTTTGGCGGCCGAAGACAAACTGATCGAGGCGCTGCGATCCGGCGCGCAGGAAAAACTGCAGGGGCTGCTAGCCTCCGGGTTTAGAGGATTCGATGGCGGTGGCCACCCGCTAAATGCGGCAGACGCAATAGCCGACGTAACCAACATGGTCCCGCCCGATGCGCAGGTAGGAAAGAAGGCGTGCGCACACCTGGGAGCCGGCCTCTACCTGGTCTGCTACAGGGTGGGCGAGGCCGGCGGCACCTCTTTGCACTCAACGATTTGGCAGTTGCGCGCCGGCCACCCCGAGGCCCTGTATCACCAGGCCAGCAAGCTATAGCTGCTTAGCTAGTTCCAACACGGTTCGGGCGGAAACCGCTGCCGCCTCCGAACCGTCAATGTGGAAGTCTTGGCCCGCCTGTGGCCCGCACAGATCCGATACCCCGCGCACGGAAATAAACGCTACGTCGCGGGCAGCACTTACCTGAGCAAGCGCAGTAGATTCCATGTCAGCAGCCAAAGCCTGCGGGAAAGTCTGGCGCATTGCTGGGGTCTGGTCGGCGGCAACGAAAGAATTCCCGGAAACAACTTCGCCCACGCGCACGCCGGCAAGCTTGTCGGCTATTTCTACTAGCTGGTTCCCGCCCGGGAAAGATTCGGGTTCGGAAGGCAACTGGCCCGGCTTGTACCCGAATGCGGTGGCGTCAGCATCCGCATACCGGTAGGCGGAGCCAGCGATTACGTCGCGTACTTCGATGCCTTCACCGAGTCCGCCACAGGTGCCCGCAGCAATTACCGCGGTGGGGGCGTCAACCCCCAGCTGGGCTGCGGCGCTGTCCAACACCCAGGTCAGACAGGTAGCAGCATTGACTAACCCGATAGCGGAGGTAGCCAGCAAAATCGGGGTGGGTGCATCCAGCAGGTAGCATTTTGCGCGCCCGCACGAGACAGATTCCTTAGCGGGAAGAGCTTCCAAGAAAGGGGCCGCCTCCATGTCCATGGCGACCTGGATTAGTAGGCTCATCGGATTTCTTCCCATTCGGAACGCTTGTCCAAAAATGCGCGTACAGCTTCCTGTGCGCCCTCGAGCGAGTGGTTCGCCCCCCACCCGCACTGCTTCTCGTTAGCTGCGGGGACGGCCTCGGCCTGCAGGATGTCTTTGCAGGTAGCTTCTAGGATCTGCAGAAATTCGTCCATTTCCAAGCCCAGGGTTTGGGCGTAGAAGCCGGTCTGGCATCCCATTGGGCCGAAGTCGATGAGGGCGTCAGTGTGGTTTCGCATCAGCTCTGCAGCCATATGTTCGATGGAGTGCACGGTTGGCATCTCTAGGTGATCCTTGTTGGGCTGGCAGAAGCGGACGTCGTACTTGATCAGGGTGTCGCCGCCCGGCAACTGCTTGCGATCGGCTACGCGCACAAAGGGTGCCTTTACAGTTCGGTGGTCCAGGTTGAATGATTCAACGTTCATCTTTTCGCTCATGGGCCCATTGTTCCATGTTCGTTTCCAAGTGGAAGGGTGGGCGCGGAGCGGCGTGGTACCAGAGCGTGTAGAGTGGCGAGTTTCGCACGACGTATTTATCCACAGGCAGACAATACTGTGGATAAAAGTTTCCACAGTCCAAATGGGTCTGGCTAACAGAGGGCGTCGGCGCGGCCCTGGCGCCATTTGACGGGGGTGGAGGCGACAATGAAAGAGCGCCTACAGAAAGGGGGTGAAGTGGGGTATCCACCGGCTCGTCCACCACTTTTGCCACTTTGTCCACAGCAGGTGTGAAACACGTTATCTAGTGGTCGTGGCGAAAGGTAACCACTAGGTGTAGTGTTTGTACGAGCGGGCGGAAAGCGCCTACAACTAAATTGCATGGATGTAGTTACATGCGCGTAATAAACGTGCTGGTAAGACCAATAAGTAAGGAGCCTACTCAATGTCCGTCACTGTTTACTCGAAGCCGATGTGCGTGCAATGTGATGCGACTAAGCGTGCATTGAAGCGTAAGGGCGTTGCCTTCGCCGAGGTCGACATCACTCAGGACGCCGACGCACTTGAGCAGGTCAAAGCCTTGGGTTACGTGCAGGCTCCGGTAGTAATGGCAGGGGAAGATCACTGGTCCGGTTACCGTCCGGACAAGATCAAGGCCCTGGTTGCTGCTATGGGCTCGCAGAAGGTGGCAAATGCCTAACACTGTGGAGGCCGCAGGATCGGCCCCATACGTCATCTACTTCTCGTCGGCAACGAACAACACGAAACGTTTCGTTGACCGGCTAGAAGTAGATTCCGACAGGATCCCGCTCAGGCCGAAGGATCCGTTTTTGTACGCCAAGCGCCCGTACGTGCTGATTGTTCCCACCTATGGGGGCGGAAACCTGAAGGGCGCGGTACCAAAACAAGTCATCAAGTTCTTGAACCACGAACCCAACCGCAAGCTGTGCCGCGGCGTAATTGCGGGGGGAAATACCAACTTCGGGAAGGCCTACTGCATTGCCGGCGATATCATTGCCGCCAAGTTGCAGGTTCCCTTCATGTACAAATTTGAGCTCCTGGGCACCGGAGATGACGTGTCCATTGTTCGTAAAGGATTGGAAGAGTTTTGGCAGAAAATCTGACCGATACTGGCACCGAGACCGCCCTCAGCCCCGATAAGGACTACCACGCCCTCAACGCGAAGCTGAACCTGTATTCCCCCGACGGCAAGATCCAGTTCGATGCCGACAAGCAGGCGGCCCGCCAGTACTTCCTACAGCACGTAAACCAGAACACCGTCTACTTCCACGACTTGGAAGAGAAGATGGAATACCTGATCGAAAACGGCTACTACGAAGAGGACGTAGTGCGCCAGTACGATTGGGAATTCGTGAAGAAGCTGTACAAGGCCGCGTACGCGCACAAGTTCCGTTTCCCCACCTTCTTGGGTGCGTTCAAGTACTACACCTCTTACACGTTGAAGACTTTTGACGGCAAACGCTACCTGGAACGTTACGAGGACCGGGTGTGCATGGTCGCCCTCTACCTGGGCCGTGGCAACGAAGAGCTGGCCATGTCCGTTATGGAAGAGATCATCTCCGGGCGCTACCAGCCCGCAACGCCAACGTTCCTGAATGCCGGTAAGGCTGCGCGTGGGGAACTAGTCTCTTGCTTCCTGGTGCGCGTGGAAGACAATATGGAGTCGATCGCCCGCGGCATCAACTCCTCCCTGCAGCTGTCTAAGCGCGGCGGCGGCGTGGCACTGTGTCTTACTAACCTGCGCGAATCTGGTGCACCGATCAAGCGGATTGAAAACCAATCCTCTGGGGTGGTGCCCGTTATGAAGATGCTCGAGGACGCGTTCAGCTACGCTAATCAGCTCGGGGCTCGTCAGGGTGCGGGTGCCGCGTACTTGCATGCCCACCATCCCGATATTCTGAAGTTCCTGGATACTAAGCGTGAAAACGCCGACGAGAAGATCCGTATTAAGACCCTTTCTTTGGGCGTGATCATTCCCGACGTAACCTTCGAACTGGCCAAGCGCAACGAAGACATGTACCTGTTTAGCCCCTATGACGTGGAACGCGTTTACGGCAAGGCCTTCAGCGAAATCTCGGTCACCGAGCACTATCGCGAAATGGTAGAGGACGGGCGCATCCACAAGAAGAAGATCAACGCCCGAAAGTTCTTCCAGACGTTGGCCGAAATCCAGTTTGAATCTGGCTACCCGTACATCGTTTTTGAAGACACGGTCAATCGCGCTAGCCCCATCAAGGGGCGCGTGACCATGTCCAACCTGTGCAGCGAGATTCTGCAGGTGTCCGAGCCCTCCACTTTCAACGAGGACCTCACCTACGAGCACGTGGGCAAAGATATTTCGTGCAACCTGGGCTCGCTGAACATTGCGCGCACTATGGATTCGCCGGACTTTGGCAAGACCATCGAGACTGCGGTGCGCGGTCTGACTGCCGTGTCTGACCTGTCCAATATTGCGTCGGTTCCGTCTATCCAGCGGGGTAATGCCATGAGCCACGCCATTGGGCTGGGGCAGATGAACCTGCACGGTTACTTGGCGCGCGAGGGCGTGTATTACGGCAGCGAGGAAGCGTTGGACTTTACCAACATGTACTTCTACGCGGTGTGCTACCAGGCGATTAAGGCCTCCTGTAAGATCGCGCAAGAGCGCGGCGAGAAGTTTGTCGGCTTCGAAGATTCTGACTACGCGTCAGGAAAATTCTTCCAGAAGTACATCGAGGGCGAATGGGTGCCCAAGACCGACAAGTGCAAACAGCTGTTGGAAAAGTCTACAATTTTCATTCCTACCCAGGAGGATTGGAAGGCTTTGGCCGCCGATGTTGCTAAGTACGGCATGTACAACCAGAACCTGCAGGCTATCCCGCCCACCGGTTCTATCTCGTACATCAACTACTCCACCTCTTCTATCCACCCCATTGTGTCTAAGGTAGAGATCCGCAAGGAAGGCAAGATCGGGCGCGTCTACTACCCGGCTCCGTACATGACTAATGACAACCTGGAGTACTACCAGGATGCCTACGAGATTGGGCCGGAAAAGATCATTGACACCTACGCCGTGGCAACCCAGCACGTAGATCAGGGCCTGTCGCTAACCCTGTTCTACCCGGACACCGTTACTTCCCGTGACGTGAACAAGTCTTACATTTACGCTTGGCGCAAGGGCATCAAAACTATGTACTACATGCGGATCCGCCAGCAGGCCTTGGAAGGCACTGAGGTGCAGGGCTGCGTGTCCTGCATGCTGTAGCTGATCAGGAAAAGACCGGGTCGTGCCCCACGCGCGGCCCGGTCTTGTATGTCAGGCGGTTTTCCGGGGGCTACATTCGGGGAGGGCGGATTCGCCCTCGTACTTCGCGCAGATGCCGGGCGTGAAAGCACATCTGGTTATCGAAGGCACATTGGATGGTCGGTGGCACATCGAAATGTGCACAGTTAGGTGTGCTTTAGATGAAATGATGTGCTTTCGGCATGGGGAGGGATCCAGGGATCCACACGAATGATTGTGGCCCCTAGGCCCGGCCTGCTCAGCAAATTATTCTTATGCCAGGCAAGTGCGTGATTGTGCTTTGCCCCGAACCTATTCGTCGGTAGGGCTGGCACTACCTGAAATCTATTCCCCTCCCGATTCTGCCTCACCAGCGCTTTTGCGATCGTAGAGGTATGAACAACACAAGCATTCCTCAGTCGCCTCTGATGGCGAATAATTCGGCGGCACCGGCCGCTTCGTTCCTGCAGCCCGTCGTTGAACTGGTCGACGTCTCGAAAATCTACGGTACTGGTGGCGCCCAGGTGCGAGCCCTAGACAAAGTGTCCGTCGGCTTCGAAGCAGGCAAGTTCACCGCGATCATGGGGCCTTCCGGGTCGGGCAAATCGACCATGTTGCACATGCTTGCAGGGCTAGATACCCCAACCGCAGGCAAAGTTCTTATTGAGGGCAAAGACATTACCCAGCTGAAGGATGACGCCCTGACCAAGCTGCGCCGCGACCGGATTGGTTTTGTATTCCAAAGCTTCAACCTGGTCCCCACACTAGATGCGGCCGCCAACATAAAGCTGCCCGCACAGCTGGCAGGACACAAGGTAAACGAACACCAATTCGCCCAGATTACCAGGACTCTAGGAATTGAAGGCAGGCTCGACCACCGCCCTTCACAAATGTCAGGTGGCCAGCAGCAACGCGTAGCTGTGGCCCGAGCCCTCGTAATGAATCCGGCCGTTATCGTGGCAGATGAACCGACGGGCAATCTGGATTCTGCGTCTTCTAGAGAGGTCCTGTCCATGCTGCGCCGCGCAGTAACTGACCTTGGGCAAACCGTGATCATGGTGACCCATGACGCCGACTGTGCCGCTGTGGCCGATCGCGTTCTGGAAGTGTGCGACGGCAAGATCTCTGCCGATCACAGCCTGATTGGTGGTGCCCGGTGAACACACTTCTAAAAGCCAACCTGCGCACGTACGCGCGGCGTTATTTAGCCACCGGGCTAGCCGTCGCCATTTCGATGGCCTTCGTGTTCGCGTGCCTGGTAATGACCCAGTCGCTGCAACAATCCCTTACGCAGAGCGCGGATGAGGAATTTCAGGGAGTCGCGGCGTTTGCCACCCCCCAAGGTGCCGTAGACCTGCAACAGGCTGCAAAAAAGCTGCAAAATACGCCGGGTGTTGGCGCGGCCCAGCAGACAGCCTATGGCGTATTGCAGATGCGCGCCGGGAGCGAAAACACCACGGCGTTTGTCGCCGCAGAACAGAAAGCGCCCTTCTTTCATCGTGAGGCTGACGAAGGGAAACGGCCAGGCGAGGACGAAATCATGCTCACGACCCAGGCCGCCCAAACCCTGCACGTGAAAGTGGGGCAGACGGTGAAGGCGCGCTCTAACATCGAGGGCGGCGACTACTTCCCACTCAAAGTCTCTGGGCTGATCAAGCAGGGCGCTATAAGTAACGTGCGCTCGGTGATTACTGAAGCGACCATGACTAAGATGAATGCCTCCATGGCAGCAAACCTCAAAGTCGCTGGTCAGAGCAAGAATCCTAATAAGGCTGAACAGCAGCGCGTGGCCAAGACGGTAAAACAGGTGTTGGGTAAGGACGTCAAGGTGCAAACCGGCTCCGAGGCCAGAACCACAATGCTGCAGCAGATGCGCATCGGTGGCGCTGTCATGATGGCTGTGCTACTCACTTTTCCGGCAATAGCCCTGGTTGTTGCGTTCATTGTAGTGTCCACTACGTTCAAGGTGGTCTACCAGCAGCGGCGACGTGAACTGGCCCTACTGCGCGCGGTCGGGGCTACCGGGCGGCAGGTGCGATCTCTACTGCGCAAGGAAACCTTACTGGTGGGCGCCATTTCCTCAATTATCGGAATTATCCTCGGCATGGGTCTGGCAGTCCTTGCATTGCGGATTGGCAAGATCCCGTTAGGCGCGGTCAACCCACTACTGTTGGTGGGCGTGTTCGTCCTCGGCACGGTACTGACGTATTTGGTAGGTATGCGGCCAGCGGGACGAGTGGCGAAGGTTCCGCCCCTTGCGGCCCTGTCGCAGTTCAGTGAAGAGGAGGGCGGTAGTGCTCGCACCCGGTGGGGGCGAATCGTCTTCGGACTGCTGCTGGTTGCGGTCGGCGCCGCCGGGCTGGGGATTGGTATCCACCACGGCGAAGAACTCGGGTTCGTCATTGCGCTAGCGGGTGGCATCCCCGCTTTCCTCGGGGCGGTCTTGTTGGCCAGTGCCGCCATGCCGAAGCTCACTTCGCTGGTCGGCACCATTGCTCGCAGTGGTATTGGCAAGATGGCGAGGGCGAACACGACCCGCAACCGGGCCCGTACTGCTGCGACGGGAACGGCAATCGTTATTGGGGTCACTTTGATCACGATGATGTCGGTGGGAGCTACTTCGATGCGCGCATCGTTGGAAGATACTCTGAATACCGAGCGGCCCATTGACCTGGTAGTCACGTCGCGTGGTGGATCTTTGCAGGCGGGCCAGGTGGCTAAGCTGCGCGGTCTTGCCGGCATAGCGAAGATGCAGGTAGAGAAGGCGGCTCCGGCGCGTCTGGGAGATAGGGACGTGAAGGCGTACGGCGTTGCGGACCGAAACCCGGTATCGCGCGCAAAGGAAAAGCTGTTTACTCATAACGAGGGCGAGGCTGCTTCCGGTCTGCCTACGGGAGCCTCCCGACTGTGCGTCGGCCAGACATGTCAGGACGTGCAGGTGAAGCAGAATAAGGCGATGGAGGCCGGCTCGGTGAATGTGGCCGCCGAAACGCTAAAGCAGTTGGCCCCTAATGCGAAGGATGCTCGCGCGGTGATTCGCCTGAATGACAATGCGAACATCGAACAGGTGATAAAGGATGTTGGCCAGATCTCTGACAGTCTGGAAATTACTGGTGGTGCTGGCGAGAGGGCCTTCTATTCGAAGATGATCAACGCGGCGCTCGCGGTGGTTGTCGGGCTGTTGGCGGTGTCCGTATTGGTCGCCCTCGTTGGGGTTGCGAACACCCTTTCGCTGTCGGTGGCGGAACGCACCCGCGAGAATGGGCTGTTGCGCGCCCTCGGACTGCTGCGGAGGCAGATGAGGCGGATGCTGTTGTGGGAGGCGGTCCTGATCGCGATCACCGGGTCCGCAATTGGCATCCTTCTGGGCATAGGGTTTGGCATCCTCGGAATCCACGCACTGCCGCTAGAGGTGAACCGCGTGATCGTGGTCATGCCCTGGGCCTACATCGCGGCGGCAGTGGTGATCACTCTGATTGCGGCGGCTTTGGCCTCCTGGGTACCGGGGAGGAAGGCAGCTAAGGTGCCTCCCGTGCGGGCGCTAACGGCTGACTGAAGAAAGTGAATAGGCGTGAGGGCGTAGTCCAACTTGGGCTGCGCCCTCCACCTTTTAAGAAAGGCGGCCATTTGCGCTCCGACCTCTGTTTTTAGAGAAGTGGCCAAGGGTAGAATAGGAGCATGTTATTTGCTTTTTCAATTGCGCCTTCCACAACTGACGATCCGGATGGTTCGATGGCTTCGGCCGTAGCTCGTGCGATCAAGGTTGTGCGCGATTCGGGCCTGCCAAACGAAACCACTTCGATGTTCACGACTTTGGAAGGCAGCTGGGAAGAATGCATGCCGGTCATCCAGAAGGCGTGTGATGCAGTGGGAGAGGTTAGCCCGCGCGTGTCCCTAGTGCTCAAGGCGGATCTACGCCCGGGCCATACCGGGGAAATTGAAGGCAAGGTAGAACGCGTGAACGCGCAGGTAGAAAAGCTGTAACTGCGTTTTTCAAAATAAGAATTTAAAATATCTAATCACGGAAGATTAGTGATGGTTGTCGCCGGATCCAAACGCAAGATGCTAATAATCGGCCTGAGCATTGCCCTGGCAGTAGTGGTTGTCGCCAACTTGACGATCGGCTACTTCCTGCTGAGGCCGGCCCCCACCGCAGTAAGTAAGGGGCCCGCTGCCAAGACTATGACTGCTAAACAGCGGCAAGAGGCCTTGAGCGTGCCTGTCAACTATTCCAGGGGAATAAAGAAATATCGCAGATTTAAGAAGCCGAATCTGGGTGCAGATTTCTCTTTAGCTAAGTATCAGTATTCTGCGAAGAGTAATCACATGGCGGCGATTGCGTATTTGACAGAAAAAGTAAACATTGCGGTCTTTGACCAGCAGGGGAAGGTCTTATCTAAATATCAGATTGCCCCACCGACGTGGAAAGCGGCGGACGAGAATGAGAAGAACATCCTTCAGACATTTACCCGGGTTTATCCTGACGCGTTCTTAGGGCACGTTTCTTTCGGGGATTACGTGTGGGGACACAAAGAGGGCGTGAACATTGCAACGGGTAAGAAAGTCCCTGTTCCCGGCCAGAAAGGCTCGGTCGTGCGTGGGGTGGCAGGAACATATCTGATTGTTTCTAACCCGAAGGGTGCGGACGAAGAGGTGAGGGCGTACGCTCCCGGTGCATATGATGATCCGGCGCTCACAGTGTCGGGGCAGGGGCATCTCCAGTCTTTTTCTGCCGAGACTTTAGCTTTCGCAAAGAAATTGGGGCGGGATTCGGATATTTCGCTGCTCTATTTGAAGACCGGAAAAATTGTAAATACCCATGTTAAGGGGGCGACCATGCCCATTAGCGGCGTAATTGCTATGACTGACGGGTATTGGCTTGTGGGTGATGCTGGAAATCATTGGCAGGTACCTGCTAAGGAAGGGGAGGTAAAGCTTGGCAGTCGCATCGTTCACGCGGCGTTCGGCAATGGTGAGGGCGAGAGCTCAATAATACTGGGTACTTCCGCCTATTTGGTCTCAAAATCTAGTATGCCGGCCTCGTCTAATAAGCTCAGCAGCGCCAAGTTCAGGGAAGCGCTAGGCCGGGGGCTTGGTGCGCTAGTTCCAATTCCTGGGGATGAGCTACTTTTCCTACCTGATGGAGGCGATTATCTTGCTGTGACCGGGACGGACAGGCAATACTTGTGCTCCCGGGTTTATGGAATGGTGGATGGATTACTTGTCCAGGACTCTGAGCATATGAGCGAATCCAGCGATTCGATCATGGGTATAGAGATGAAGACGGGAACGCGGCTGTGGGTACTTCCGAAGGGATTCTCTGCGGATGAGTATATGACTGGCGGCTTGATAACTGGGTCGGACGCTACCGCTGAAGAAATTGTTGTTAGTGGGGCGGAGGGCGCGCTGCCGGAAGAATCGCAGCAGAAAAATAGCGAACAGAATCGGGCGAGGGCGGCCGGCGATGCCATCCGGAACTTCGATTTTGCGAACGCCACGTGGGATGTGGGCCGCAATGGTGCTTCTAATACTTACGATCTGAAAGATGGAGTAAAGGAAGAGTCGTTTAACGGCGTGCCCGCAAAATTGCAGTATGTCCCAGAAGCTGCCTTCTATGTAGATATTGACGGCGACGGTTACTTAGATTCGATCCAGCGGGTGAATTATTACCCGGGCACGGCCCATATTCATTTCTGGTATGCACTGTGGATGTGGGATCCGCAAAGGAATACCGCGGTCCAGCACGGAATGTTGGAGGATTTTGCTGGGGAATCTTGTGCGGGGGAGATTCAGCGTTTCTGGGTGCAGGGTGACACGATTCGGGCGTCTGGGGTGAAGCATGATGACAACGCTGCCTGCGCCGTAGCGCCTTCAATCCCGTTCAGTGGGGAAGTCCAATGGGACGGTGAGTCCATCCGCTTTGTGGAGGACTAATATCCCATGACATTTGCAATGGAGTTTTCGTTGCACTAGGCCTAGCTGGTGGTTTTGTTTTGCCAATAGCTTGGAGGCATGGAAACAAAAACAAGACCTGTTTTAGAAAATACCCAAACTGGCTGTCCGCCGGCGCTACAAATCGAGGGCGCCCGTCGCGCCTTCGGCAAGGTGCAGGCGGTAGACGGTGTTGACCTCACTATCGGCCAGGGCGAACTGGTCGCCCTTCTTGGTCGCAATGGTGCTGGGAAGACCACGCTGCTGGACATCGCCCTCGGATTGGGGCACCCCGATGCGGGCCGTGCCCTACTTTTTGGCCTGGAGCCGCGGGAGGCTATCCGCCGCGGTCTAGTTGGCGTCATCCAGCAGGAGGGCGGATTCCCCACTTCGGGTACTGTCCGCTCACTACTGCGGCTGGCCGCCAGTCCGTACCGGAATCACATTGGCGTAGATGCTGCGTTGAAAAGGGCTGGTATTGCGGATTTGGCGGGGCGGCGGCTCAGTAAATGTTCGGGCGGACAACGCCAGCGTTTTCGCCTGGCAATGGCGTTGCTGTCTGAGCCCCGCCTGCTACTCATGGACGAACCGACTGTCGGTATGGACGTGGCTAGTCGGAAGGAGTTCTGGGAAGGTATGCGCTCCCTTACCGCCGAGGGGGTATCAATTATTTTCGCCACCCACTACCTGCAGGAAGCCGAAGACATTGCTGGGCGCATAGTCATCATGGATAGGGGCAAGGTGGCGATGGATAAACCGAAATCTGAACTAATTGATGCGGATCGGCGGGCACAGGTGCGCGCCATCCTCCCGGCGGATTCTAACCTGCCTGAACAGCTGGCTCGTATGGGACAGGCGGCGTGGGACATTTCTCTAAGCGGCAACACCCTTTTAGTGCAGGGGATGGATCTAGAACCTCTGGCCCTGCGTCTTTTGCAAACTCCTGGCGTGCGCGGCTTCCAGATGACCCGCATCAGCTTGGACGACATTTTTACTTCTATAACGTCCTCTAAAGGTGAATCCCGATGAGAAATACTCTTAGTACAGCCGAAATAAAAGCAATTCCAACGCCCAAACCTTTCCAGGGCGCTGTTACCCACTTTTTGGCCTCTTTATACGGCCAAACTATAGGTAACCCCTGGTTTATTGGCGGTGCAATAGGCATTCCGCTGCTAATGTATTTTTTCTTTGCGGTTGACCAGCCGTATTCGGATGAAAGTGTGGGTAACGGAAACGTGCAGGCGGCGATCATGGTGGGCATGGCCTGCTATGGGGCGCTCACTACAGCAGGGTGGGGCGCCTGTGTGACCGCCCTCGGCCGCAACAGTGGGTGGTGGCGTACATTGGCGCTCACGCCGCTGTCTTTCCCAGCTTATCTGGGTGCACAGGTGGTCTCTGCAGTCTGCCAGGCTGGCCTTGCCGCGCTTGTGACCTACGTGGTCGGGGCCTTCACGGGGGCACATTTGACTGCTTTGGCATGGGGAGCGACGTACCTGCTCATACTGGTTTGCTGTCTTCCGCTGGCGGCAATGGGGTTTGCAATAGGTCAGGTAGTAAACGAGCAGGCGGCAAACTTCATCCTGACCATGATCCTGCTGGTTTCCTCGTTCCTGTCGGGCATGTTTATGCCGCTGGAGCAGATGGGCAAGCTGGTGCAGGATATGGCTCCATATACACCGCTGTATGGCATTATCAATCTTGTCAGGGCGCCGCTAATCGGGTGGGCCAATACGTTCAACTGGTCGTGGGTGGTAAACATCGGGGTTTATTCAACAGTCTTTATCGGCCTAGCCGCACTGTTGTACTTCCGCAAGGGGCGCACAGAAAGGTAGATCATGCTTACTACGTCGAGGGCGGCGACCCAGCCTTTGCGCGAGCGTTTAGAATCACTGCCGTGGGCGCTGCCATACCTGATCTTCATGTGGATCTTTCCCCTAATTGGGGTGGCCTCCGCCTCCGAGCTCTTTTGGACTATCTGGTGGCAGATAGCTTTCACGGCTGTTTATGCGCAAACTTGGGTCCGGTCGGATTCGGCGCCAGTGTCGGGGAGTGTGGACCGCGCAGTGCTAATAACCATAGCGCTGATATGCCTACTGGCCGCAGTGGTGGTTTACATTTCTGGCGTTCCGCTCATGGCCGCCTACTGTTTTCCTTATCTAGCAGCAATAATTACCTTCCAACTACCTAGAGCCTACATAGGGCGATCCTCTATTGTGCTGGGGGTTGCGATGGTGGTCCTGCTTGTGAGCACCTACATCACCGGGCCGCGTGACGTAAACATGCTGATAGCACCGGGGGTGACGGTTATCGGCTACTTCATGACCGCGAAGGCGCGCCAGGGGGTAGAAGAAGACAGGGCGAAGGCGGTGGCCGCGGCCGATCGGGTAGAAGCGTCGAAGGAGGGTGAACGCGCGCGCATCAGCGCCGACCTGCATGACGTGCTGGGCCAAACTTTGACTGCCATAAACGTGAACGCGCAGGTGGGAGCCAAAATGCTCGAGGCGGGCAGAGAGGTGGAAGCCACCCAGTTTTTGCAGCAAGTGCAACACCTTTCCCACCAGGCGCTCGCGGACATGCGTGCCGTTGTTGCTGCCACCAGGCAGGCGGACATAAATGAGGAGCTGGAAAGCGCAAGGCAGCTCGCTAAGGCTGCCGGCATCGCCCTCGATATTAAAGACGACGGCCACCCGCCGCAGGGGGCGCCAAACACCGTGGCCGCCCACGTTCTGCGCGAGGGCGTAGCGAACGTAGTGCACCATTCTGCGGCCTCGCGCATCCGAATCCAGATCAGCCCCACCGAACTGTCGATTATTGACAACGGCAGACAAAAGAAGGAATCCCACCGGCAGGGCACGGGCCTACAAAAGCTGCGCGAGCGAGCAGCAGACGTAGGCGAATTGAGCTGGGGCCAAGATCAGGCGGGATTCCGTCTACACTTTTCCTTGAGGAAGGGGGAAAGTAGTGATAAACGTTGCCGTGGTTGACGATCAGGCCATGGTGCGGGCCGGGCTGGTTGCGCTGCTAAACCTGGAATCCGACCTACACGTGGTAGGGGAGGGCGAAACTGGGCAAGATGCCATAGAAGTTGCACAGTTGCCAGGTTTGGACGTCCTCTTGTTAGACGTGGAAATGCCGCAAATGGACGGCCTCGAGGCTCTGGAGCGAATTAGAGGATCTGCCTGCAAGGTAGCCATCCTAATGCTCACCACTTTTGACCGGCCTGGCTGGGTAACGCGAGCCTTGGCGGGCGGAGCCAGCGGCTTCCTTGTCAAAGACCAGCAGGCAGCCCAGTTAGCTGAAGCGATTCGCCGGGTGCATGCGGGAATGCGCGTAGTCGATCCAGACCTGGCAGCCCGCTCCCTGGGACTGGGCCAAAACCCGCTCACCGCAAGGGAAAAAGACGTGCTGCGCGCCGCCCTCGGCGGGGGAACCAGCGCCCAGGTAGCCCGTCAAGTGGGCCTTTCCGAGGGGACCGTGCGCAACCACGTAACCTCGGCAATGGCTAAAACGGGTGGATCCTCGCGCATGGATGCTGCCCGCCGCGCTCACAACAATGGGTGGCTGTGACCCGTATAGTGGGAACATGAGTGAACGGAAAATAGCCCTAATTACCGGCGGCACCCGCGGCATTGGCGCCGCAATCGCTGCAGAATTGGCAAGCACCCACGAACTGATCATTGGCGGTACCAACGCGTGCCGCGTCGAAAAAGCTGTCGCCAACTACCCGCATGCCCGCGGTTTTGTATGTGACCTGTTAGACGTGAACTCTATTGCCGGCGCCGTGGCGGAGCTCGGTTTGGAACGGTTGGATGTGGCGGTGCTGTCTGCTGGCACTGCTGCCCGCGGCAACATTGCCGAGGTCGAACCCGAGGTGTGGACGCGTACGCTCACCCTAAACGTCACCTCGGTGGCAGAAACTGTGCGACAGCTACTGCCGGCACTGCGAGCGGCAAAAGGACAGGTTATAGCCATCAATTCGGGCTCCGGCTACAATTCGAAAGCGGGCAATGCCGTGTACTCGGCCTCGAAATTTGCGCTGCGAGCCCTAACGGATGCTCTTCGCGAAGAGGAACGGGGGCGGGTGCGTGTCAGCTCGATTCATCCGGGGCGCGTAGACACCGACATGCAAGTGCAGATCCAAAAGGAGGCCGGACACGGCTACGAACCCACCGACCATGTTGCGCCGGAGTCGGTGGCCAAGGCGGTGCGCGCAGTAGTCGATACTTCCGCCGAGGCAACGATCGAAAACCTAGAAATTAGGCCGGTCGTAAAAACCCCCACCGCCTGAAAGAGGCATCCTGATAAACTTCACATAGTTCCTATCCAGATGGAGAAGCTATGTCCCTTGAAGAAGCCCAACAGGATCTCTCGGATCCGCAGCTGGCACCCATAAGGTTGCAGCAGATCGCGGGGGAGTTCCCGCAGCTGCGCCCGCAGATTGCCTTGCACCCACAGGCCTATCCGGCCTTGCTGGAGTGGCTACAGAACCTGGGGGATGCCGATGTGGATAAGGCGTTGCGCAGGCGGCGTCTTTTTGAAAAACAGGGTGCTACTGCCCAGGAAGAACCTGCGGGGCCTGACCCGGATGAATCTACTCTGGAACAGGAACCAGAGAACATGCCCGCCACTCCTGCCGAAGACGATACGGACCAGGCGCAAGCACCTGCTGAGGACGAATCGCACACCGAGCCGTCCCCCCAGATAGAAGAGCAGAATGATCAGCCAGAGGGGCAGAGCGCGGCTGAGCTTGCGGGCTCTAGCGGGCAGGGTGAAGCTGACAGTGAGGAAGAGGTGCACCACGGTGAACACGTTGCTGCGAACAGCAGCGCAGTCACCGGTGAAGAAGCTCCTAGCATTTCTTATACTTCGGCATATGGGTCGGGTAGGCAGAACCCCGAGGAAACGGTGGTTATCCCCAAATTTGAGCAGGAGCGGATGAAACGCGAATATCAGCCGGCTCCTGCGTCGGGTACTTCGGCGCCCGCTGCTAAGAAGAAGTCGAAAGCAGTACCGATTTTGGCAACCCTGCTGGCCCTAGCCCTAGTTGTGTTGGTGGCCTCGGGAATTTTGTTGTTTAAAAACCGGGGTAAGCGCCCGGCGCCAGCGGCCACACCAACCCAGAGTGAGACAACTCAGGCGGCCCCCGAGACTAAGAGCTCGGAACCGACCGAAAGTGACAGCCCAAGCTGGGATGACCCGGCCAAGGCCCCCTATCCGGTCAGTGGGCAGTACGTGGAAACTGGCGCCTTCGTGATGCCTTCAGGAAATATTGCTTGCAAGCTCGAGGGCGACGGCGTCAGTTGCACTGTCTACCAGAATGATTACCGGCGCGCGGGCGTAGAGAATTGTGGGGACGGCAAGGCAACTCTAGCTGTTGAGGGCGATGCGGCTGCCGTGCTGCGCTGTGGTACGGATGCCCAGACTAGTTCCACTCGTCCCTTGGACTACGGGCAGACTGCGTTCAAAGATAAGGTTGCCTGTTCTGCTACTCAGGATGGGGTGCAGTGCTGGAATCTGGATTCGGGCAAGTCATTCTTCGCGAACCGGCAGGGCTGGTCTAGAGGATCGGACGGCCGCGATCAGTGAGCCTGCGCAAGCTAGACGCGGCACTGCGAAAGTGCAACTTTTCGCCCTCGGGATTTGCGGCCGAACTTGACGAGGCCTGGCAGGACTGGGCGCGTGGGTTAGAATCGCCCACCCAAAGGGCGGTTTCTGGATGGTTGCAGCTGGGTGAGTTGAATGCGTTGCGCGTCGCGATCGCGTTGTTCGTGACGGGGCATCGTGTTTCAAAAGGGCAGGTAGAAGAGTTTTTGCCAGAAGCTACCTGTTTGTGTGACGGGCAGCAGAGGCTGCGCGCTCGCTGGCGCCTGTCGCCGTTGCAAATCAGCATAGACGGCAAGGAGCATACCTGGTTTGTGCCTTCGGATCCGCGTTCGGTACCGGGGGTGCCGCTTCCGGCAGACCACGTGCTGGGCTTGGGCGGGGCAACGAATTCGCTACTGGCGTGGACGCCCAGGGAACACTTCGGTACCGTCCTCGACCTGGGGTGCGGATCGGGAGCGCAGGCGTTGGCTGCTACGGCACACGCTGATTCGGTTACTGGCGTAGATATTTTGCCGCGAGCTCTTGGAGCGGCAGGCGTGGCGGCGCAGCTGGCCGGTGAGTCCGTTGAGCTTTTGCAATCCGATATGTTTTCGGCGGTGCGAGGGCGTCGCTTCGACCTGATCGTCTCTAACCCGCCTTTTGTGATCACCCCGCAGCAGGCGCGCGAGGGCGAGCGGTTCACCTACCGAGACGGCGGGCGTGACGGGGACGATTTGGTTGCCGAGCTAGTCGCAGCCTTGCCCGAGTACCTTAGCGAAGGTGGGGTGGCCGCCCTCATTTGTAATTGGCAGATTACGGGGCAGTGGCGCGAACGTTGGGACTCGTGGTTGTCCCACAGCCCGTTGGATGCTTGGGTGTGCTTGCGTGAAGTTGCCTCGCCGGCCGCATACGCCAAAATGTGGTTACGTGACGAGGGGCTTATTCCCGGAACCGCCGAATACGCTGCGCGGGAAAGGCTGTGGCTTGACGATTTTGATCGCCGCGGCATTACGGGGGTGGGTTTTGGTTACGTGCTGCTACATAGGGGGCAGGGCGTCCCGGTGCGCCGTTTTGAGGACGCGTTGGGCACCGACCGGGCGCCGGGCAGCGAGTTCGCCTCACATCTGCTAACGGCTTTCGCTAGAGAACGCGGAGGAGGATTAGAAGACACGGCTTTAAAGGAGGCGCGGTTGGTTGTGCCTCACGACGTTACTGAGGAACGCTTTTACACGCCTGGGGCGCAGGATCCACAAGTGATTATGTTGCACCAAGGGGGCGGGGTAGGTCGCCAAATTAGGGTAGATACCGCTCTGGCAGGGCTGGCGGGCGCCTGTGATGGGGAGCTTGCCATTGGGCAGATTATTGGGGCCCTTTCGGTGCTTTTAGACGCGGATAAGGGCGAATTGGAGCGCGAATTGTTGCCGCGGGTGCGCGATTTGTACTGGCAAGGATTCTTGCGCGAGACCGCAGACTCGCCTGTGCGGTTTTAGGTAGAGGATTTTGAAGCTAGGGGACTTGTTTTGTTAGAGGGCGCATTTGACACTCCGGGGCGTAGGGGTGCCTTTACTGCAGGGGCATCCTTGTGTGGGATCGCGTTTGGTTGCCTAATCGGGATAATTATTATGGCCGTGCGCGCCCGGTCGGTTGCTTTCCCCGTGTGGGGGGGCAATTGCAGTCAGCTCGTTTGCGGCCTGCGCGTTTGCCACTTGGAATACGTTGAGGGCGGATCCTGACCGGGCTGGACGCACGCTTATTGTGACAGGCGTGGCGGCCTTACTAGTCTCTGTGGTATCCGCAGTAGTTGTTGCTTCAGCCTTCTAACTTTGCCGGCTTGGTAAGGCCGGCTGGCGGGGCCCGTTCATTGGTTTTCTTAGTTGCCTTCTTGCGTGGACCTCAATAGGAGGATAAGTCGCGTCACGACACAGAGACGATGGATTCTTCCAGGCCAGCCCCAACTTCCATGCGCAAATCATTGAATAATAATCAATAGGGGCGGCATTCTGAAGGTTGCTCAAAGCTTGTGCGAAACGTTAGTAAATACTCATTAGGGTTTAATGGTAGTGCTGCCGAATGCGCGCGACACGGGATTCTAACAAAATGAAATATTAAGGTTTGAATTAGTGTCGACAAGGCGTTAATCTGGGGCGGCGCCCGAAACTGGGCGGTGTATGCCCCGATATGCATGCGGCATCGGTGGCGGCGTGATTGGAGGTGCGGTGGTGCACTCAAGGGAGCGGCAGACCACTGCTTCGGTTAAGTTCTATATGCTGTGCTTCATTGCGCAAGTAGTTATTTTGATCGGCAATATTTTATTGCAGTGGAGCCTCGGGGATTCATTTAAACAAGCTACGCACCATTCACTAAATTATTTCATTGGCATTTTTATGGTGATTACCGTTGTGATTGGTGTTGTCGCCTTCAGACGAGCAAACGGCGGCCGCCGAGGCAGAGCTCAGGGGTAAGCCTCAACCCTTCGGTATGCAGTCCAGGTCTGCTGGCGGGGCCGGTGGCCTCGCCAGCAGACTATCTATTTAGATGATTTCTTCGCAGCTGTCTTCTTGGCTGCGGGTTTCTTTGCCGTCGTCTTCTTTGTTGCAGCCTTTTTCGTAGTGGTTTTCTTTGTTGTGGTTTTCTTGGCTGTGCTCCGCTTCGTGGTCTTCTTAGTTGCCTTCTTGCGCGGGCCCTTCGCCCTCTTGTCGGCAAGCAACTGGAAGGCCCGTTCCACCTCTAGGTGTTCTATGCTTTCGCCGCGCGGCACGGTCACATTCGTGGTGCCGTCAGTAATGTAGGGTCCGAAGCGGCCATCCTTGATAACTACTGGTTTTTCAGTGGCCGGATCGGTGCCTAGCTCGCGAAGGGGCGGTTTCGCTGCTCGCCTACCGCGCTGCTTAGGCTGGGAGTAGATCTTCAGTGCCTCTTCCAAGGTGATGGTGAACATCTGCTCTTCAGTCTCTAAGGAACGCGAATCTTTCCCCTTCTTCAGGTAGGGGCCGAAACGCCCATTCTGGGCGGTAATGACCTCGCCAGATTCCGGATCAGTGCCGACCTCACGGGGCAGAGACAGCAGCTGCAAGGCGTCCTCGAAAGTAATGTCCGCAAGGTTTTGAGTCTTCAGTAGCGAAGCAGTCTTGGGCTTAATCTTCTTCTTTCCAGTGCCCTGTTCCTCCTCGGGAATGACCTCGGTGACATAGGGGCCGAAACGCCCGTTCTTAGCCACGATAGTGCGCCCAGTGTTGGGGTATACGCCGAGTTCGCGGCCGTCGTCTGCGGCAGCAGCGTACAGTTCCTTTACCTTTTCGGGGCTCAGCTCGTCCGGAGCCACGTCGTCCGGGATGGAGGCGCGCTTGCCGTCCTTATCTTCCAGGTAGGGGCCGAAACGCCCGACGCGTACCGCCACGCCCTCGCCCAGATCAATGGTGTTGACGGTGCGGGCATCAATGTCGCCCAGCGAGGAAACAGCGTGCTTGAGGCCGGCGACCTCGCCAGATCCATCCGCTCCGAAGTAGAACTGTCCAAGCCATTGCTTGCGATCAGCATTGCCCGCGGCGATCTTGTCCAGGTCCTCCTCCAAAGAGGCAGTGAAGTCGTAGTCGACCAGATCAGGCAGGTTCTGTTCCAACAGGCGGGTGACCGAGAAGGCCAGCCAGGTGGGGATTAGCGCCTGGCCGCGGTGTAGCACGTAGCCGCGATCTCCAATCACGCCAATGGTAGCGGCGTAGGTGGAGGGGCGGCCAATACCGCGTTCTTCCAGGGCTTTTACCAGGGACGCTTCCGTGTACCGCGGAGGCGGGGTAGTGGTGTGCTCGCGGTCCTCGTAGTCGACCTTCTTCACCTGCAACGTGTCGCCCTCGGAAAGCTTCGGCAAACGTACGTTTTCGCCAGCCGATTTGGCGTAGCGATCCTTGTCCCGGCCCTCTTCGTAAGCAGCCAAGAAGCCGCGGTCGGTAATGACCGTGCCGGAGGCCGAGAAAGTGGCTTTACCCTCGGAAGAGTCGGCCTGGATGCGCACGGTAGCTGTTTGCCCGCGAGCATCATTCATCTGCGAGGCCACAGTGCGCTTCCAGATCAGGTCGTAAAGACGCAATTCCGCACCGCTGATCTGCCCGGCCACCTGGTCTGGGGAACGGAAGTGGGCACCCGCTGGGCGGATAGCTTCGTGAGCCTCCTGCGCGCCCTTGGATTTGGTTGCGTAAAAGCGCGGCTTGGCGGGAATCGAGGTGGCTCCGTACAGCTCGCTGGCCTGTTTGCGGGCCGCAGCAATCGCCTGTGACGACAGCGCTGTGGAGTCAGTACGCATGTAGGTGATGAAACCGTTTTCGTACAAGGTCTGGGCAACCCGCATGGTCTGGCGCGAGGACATGCGCAGCTTGCGGGAAGCCTCCTGCTGCAACGTCGACGTGGTAAAGGGCGCCGCCGGCCTGCGCGTGTACGGCTTAGTGTCCAGTTTCTGGACCGTGTATGGGGACGTTTTTTCCAGTGCCTTGCCGAGGGCGGAAGCCTGCTCTGCCTGCAGTACGTGCACCTTGGCCAGCTGGGCCTTCTTTGTCAACTGGCCGTCGTCGCCAAAGTCGCGTCCAGTAGCCAGGCGATGGCCATCGAGTTCTACCAGCTTGGCTTCGAATTCGCCCTCGTCGTTCGCTAAAGTAGCAGCAATATCCCAGTAGGTTGCGGGCACAAATTCGATGCGTTCGCGTTCGCGGTCTACAACCATGCGCGTCGCCACAGACTGAACGCGCCCAGCGGAAGAGCCAGCCTGGACCTTGCGCCACAGTAGCGGAGACACTTCGTAACCGTACAGGCGGTCGAGCACGCGGCGGGTCTCCTGAGCGTCCACCAGGTCAGTATCGAGCTCGCGGGTGTTGGCAAGAGCGTTGGAAATGGCATCCTTGGTGATTTCGTGGAACACCATGCGGTATACGGGAACCTTCGGCTTTAGCACCTGCAGTAGGTGCCATGCGATCGCTTCACCTTCGCGGTCCTCATCTGTTGCCAGATAGAGTTCGTCGGCCTCTTTTAGAGCTTTGCGCAGCTGAGTAACCGTCTTCTTCTTGTCCGGGCTGACAACGTAATAGGGGTCGAAGCCGTCGTCTACGTCCACTGCGAACTTGCCGTAGGGGCCTTTCTTCATGTCGGCAGGTAGGTCGGAGGGTTTAGGCAGGTCGCGCACATGGCCGACTGATGCCAGCACATGAAAAGACGGTCCTAAGTAGCCAGCAATAGTTTTAGCTTTGGCTGGAGACTCGACTATTACTAGCTTCGAGTTCTTGTCTGCCTGCGACACTGCTTCTCCTTATATATGCATTAAAGCCAACTGCCTGAACTGTACTATGTCCCCCTGTCACTTGAGCGAGTCGGCTTATCTGCCGGTTGTCGCGTAAAGGGCGGGTAATGGCCGGGGCGCTGCGGTCGTAATGCCCGATGAAACCGCAGATGAGGGGTTAGTTTGAGGGCGGTCTCCGCCCCGCCCTCAAAAACAATAATGAGTGGTGTAATTCACAAGCGATCTATCTGGTCTGTCCTCACCTTCTGGATGGTCACCTGTTTTTCTAGCGGGCACCGGTGGGGATGCGGTGGCCGTCAGTGGGAACAGTTAGGCTAGAGGCCATGACGGCTAATCTTGCGCAAAATGCTTCAGATGCCCCGCGGGGGCTCTTTATTACCTTTGAGGGCGGCGAAGCTGCCGGCAAATCCACCCAGGTACGGCTGTTGCAGAAAGCGTGTATTGAAGCCGGATTGCAGGTGTTAGTTACGTTCGAACCGGGCGACAGCGCCCTCGGCAAAGAATTGCGCCGGCAGGTGATGAACGGGCCGCAGGATGTAGATCCGCGCACTGAGGCGCTGCTGTACGCCGCCGACCGTGCCTATCACGTGGCCACCAAGATTAGGCCGGCGCTGCAGGCGGGCAAAGTCGTTATTTGTGATCGGTACATCGATTCTTCGGTAGCCTATCAAGGAATGGGCCGCGATCTGGGGGAACAAGAGATTAGACAGCTAAGCGAATGGGCTACGGACGGCCTAAATCCAGACATCACCGTCCTTCTTGACTTAGATCTAGACACCGCCGCCCACCGCTTAGCTGAACGCGGTATGGGCCAGGACCGGATCGAGGGCGCGGGGCGAGCCTTTCACAAACAGGTACGTGCCGCTTTCCTAAATATGGCCCAGGAATCGAACGGGCGGATCTGCCGCATTGACGGATCTAAAACGGTAGAAGAAGTAAAAGAGGACATCTTTAGCGTCCTCGAGCAGTTGCCGTGGTTTGTCCAGCGAGGCATTGAGCTACCGCGGGAGGCGAAGTAGTGAGCGTTTGGGATCAGCTCGTCGGCCAAGAACAGCAGGTGCAGGTATTGCAGAAGGCTGCTTCTGCTGCCAGGCAAATTGTGTGTCAGCGGGGCAGTGGAAACGATGATACGGGCAGGCAGATGTCGCACGCCTGGCTTATTACAGGGCCTCCGGGGTCTGGGCGCTCACTGGCTGCAAAAGCCTTCGCAGCGTCGCTGCAATGCGAGGGTGAAACGGTGGGGTGCGGAAAGTGTCAGGGGTGTACCCAAACTATGGGGGGCACTCATCCGGACGTGCGCTACCTTCGCACCGAGAAAGTAGTTATTTCTATCGAGGAGGCGCGCCAACTTATAGGGGTGGCAGCGCAAGCGCCCTCGCAGGGAAAGTGGCGCGTTATCGTTGTCGAGGACGCAGACCGCATGGTAGAGCGCACCTCGAATGTGCTGCTGAAAGCTATTGAAGAGCCGCCGCCGCATACGGTGTGGTTGCTGTGCGCGCCCAGTCCCGAGGACATGATCACCACGATCCGCTCCCGTTGTAGGGCACTCAACCTGCGGGTGCCGCCGGTGCGGGCGGTGGCCGAGCTGATCGTTGCTCGCGACGGGGTAGACCCGCAGGTGGCAATGTCCGCAGCTCGTGCCGCCCAGTCCCATATTGGCTTGGCGAAGTATCTAGCTACTGATCCGCAGGCGCGCGAACAGAGGCGCAAAACCCTGCTGCGCCCCGCACAGGTACGTTCGGTAGCCGACGCGGTGTTTGCTGCCGGGCAGATGGTGGACCTAGCGAAGGCCGAGGCCGAACGCATTACTGCTACAAAGGATGCGGCAGAGCTAGGAGAGTTGAAAAGGGCGCTGGGGTTGGATGCCGACGCGAAGGTTCCGCCAGCGCTGCGGGCGCAGGTGCGGCAGTTGGAAGAGGAACAAAAACGGCGTGCCACCCGCGCCTTGCGCGACCAGCTCGATCGGGCCATGACGGATCTAATGTCGCTATACCGGGACGTGTACGCCCGCCAGGTAGGAGCCGATGTCGATTTTGTAAACGACGATATGGTAGAGGTGATTTCTGACCTGGCTTCTCAGATGGATACTGCGGCTACGATAGCCAAGATGGATGCAATTGAAGTGGCCCGCCGTCGGCTCGCGCACAATGTCACACCCGTGGTAGCAATAGAAGCGATGTGTGTAGCATTGAGGCCGCACGCCCAGCCAACCCCTTGGGAGTAATTGAATGGTGAAACGGACTGGCAGAATCCTGGCCGCAAGCTTTGCTTTAGTGACGCTCTTAGCTGGGTGCTCAATGGGGCAAAGTAACCAGCCCTCGCGGCAGGAACGGGAAGACCATAAGCAGAGCGCGCCCTCGCCGCAGCTGCAAAAGTTCTACGACCAACGGGTGAAGTGGGGCAAGTGTGATCCGAAGGTTTCCTCTGACAAGAATCTACAGTGCGGCACTATAGAGGTACCCCTGGACTATTCCAAGCCTGCCGGGCGCACAATCAAATTGCAGATGGCTAGGCAGAAGGCTGCTGGCAACAATCCCAAGGGTTCCCTGTTTACTAATCCGGGCGGGCCCGGCCAGTCTGGCATTGAATCTTTGTCGGGGCTAGTTAGCGGTGCCATCGGCTCAGACGTGCAGAAGGCCTACGACTTGGTTAGCTTCGACCCTAGGGGCGTGGGCGCGTCGGCACCTATCGTGTGCAGCTCGGATGAGCAGAAGGATACTTGGCGCAGCATGGATTCTACTGGGGATGCGGGAACTGACATCAAACAGGTGCGCGAACAGGCCGCCCAGTTTGGGCAGCAGTGCCTGGACAAGGATGCGGAGCTGACGAAAAACCTAGACACTGTCTCTGCCGCGAAAGACATGGACGTGATGCGTGCCGCCGTGGGCGACGACAAGCTCACCTACGTTGGCTATTCGTATGGCACCCTACTGGGATCTACCTACGTCAACCATTTCCCGAAACAGTCGGGTCGAATCGTGCTAGATGGCGTGGTAGATCCGAAGGCTGACATGTTTGATCTTTCTCTTGGGCAGGCGGAGCATTTCCAAAAGTCGCTCGCTAAGTTTGCTGACGAGTGCAAGGAGTTTGCTAACTGTCCATTAAAATCGAAGACCAAGGAAGGGCGTCTAAAAGACATCGATAAGTTCTTGAAGTCGCTGGCAGGAAACCCGCTGCGGACCTCGAATTCGAACCGTCCGCTCACTCAGTCCCTAGCTACCGAAGGCACTGTTGCGCCCCTTTACAATTACGAATCGTGGCCGACGCTGGTGGACGCCCTCGACAGGGCTATTAGGCTGCACGACGGCACGCAGTTGCTGTACTTGGCTGATTTTTATGCGTCTAGGAATTCCGACGGCACTTACTCTGACAATTCCTTCGATGCTATGAGCGTCATCAACCAGTTGGATTACCCGGTGGTGGGCGACGCTAAGACGTGGGCTCAGCAAGATGCGCAGCTCGACAAGGTGGCACCAGTGATTGGCAGCACCTTCAAATATGGGCCTCAGGGCGCACAGGCGTCGCCGATCAAGCCTAAGCCTGCGGACGATCCCACGTTCAAAGATGCTCCTAAAGTAGTAATCGTGGGCAACAAGAACGATCCGGCCACCCCGTATAAGTTTGCGCAGTCGCTGCATAGGCAGATCCCAGGGTCTTCGTTGGTTACTCTCGATTCTTGGAATCATTGCGGCTACACGGGCATTTCGAAGTGCGTCAACAAGGCGGTCGAGGCGTATCTACTGCAAGGCGAGCAGCCGGCGAGCGAAGTCAGCTGCAAGCTAGATGAGCGATAGCGGCCACATTGGTTTGATTTGCAGGTGAAAGCTTAGGTAAGCTTTTTCCTGCTGCGCCACCTTAGCTCAGTCGGTAGAGCGATTCACTCGTAATGAATAGGTCGCGGGTTCGATTCCCGCAGGTGGCTCCACTTTTACGGCGGCTTTGATATGCCGGCGTCTGCGTTAGCGGGTGTGCCCAAGGGGCAATTTCAATGCTCGCCATTTGGTCTTCTACGTCTGTGCTGACGGTCTCCGTGGGTACTTCGAGGCGTCCATCGTTGTGCCCTAGATAAAAGTTGGGCTGCAAGCAGCAGTTTCAAACGCGGCTCATAATGAGCAGATAGCCTGACTTGGCGCACTACCGGGAAAACAATTACTGCACTTGAAAGTTAAAGAACACTAATTGATGTGCAAAAAAACACCGACGTAGGGTGGCTTACCATTTGGTAGGTTGAAGGTGTGAAAACTTTTAGCGCAAAAAAGAAATTGACCGCTTCCATGTTCACCCTAGGTTTGGTTGCTGCTGGTTTGTCGGTGGCAGCTCCTGCGCAGGCTGCTCAGCTGCCCATGACTCCCGCAACTTGCAACGTCCTGCACAGGGAAGTGAAACAGGGCAAAACTAGTTTCTCAAATATGGACCGGATTCTGTACGGAAGCAAGCAGACCGTTTACAACAACACAATGGAGTTGTACTCGCAGAGCGCCTACAATGACGCTATCAAAAAGGGTGCCCAGATGTGGGAACAGGCTACTGGGGGCAAACTGAAGTTCAAGATGGTATCGGCTCCGACTCCTCGTTCGGTCACTATTGTTGACGAACACTGGAGGGAAGGGTCCGCCCTCGGGTATGGGGGGCGGGACAGCAAGCGGATCCGCCTGATGATCGACCGTACTCCTGCTGCAAGCCAGCCGATGGTCGTGGCCCACGAAATTGGGCATGTCATAGGCCTTGAGCACACCTGCCGCGGCGATCTTATGGGTGCCGGCTCCGTTATGGGAACCAAGATTACTGATACTGACGTTGCGCTTGCGTATGCAGCAATCAAAGCTCAGGGCGGAGACAAGTAGCACTTCTCTGTACATAGTAGACAGTTCGGCTGCTACGCATGGGCTTAAGGCTTTAGGGGAGGAACGCACCGCGTCCCTCCCCTAAAGCCTTTCTAGTCCCCGAGCCCACCCTCGCCGTCTACCCAATGCGCGGTAGTGAAATGTACAAGGTGCCAAGTGCCCATGTGAGGCGTGCCGGGGAGTGAAATGTAAGTAGAGAGTTGAACTCTAGCCATTCCCCAGTGGCTGCCATGTGTGGACCGAAAAGGTCCGGGGTGCATTCGCTGTAGCGGCTACCAACTAAAAACTAATCAACCAATTCGGTGGTCCAATTCAGTTCCTGCAGTTGCAAATCCAGGTGGCGGTATTCTTTAGCGGCGTCATCGGCACGATCGCGCAACTGCGAAACCGGGTAGGCGGGCATGAATTTTACTTCCATACGAGTGAAACGATCCTGTCGCGCTGCTGCCTTGTCTGCCAAATTGGAGAAGAAAATATGCCTGCGCTGGGCGTTGTCGCGGGCCGCAATCGCATCCGAAATAGTCTGCTCCCCGGAAAAAGTAGTGGCCGAGTTAGTCCTGTTGATGCGCATAATCAAATTTTGCAGCTTCTGGTGCAGCGCCTCGGCCTGCTCGATCAGCTGAGCCGGATCCTCGGCTGGGTCTTCGCCCTCTTGCACCCTAATGACGTTCTGGGCGCGCTGGCTCAGGTGCGTCAGGCGAGCCTGAATCTGGGCCCTCTCGGATAAAGCTTCAGCAAGTTTCATGTTTTCCTCCCCGGCCATACTAACTTGTATTTCAGGCGCCATGTTCGGCCTCATAAAGACAAAAGGGGTGAACAAAACAGTAGCGGGACGGCCTTGCCGTCCCGCTATTGCGTTCCCCATCTCAGAAAAGAATATGAAGTTGTTCCCCATCTAGAAGTAAGTTTCTAGCTCCTTGTGGCTACCACTATAGGTAGTCAACCTTGGGATACCAGCAAACTAACCTTGGAATTTCCTGGCAATTGCGTTGAGTTGGTGTGAAGGCGGCAGCCTGTCCCTAGCGCTATCGAAAGTAGCCGGGCTGAAAGAACAGTAGCGGGATGGCCTTGCCGTCCCGCTACTGCGTTCCCCATCTCAGAAAAGATATTCTGTGTTATCCCCATTGGAGGCTTCATCAGCCTCACAACACATACTGTAAAGATCCATTCTGAACACACCGTTAAGCAAACCTTAGAATTTCCTAAGGAAAGCTAAATTGGCCGGTCGAAGAGGCTATTTGACCTTTACAACCGTTCTTCCCAGCGCATTTGCCTCAGCGATCGTATCCAGCGCCGTCCCCACTTCATCAAGGGGGACAGTATGCACGAGTGCCCGCAGCAGATCCGGGCTGACGCCCTCGGCAAGATTCTGCCAAAGCTGGGCCCGCAATTCCGGAGCAAGGAACGTGACAGAAACCCCCAGGACGTTGATGCCACGCAGAATCAGGGGCAGCACGTTGGTCTGCAACTTGTTGCCCGCCGCGTTGCCAATGACAGCTACGGAGGCACCCGTGCTGGCGCTACGCAGCAGCCAATCCAAAGTGGTACCCCCAACCACGTCTACACCGCCAGCCCAGCGGGACTTTTCTAGAGGGCGATGCCCAAAGTCCGGGTAGGACTCGATCTGGGCTGCCCCCGCCATCTGCAACAGCTCAGCCACGTTGTCTTTACGCGAGAACGCGTGTACCTCGCGCCCAGCCTTGGCAAGAAGTGCGGTAGCAAGTAGCCCAGCGCCGCCGCTGGCGCCCGTAACCGCAACCGGTCCGTCGGGCAACCCCACCGCTTGCAACTTGTGTACGGCCAGCGCCGCCGCATAACCGGCAGTGCCCAAAGCCGAAGCGGTCCACGTATCCATGTTCTGCGGCAGGGGAGTGACCCATGAAGACGGTACTCGCACGTATTCGCAGTATCCGCCCGGATGCTTCTCAGAAAGAGAAGCGCCCGTAACGGTCACGGGAGTACCCACCGCCAAGCCGGTCTGCCCGGGCTGCTCGATCGTGCCGGTAACATCGCAACCACCAATCAGCGGCAACGACCTGGCAATCGGGGCCTTTCCCGAAGCGGCCAAGCCATCCTTGTAGTTAACTGAAGAATATTCGACACGGATGAGGGCGTCGCCCTCCCCAAGAGCGTCTTCGCCCACTTCGCAAACGCGCCCCGCAGCTCGCCCATCCCTGTCTTCAAGTAGAAAAGCTTTCATAAGCCCTATTGTCGCAAACGTTGCCTGGACTGGGAAGAGACTTAGGACTTTCAGAATTTGGACTAAGGGATGAACTCCGCTCGCCCGCGCGCTAGCGTAGTGACAAGCTAACCCGAAAGGCCTAATCGTGAGCACTATTCCTGGCATTGGTAGCGTTGAACCGAAACCCGCCCTGGACAACCTTGATCTACTAGCAGCTCCGGTAGCGGAGGCACTGGAGGCTGTGGTGGCCGACAATCCTGAGCTCGCCGACCAGGCGCTGGCAGTGGCAATCGACCCTGATCTAGCCGACACGGAAGCGATGACCGAAGCATTCGGCATGGACCTGTCGCTGTCCGCCAACTGTATTCTGGTGGCAGGCAAACGCGCCGGCGAAGAACGAGTCGCCGCCTGCCTCGTGCGCGCTCACACCTTCGCCGACGTCAACCACGTGGTGAAGAAAACCTTGAACGTGCGCAAAGCGTCCTTCTGGCCTCAGGAAAAGGCAGTGGAGGCCTCGGGAATGGAATACGGCGGAATCACGCCGGTCGGGTTGCCCTCCGAATGGCGGCTGCTGATCGACACCAGGTGCACGGAAGGTTGGGCTTGCATCGGCTCCGGCCTGCGCAGCTCCAAGCTCTTTATTACCGGTGAACTGCTAAAGGCATTGCCGGACGCCGAGATTATTGAAGGGCTTGGCGTAGAGCCAAAATAGTCCTTCGCAAAGTAGACTTGGGTCGTGGAGAGCATTGATGGAAGCCGCGCCGAAATAGTGGTGCAGCTGCTTACGCGTATCGAAGCGCTGTGCGCGAATTCGTCCTCGCGCGTGCTGATAGGCATAGCAGGATGCCCCGGCGCCGGAAAGACAACCCTCACGAAGCTTCTGCTGGACGGGATTCCCGAAGCCGCCTGGGTACCCATGGACGGCTTCCACCTTTCCGACGCGGTGCTAACCGACCGCGGCACCCTGGACCGAAAAGGAGCGCCGGATACCTTCGACACCGAGGGGTATTTTTCGGCCCTGCAACGGATCAAAGCTGGACGCGAGGACGTGTATGTGCCGTCTTTTGACCGCGATCTGGAGCAGCCGATAGCTGCCGGTCTGCGAGTACCCGTAGAAGCCAAGGTAGTCATCTCTGAGGGCAATTATCTGCTGCTAGCAAGGGATGAATGGGATCGTATCCACCAACTTTTTGACCAGGTGTGGTTTGTGGATACACCGCCAGAACTGCGAATATCGCGGCTCGTCAACCGGCACATGCGCTACGGCAAGCCACCCCAGTTTGCGCGCGAATGGGTGCAGGAAGTGGACGAAGCCAACGCCGCCCTCATAGAAGAGGACGCGCAAAGTGCAGACTTGCTGGTGCCCTTCGACTAGCAGCTATTAACAGCAAAAGTGGGAGCCAAAAAGGCCCCCACTTTTCTGCCCTATCGCTACCTAAACTGCCGTGGAACCGTCACCTTTCGCGGATGCTGGGACAGATAGGTTTGCCCCTTCTACATCTAGGTGCGGCAGGATCTTGTCCAACCACTTTGGCAGCCACCAGGCCGCGTCTCCCAGTAGGTGCATGAGCGCGGGAATTACTAGTAGACGTACGATGAACGCGTCCAGGATTATGCCCAGCGTCAGACCGAAGCCAATTGACTTGATCATCGGGTTGGAATTGAAAATAAACCCGGCGAAGACTGCGGTCATAATGGTCGCTGCCGCTATAACTACCGTGCGGCCAGAATGTAATCCTTCACGTACTGCCGTACGAGCGTCGATCCCCTTAGAGTGGGCTTCCTTCATGCCCGAGACTAGGAATAGCTGGTAGTCCATTGCCAATCCGAACAGAATGCCCGTCATTATGATCGGTAGGAATGACAGAACCGGACCGGGGGTTGTGATGTTGAATAGCGACGCCAAGTGTCCTTCCTGGAACACCCAGGTGACCCCTCCGAATGCGCCCAGCACGGACAGGGCGAACCCGATTGTTGCTGTCAGCGGCACCAGGATAGAGCGGAACACCACCATCAAGATCAGGAAAGACAGCCCGATCACGATCAGCAGGTACGGTACAAGCGCGTCCGAAATAACTTCCGAAACGTCGATCATTGCCGAGGTCGATCCGGCAACTCCCATCTTGTAGCCGTGGTCCATGTCGCGCAGCTGGTGTACTAGAGTCTCAGTCTGCTTGGCCGACGGGCCGTGTTTGGGTACTACTTGGTAGGCAATCAGCTTGTGATTGTCAGAGGCGCCCACTGGCACCACAGCGGCGACCTCAGCGAGTTTGTTAATTTGCTTGCCGATTTCTACCTGTTTCGAGGTGACGGCGTCTTGGGCGATCGGTTTGTCCAATTCCGCAACGGCTAACAGTGGGCCGTTCATGCCGTCGCCGAATTTATCCTGCATGATCTTGTAGGTCTGGTGAACCTCAGATTCCTTCGCTTCCGAGGATGCGTCAGGTAGCCCAAGACGCATGTTCAAAGACGGAATAGCAAGAGCTGCCAACACCAGCAAACCCGCCACCACGGTCACGGTAGCCCGCATAGTGCCCATGGGCGCAGGAAGGGTGTGCGGTTTTGGATGCTGACCGAGCCCCTCACGTGCTTTCTTAGGAAGAATGCGTAGTCCAATTAGCTTTAGGAGGGCGGGTGTTAGGGTAATTGCCACTAGGATGGCGGTCAAAACCGCGAAAGCTCCGACGGTGCCCATCATGCCAACAATTGAAATGCCCGTAACGTTTAGGGCCAACAGGGCGATGATGACGGTGGATCCAGCGAACACCACGGCTCCGCCCGAGGTGCCGTTGGCAACGCCAATCGAGTCGATTAGGCCCATACCGCGCAGTAGCTGCTTTCGGTGCCTATTCAAGATGAATAGGGAATAGTCGATGCCAACTGCGAGCCCCAACATCAAGCCGAGCACAGGGGTTACCGAGAACATGTCGACGATGCCTGAGAAGGCCATTGCGGTAGTTACAGCGATACCGACCCCTAACAGTGCATTGATTAGGGGCAGTCCGGCACCGATCAGGGTGCCTAACATGAGCAAAAGGACGATGCCTGCGATCACCACTCCCGCTATCTCGCCTGGGCCGACCATTTGCGGCATAGTACGTGCCAGGTCAGTGCCGAAATGGGCCTTGACGCCGTGCATGTCGGTGTCATTGATGGCCTTCATCAAGTCGGCCTTGGAATCCATCGAAACATCCATCAGCTCTTTGTCGAAAGAAATGGAACTGATGGCGGCGGTTCCGTCTTTCGAGATCATGCGCGTTCCGGCGGCCATGTCAGCCATGGCCTTGCCGTCAGTGAGTTGTTTCTTCTTAGCGTCTAATTTTGCTTTGCCGGAATTTAGCTCCCGCTGCTTTTCTTCTAGCAGCTGCTTCTGCTGATCCAGCTCCGCCTGCTGCGGGGCAAGCTGAGCCTCCGCCTCTGGCATGGCTGCCTTGGCTTGATCGAGTTGGGCCTGTCCGGCCTCGATCTGTTTCTTGCCCTGGTCTAGTTGAGCCTGACCCGCCTTGGCCCGTTCTTCGGCCTCGGCAAGCTTGTGCTCGCCGGCAGCCATCTTCTGCATTCCCCTATCCAGCTTTTGCTGTGCGGCGAACGGATCAGTGGCAGTCTTGACGTCCTTTACCTTTTCAGCATTCTTCAGCGCCTGGGCGATGCCTTTGCGCTGTTCTGGGGTAAATTTGTCTGTCGCCGTAAAAACGATCTGACTACTGCCACCGGAAGCTTTCTTGAAGTTCTTCGATAGCTGGTCTGCCACCTTCGAGGTGGGAGTATTTGGTAGGTCGATAGTTGTGGACATTGGGCCGTGGAATAACCCAAATCCCACGAAAGATAGGGCAAGTATCGCTACCCAGGTAACGATAACCGCCCAGGCGTGCTGGGCGCAAAAGCGGCCCAGTCGTTCCAACAGTTTTGCCATAAGTCTTCCTTTAGTAAAAGTGCCTATTTTAGCGGCCGAGGCCGGATTCTAGGCGTGCAAATGCATGCTGCAGATTTTCCTGCCAATCCTCGCGAGCCTTCCTAGAGAGATGGCCGGGAACCGGTGAATATTTCGGAACCCACTCGCGGGCGCACAGCGATACGGCAAGAAACAGCGAACCAACAGTGAGACGTATATCGAGTACGGAAATATTGGGATATTTCTGTTGTAGTCCTGTCTGGAACGCGTAGCTCAGCTGGCCAAAAACCTGTCCAAAAAGCTGATTAGTTTTTTCTTGTCTGCTAGAAAAGCTGTTAATTACCTGATCAAAATAGGCAATTTGTTCAGGTAGATCGGCTTCTACAAGTGCGTTAGCTGTGTTGTGAAAAAGGTCCGCAACCGTGGCAGTTTCGGGATTTGTGTCCCGCTCCAAGATTGCATTTCCGAGGGCGGAAAAGACCTGTGCGCAGTGTTCTACTACTGCTTCGTCCAACGAGGCAAAGTGGTTGAAAATCGTGCGCCTGGATACGCCCGCTTTGCGGGCGAGTCCAGTAGCGGTAAGCTCGCTCAACTCGCCGCCCTCGATGGTGGCATCGATGGCTGCGAGTATGGCGTCCCTGGATGAGGACGCGGTGCGAGGCATGCGTCGTACGTTCACGTATGAAGATGGTACGCGCCGTTTGCACTGAGTGCAATTGCGCAGTTGAGAGTTATGACACTACTGAATGTTTGAGCATGCAGGGTCGACTTTACGGAAGGGTGCTAATCTAACCCGATGTCGAAAGCGGCGTCGAGATCTTCGCGTGAGTAGGTGCGGAAAGCTAGGTGGGTGATCAGTTTTTCCACGCCCTCGACCTTAGCGATCTGGTCAGAAATTACCTTGGCTATTTCGTCGTGAGACGACACGCGCACGATCGCAATCAAGTCGGCTTCGCCGGTGGTGGAGTAGACCTCAGCTACCCCGTCTATAGCGGCCACCTTTTTTCCCACGGTGGTGATCTTGGCGGGCGTTATGTTGAGCATGACAATAGCGGTAAGCATTTTTCCTCCTAAAGCTCACCCAACCTTACCTTTAAAAGAGGTGCGAGAGTGCGCCGGCGATAAACCGGTATCCAGTTGCCTTATATGTTGAAGGGTTGGGATCGCAGGTAAGGTAGCAAACATTAGTCTATTTTAATCTTAAGCGCTTGCAATCCTGAGAAATTCCTTGGAATGGTATGGGGTGTTCGAGCTAGCGTCAAAAATTTTTCCAATATGAAAAATAATAATGCTGCACGCTTTATCTATTGCAGAAAATGAATTAATCGTTATACGGTGATGGTGACATAGGAAGATAAATAAGGAGCACGCAATATGGCCAAGATGGTGAAGACGATTTTGCTAGACGACGTTGACGGTTCGCAGGCTGCGTCCACAGTTCAGTTTGGGTACCAGGGCGTCCAATATGAAATCGATCTTAGCGACGAAAATGCTAAGAAATTCCAAGAACTAATGCAGCCATGGGTTGATGCGGGGCGCAGGACTGGTGGACGGCGTCGTTCCGGTACCGCAGTTAAAAGCAAGACTAAGGCTGCAGAAATTCGCGAATGGGCACGGGAAAAGGGGCTTGATGTTCCCGATCGTGGCCGTATTCCGGTAGAAATTCGTGAGCGCTACGCTCAGGAAGTCGAAGACTAATTCACTCTGCAATGTGGCAGTTAAGCCATTGGTCCTCTTTTGTGCATGCCGTGAGCGTGAAAGGATAAAAGTATGACTTACAAACTAGTACTGCTCCGCCATGGGCAGAGCGAATGGAACGCTAAGAACCTGTTTACTGGTTGGGTTGACGTGCCGCTTTCCGAAGCTGGCCGCGAAGAGGCAGTTCACGGAGGTGAGCTGCTGAAGAAGGAGGGCATTCTTCCTGACCTGCTGTTCACCTCTATGTTGCGTCGCGCCATCTCCACTGCAAACCTCGCGTTGGACGCTTGCGATCGTCACTGGATTCCGGTGGAGCGCTCTTGGCGTCTGAACGAGCGTCACTACGGCGCCCTCCAAGGTAAGAACAAGAAGGAAATTCGCGACGAATACGGCGAAGAGCAGTTCATGCAGTGGCGTCGTTCCTACGACAATCCGCCGCCGCAGATCGAACTTGGTTCCGAGTTCAGCCAAGACAAGGATCCGCGCTACCAGGGCGAACCTATTCCTGCCACCGAGTGCTTGAAGGACGTTCTGGAACGCATGCTGCCCTACTGGGAGCAGACCATCCTTCCCGCAGTGAAAACTGGCAAGACCGTTTTGGTGGCAGCCCACGGCAACTCGCTGCGTGCGCTCGTCAAGCACCTAGATGGCATCTCTGACGAGGAGATCTCGGGTCTGAACATTCCGACCGGTGTACCGCTCTACTACGAACTAGACGAGGAAACTCTGAAGCCCGTAAAGGCTGGCGGCACCTATCTTGATCCGGATGCACAGGCAAAGATTGAAGCTGTAGCAAACCAGGGCAAGTAGCCTTAAAAAATGGGGTCGGGAATTATCCCGGCCCCATTTTTTATGCCCGCTTTGCGAGCAAAATCTAGGTGCGCCCTCGCCGCTAGTAAACGGAAGAGGGCGCACCTACCAGCTTCCCGTTTAGTTCCCTTCGGCGGGGAAGTCGTGGGCATGTGCTACGGCAATGCCCTGAATTTGAAATGCGAGCCGGCGAGCTACAGAGGTTGCGTGATCGCCAAAGCGTTCAAAGAATCGGGCCAATAGCAAGATATTCGCGATCTGCTGCCTGGATAGTTCGATAGATTCATCCAGCACCAGCTTATTTATTTCGATTTCTAGATCGTCAATCGCGTCGTCCTGGTCCTGGATCTTACCGGCCAGCTTAATGTCCTTATCAGTGAGGGCATCAACGACGTTGTGAGCCGCCTGCACAACCAGCTTGGCCATCTGATCGATCTTTTGCTGGATAGGTTCCGGGGCTGGCTTGCTCGGGTGAGACTGGCGCACGATCTGGGCGACGTGCCTGGCCAGATCGCCCATGCGCTCCAAAGTCTGCGACACGCGCAGCGAGGTGATCACAATGCGCAAGTCCGTAGCAACCGGGGCCTGCAAGGCCAGCAGTTGCACGCACTGGTCATCGACGTGATCGGCTAGTTCGTCGATTCGATCGTCGGCGTCGATGGTCTGTTCTGCAACCACCACATCGCAGGTATTCATCGCTTCAACAGCGCGCTCCATAGCGCGGCGTACGTAACGGGACATGCGCAGAAGGTCCTCGTCTAGAGTGTCCATCTGAGTAATAAATTCTTGACGCATGAGGCTCCTTAGACCAATAGTTGTGCAGCTTTTATCTAACCAGTCACCAGTGAACTGAAGTCGGTATCTAAGTGAACAATGAGTTAATCCTACAGTTGCGTTAGTCACCGCGTCCTACTTCGGCGTATGTTTTAAAAATGAGCTTAGGCGTAACCATTCTCGCGGCACTCCTGGGCCTCACTGTAGGGGTGGGATCTATGGTGGCTTACTTCGTTTCTGAAAGATCCCGCCGCAAACCAATCGAAATTGAACGGCCAGTTCTTTCCTCTGACCTACTTTCAGTGCTTGCGGTAATCCCCGGTAGCGCCATTGTGCTTGACGAAAAAGACAGGGTGCTGCGCGCCGGTGCCTCCGCCCTCGCCTACGGCTTCATTCAAAACGACCAGGTAGTGAGCCAAGAGCTGCTGCGTGACGTGCATGAACTGCGCTCCCAGGGGCGTGTCAGCGAACGTAAACTAATCGTCGACAAGGGCGGAAATCCGCCTAAGCCACTGCGCCTGCAAGTGCGCGTAGCCCCACTGGCACATGGGTTGGTGCTCATCCTGGTACAGGATGTTTCAGCCGCCGAACGGGTGCAAGACATGCGCATCGACTTCACCGCCAACGTTTCGCACGAACTAAAAACACCAATCGGAGCCATCCGCCTGCTCACCGAGACTATCCGCGACAACGCGGACGATCCCAAAGCCGTGGCCCGCTTTTCAAAGAACTTGGAAAAAGAGGCAGACCGGCTCTCCGCCCTCGTCCGCGACATCATGGACCTGTCGCGCGTGTCAGTTGAAGACCCGCTAGCGAAGGGGATAGCCGTAACGGTCGACTCGGTGGTGCGCGAAGCAACCGACCGCTGCCGCATCCTGGCTGAAGAATCCGGGGTAACCCTGAAGGTAGGCGACCCCTGCTATGCCCGCGTGTACGGCGATCGCGACCAACTCATTACTGCCGTTCGCAACCTAATCGACAACGCGATCCGCTATTCTGAACCCAACACTCCCGTATCCGTTTCCGCCAAAGTTGAAGATGACCTGGTGCGAATAGCCGTAGTAGATCGCGGCATAGGCATTCCCGCTAAAGCCCGCAACCGTATTTTTGAACGGTTCTACCGAGTCGACAAAGCCAGGTCTCGCCAAACTGGGGGCACCGGGCTGGGATTGGCAATCGTAAAGCACATTGCTGCCGAGCATAGAGGTACTGTGACCTGCTGGTCTACCGAAGGAGCAGGATCAACATTTACCCTTGTATTACCCGAAGCATCTGAGCTGCGCGGCAACGACGACTAACAAGGAGGGGTGCAGCCCATGGTCACGATCATGGTGGTCGAGGACGAACCAAACTTTCTGGAACCGCTAACCTTCAACCTCGAAAAGGACGGCTACAAAGTAATTGGGTGCGAGGACGGGGAAACCGCCCTCAAGACCTTTGCCGCCAACGATGTTGACCTGGTGGTGCTCGACCTGATGCTGCCCGGCGTGGACGGAGTCGAAGTGTGCAGGCAGATCCGGAAGACGTCCTCGGTACCAATCGTCATGTTGACCGCCCGCGACGACGTGGTAGACCGCGTCGTCGGGCTTGAGGTTGGAGCGGATGACTACGTGTCGAAGCCCTACTCCTATCGAGAACTGGCCGCACGCATCAAAGCGGTGTTGCGCCGTGGTGGCACAGACGCCCTAGACAGCGAAGTGCTAGAGGTTGGCAACGTCCGCATGGACGTGGAACGGCACCAAGTGTTGGTGGGGGGCAAGGAAGTAACCATGCCTCTTCGTGAATTCGAATTGCTGGAACTGTTGCTGCGGAACCGGGATCGCGTCTTGACTCGCGGGCAGATCCTGGATCGGCTGTGGGGCGCCAACTTTATAGGCGACACAAAGACGCTGGACGTGCACATCAAGAGGGTACGGTCGCACATCGAGGGCAATCCCTCCAAACCGAAACTGCTGGTAACGGTACGTGGGCTCGGCTACAAGATCACCAGTCCTCGGGCTACCAGCCACCCAGCCAACTAATAGGGCGTTCTGCCTATCCAGGCGGTCTTTGCCCGCAGCGATATGCGGGGCTGCGGGCCTAGCGCATGTTAGGATGGAAGTCTGAAACTATGGTTAAAGGGGCTAAAAACATGACCTTTGAAGTCGGCGAAACAGTCGTATACCCGCACCACGGTGCGGCCGTTATCGAAGATGTCTCGACTCGCATGCTCAAGGGCGAAGAAAAACTTTACCTGACTTTGCGCGTGGCGCAGGGCGACCTGACCATCCAAGTTCCCGCAGAAAACTGCGAAATGGTGGGAGTGCGCGACGTGGTGGATCAGAAGGGGCTCAAGGAAGTCCACGAGGTCCTTATGGAACAGAACACCGAAGAGCCCACTAACTGGTCGCGGCGGTACAAGGCCAACGTGGAAAAGATTGCTACCGGTGACATTGTGCGCGTAGCTGAAGTTGTGCGCGACCTGTCCCGCCGCGACAACGAGAAGGGCCTTTCTGCAGGTGAAAAGCGGATGCTCGCAAAGGCTCGGCAGATTCTGATTTCCGAGCTGGCGCTTGCTCGCGAAACTGACGAGGAGGAAGCCACCGCCCAGCTAGACAAGGTGTTGGCAGAATCTGATCCGACCTTGCAGGCCGAAGCCGAAGAGGCCGCCGAAAAGGTCAAGGAAGCCAAAAAGGCGAAGTAGTGCGGCCCTGTTGGGCGGTCATCACTGCCGCCGGATCGGGGGTGCGCCTGGGGTGTGAGGGCCCCAAAGCGCTGGTTGACGTAGCGGGGCGGTCCATGCTGTCCCGCTCGCTCGACATTTTCAAAGCGGATCCGCAGGTAGAGCGCATCTGCGTGACCGCGCCGGTCGAATGGGTGGACCGTTTTGGTGCGCTCGTCGGCCCAGGCGTAAGGGTCGTGCCGGGCGGCACTGACCGGCAAACTTCCGTGCGTGCCGGTATCGAAGCGGTCAGCGATAATGCAGCCTGGCCGAATACGCAGGCCGAGGGCGCGATGCTGCTTATTCACGATGCGGCAAGACCATTTACTCCGGCCGAAGTGCTCCGGAGGATCATCGAACGATTAGAGGCCGGGGCTAATGCTGTGCTTCCGGCTGTCCCGGTCACGGATACCATTCGCCAGGTGGGTGCGGACGGGAGCCAAAATTCGGCAAGCCAGGTGGCGGGCGCCCTCGTCGATAGAAGTGGGCTGAGGGCAATGCAGACTCCGCAAGGTTTCGATGCGGACTTTATTTGTCAGGCTTACCGGCAAGTTGGCGATGTCAGTGCGTTCACAGACGATGGGGCAATAGCGCAGGCAGTAGGCGAACAGGTGGTGCTAGTGCCCGGCGACTCCATGTCTTTCAAGATCACCGTTCCGCTAGATTTGCAGTTGGCTGAGGCAGTAGCCGCCCTCTAACCAGTATTTGTGTCGAAAGCCTATCGGATGGTCGACGGCGTATCGGAATGCGTGCAGTAAGGTATGCCCTGGATAAAATGGTGTGCTCTCGGCATTCTAGAAGCTATCCTCAGCAAAACTATCCACAGGCGTGTAAGAAGTAGCCTGGAAATAAAATCTGTACATGGCGACAATCTGAGCAGATCTCCTCCTCAGATCGGATTCAAATGTTGCCAGAACTATTGCGCAAGTCATCCGTAAGTCGCCGCGCGCTCAGCAAAAGCATTGAGACTGGAAGTATTGTCGATGCGGGCAGATCATTCTGCTTTCGAATACCGCCAGGCTTGCGACGTTGGCAGCTGCGTAATTTTGTTGCACTAGGACGGATGCTGGCTATCCAGGCGCGAAGTAAGAAAGAACTGGTGTTTATTGGCAAAGCAGCAGCGTTACTACACGAACTACCTGTATTTGGGTCGCTGCCACACATAGATTTCAGTTCGGGACTCAGCACCCATCTGGTACTTCCTGGCGGGCGGGCAGTTTCCGAGGGCGGGGATTCCATCGTCTTTGGCAGTGCGCTTGCTCGTGGTCACCGGCGTCGACCGAAAGCTACTACGAAGTTAGAAGGTAGCCTCTGCGCCTCCAGCCTCCAAGAGACATGTGCCCAGGCAGCAATGAATGCGTCTGGGGCGCAGGCGCTCGCAATATTGGATGCGGCACTTCGCACGTATATCCCCCAATCTGTGCTCCGCACTCGCAATGTAGATGGCTACGCGGCAATTGCGCGTCAAAGTATCTTTGAAATCCTGAATAGGAATGCCTCTACCCGCGGTATTAGGGGAGCGCGGGAGCTGCTTGCTATAGCTAGTCCGCTTTGCGAATCGCCTGCTGAATCTTTGGCGCACTATAGTGCCTACCTGTCTGGGCTGGAATATGTCCTCCAACATAAAGTCTGGGCAGTTCAGAAGCATTTTTACTTGGACCTATATTTCCCTAAATATGGGGTTGCGATTGAGATTGACGGTTTTGGAAAATATGTGGATTTGAGCAAACGAACTACTCAGCAGACGATTGATGCCGAGCATTCTCGCCAGAATCTGATTCAGTCTGGTGGCATTAAGGTAATCAGGACGAATTGGAACGATTTGCAAGATAGTAATGCCAACGCCAGATATTTTCTGCAGTTGTGCAAGCAATCTGGGCGGCCGTTGCGCCATACCTATACTCGGGCAACGAGAGCGCTAGAGCATTCGTGGTAGTGCGTTAAGGGCTGCTAATAGCATCCACGTCGAAAGCACATTGAACAGTTGGCGGCCTATCGAAAAGTGCGCCGTAGGGTGTGCTTTGGACCAAATGATGTGCTTTGAGCGGGGCAATGCGCCGCGAGCAAGACGATAGGCTTTCGGGGGGGGGAAAAAAAGAAAAAGGCGACCAGGGAGCCCCCCCCCAATAAGGGAGCCCCCCTCGAATAGAGGCACCAGTTACACGTAATCAGCCTAGTTTTCGTGGCTAATGTGCTCTAGGCGAGCATCGGCGGCGCGCACAGGCAGCAGCAGTAGCAGCCCAACCAGCAGCACGAAACCGATCCCTAGAATGCCGAAGTAGGTGGCGTTCTGCAGCCCAGTAATCTTGCCGCCCAGCCAGATCGAGAACCCGAACATGGCCGGCGCCAGCGGGGTGGCCGCCCTACCTGTGGTTTGGTACAGACCGAAGACCTCGCCCTCGTTGCCTTTGGGAATACGGCGGGCCAGGAAAGACCTAGACGCCGACTGTGCAGGCCCAACCCAAATGCACAGGAATAGGCCTAGCACCCAGAAGACGACCTTCCCACCATCGTGCATGAAGAAGATGGCGAGGGCGGCGATCACCAGGGAGCTGAGCGACAACACCATCAGCGACTTGGGGCCGAATTTGTCGTCAAAGTAGCCCAGTCCGAAGGTGAAGATGCCGGCCACGACGTTGGCGGCGACGCCGAATAGAAGTACTTCGGCCGAGGAGAACCCGAACGTGGTGGCTGCAATCATGCCGCCGTAGGTGAAGACTCCGGAAAGCCCGTCTCGGAAGATAGCGGAGGCAAATAGGAAGTAGAGCAGGTGGGGCGACTTATGGAACAGAGTTTTTACCGTCTGCCACAGGTTCTTGTAGGACTGGATGAAAGATTCGCGTTCCATCTGATCGGCACCCGGCACCGCCCTGCCAGGAACGGCCTTCAGTACGGGCAGGTAAAGCAGCAGCGACCAGATTGCCGCTACTAGCATTGCCACGCGCACCGGCAAGCCATTTTCTCGGGAAACGGGAATGAGGGCGTCCTCGGAAATAAGCCCAAAGTTCAGTATGAGCAGCAAGAATATGCCCGCAAAGTAACCGGACGCCCATCCCAGTCCGGAGATGCGTCCAACGGTTTGTGGGGTGGAAACTCGTGGGAGCATGGCGTAGTAGTTTACGGAAGCAAATTCGGAAAAGACGGTTCCCAAACCTAGCAGGAATACCCCGAAGTACAGGTAGGAAGGGGTTGGTTGAACTAGTGCCATGGCTGCTAGAGCGGCCACCACGATCATCGAGAAGATCCCGAGCCAGGCCGTGCCTTTGCCGCGGCGATCGGCCCTCTGCCCGGTGATGGGGGCGGTGAGGGCGACGAGCAAGCCGGCAATGCCCATGCCGAAAGAGACCGCTTGGGTGGTGTGGTTTTCGGTGCCAAATCCTGAAGAGGTTAGGTAGACACTGAAAACGAAGGTAGTGGCAACCGCGTTGATTCCTGCGCTGCCCGCGTCCCACGCTGCCCAGGCAGCAACTTGCTTCTTGCTTATTGATCGGTTAGACACTAGCTCAGGCTATAACGAATAGGTGAACTGTAGGGATACTAATTGGTATCTGTTGGCAAATAGATGGGCCGGCGGCGGGGAAGTTACTCGGTTGGATATGCTTGAGCCATGAGCTTCGTTGTTCCTCGCGTGGGCATTGGCACTGATGTGCATGCCTTTTCTTCCGATCCTGAATGCGAACTATGGTTGGCCTGTTTGAAGTGGGATGGCCCGGGTTTGGAGGGGCATTCCGATGCCGACGTGGCTGCCCATGCCGCCTGCGATGCGGTGTTGCAGGCTGCGGCTTTAGGCGATTTGGGAACGAACTTTGGTACTGACCGGCCAGAATGGGCGGGTGCGTCCGGGGGCGCATTCCTGGCGGAGGTGGCGCGGATGGTTGCCGCGAAGGGGCTGCAGATCGGCAATGTGGCCGTGCAGGTGATTGGTAATAAGCCGCGGATGGGCAAGCGTTATGCGGAATGCAATGCGGCCATGTCGAAGGCTCTTGGCGCTCCGGTGACGGTTTCTGCTACCACTTCCGATGGGCTGGGATTTACAGGTAGGGGCGAGGGCGTAGCCGCAGTTGCTACGGCACTAGTATTTCCGAGGCAAGATGGCACACAAGAAGACTAAGCGTTCGAAGCGTTCCAGTGAATCGGAGCTGCTTCCGACTCGCATTGATACGGGGATGCAATTGGCGCAGGTGCGCCAGTGGGGGAGCGGATGGATGCTTTATTTGGACGGTGCCGAATCGTCTTTCATTGATCCTGACCGCCCCGAATTGTTGGAGTTTGAGTACCACCAGCACATGGATCTGCTGGTGCAGGTGGCGTTTGGGGATCAGCCGGTGCGGGCGTTGCATCTGGGTGGAGCCGGCTGTGCTTTGGCGAGGGCATGGGCAAAGACACGCCCTGGCAGTCAGAATACGGCGGTCGAGATCGATCCTGTTTTGGCTGAGAAGGTGCGTGAGTGGTTCGCGCTGCCGCGTTCGCCCTTGCTGCGTATCCGAGTTGGGGAGGCAGCGGCTGAGCTTGCCGCCACCCGCCCAGGCAGCTGGGATGTGGTGATTCGGGACGTGTTCGCGAACCGGGAGGTGCCGGAAGCGTGCGCTACCGCTGAATTTTTTGCCTCAGCAATGCGGGCTGTGGGCGAGGGCGTGTTCCTTGCGAACGTGACCAGTGCTGATGGCATTGGCAAGGCCAGAGAGCAATTGCAGCTGCTGCTTGACGCTGCCCATCACGCGCAAAAGCAGGCGGGGGTTACCGAGGTAGCCGGGCCGACCGTGGTAGCGGTGGCTGACCCGGCGGTGGTGAAGCGCGCTAGGCACGGCAATATTGTGCTTGCGGCCTGCGTTGGTGGCTGGGACGTGAACGACATAGATCGGGCGTGCCGCCGACTCCCACTGCCAGCCCGTTGCTACCGCGCTTTGTAGGCTTAGTCGGCCAGCAGTTCTACCAGTACTTCGGCGTGGTTCGTCTGGGGGAACATGTCGAAGAGACGGGCTCGGCGCAGCCGGTAATTGCTAAGGACTTGCAGATCTTTGGCCAGGGTTTTGGGGTTGCAGCTGGAGTATAGGATTCGCCTGGCTCCGCCCTCGTTTAGCGCTGTGGCAAGCTTTTTCCCAATGCCGCGCCGGGGTGGGTTCACTACGACGAGGGCGGGCTTTTCAGTTTGCGCCAACGCCCATTCGGTGGCATCGCCGGTTTCGAAGCGGGCGTGCAATCCCTGTGCTGTGGCCGCGTCGCGGGCGCACGCAATTGCCGCGTCGATGGCTTCTACGCCAGCTACTTCCCACCCCGCTTTAGCGAGGGTGAGGGCGAAGCCTCCCACTCCGCAGTAAAGATCCCAGGCTTTCCCGTCCGGGGTGCCTGCCCAATCGCGGGCCTGCGCGTACAGCCCGCGAGCAACGGTGGTGTTGGTTTGGAAGAAGCTGCGCCTATCGAGCTGCAGGTCGACGCCTACCGGCATGGTCAGGCGGGCACCTTCTGTAAGGGGAACTTCTTCGGCGCCCTCTAAAAGGGCAACGTGCTCCGGGTGCAAGTTGATGGAGGCCGCTACTAGCTGCGGCAATTCTGCCTGCAACCCGGCTAGAGCGCGCCGCAGCGGCACAATCGAAGCGGCGGTGCGGCACACGAACCTGACCTGCAGGTGGCCGGCAGGATTCGCGCTGACAATTACGGTGCGCAACTGGCCTTTGTGAGTGGCCGGATCGTAAGGCTTTAGGTCGGTCCTTGTCAGCGCCCTCCTGATGGGGGCGAAGGCGGCTCGTACCGGTGCCTCGTAAAGGCCGCATGCCGTTAGGTCTTGCACGCCCTTGCCGGGTGCGAGAATGCCTAGTTGGTAAGGGCCAGACCGGCCCTTTCGTCCTACAGCCAGCTTCGCCTTATTGCGAAATCCGCTTTCGGGGCCGCAGAAAGGTTCGGCCCAAAAATCGCCCTCGGGCAGCATTGCGGAAACTTTTGCCTGCTTAGAGGCAACTTGCGCGTCGTAAGGAGTGCCCATCAAGGTACACGAGCGGCACTTTCCGGCATCAAAGTAGGCGCACTGCATGTGAACTATATTAACCGCGCTTTAGTCTGCTTCGATACACTTGCACTGTGACTTTGAAACTTCATGACTCCAAGACCCGTAAGACCACTCCCTTCGAACCGGTAACGCCCGGGCAGGTGTGTATTTACGTCTGTGGGGCTACAGTGCAGGGCAGCCCCCACATCGGGCACATGCGTTCCGCCCTGGCATTTGACGTTGCCGTGCGCTGGTTCCTGCGTTCGGGATACAAGGTCACTTACGTGCGTAACGTGACCGATATTGATGACAAGATTTTGGCAAAGTCTATCGAGGAAGGGCAGCCCTGGTGGGCGCACGCCTACAAGTACGAGCAGGAATTTGCTAAGGCCTACCGCGATTTGGGCACCCTGACTCCTACCTACGAACCGCACGCTACCGCGCACATCCCTGACCAGATTGCCATGGTGCAACGGCTGATCGACGCCGGCCACGCCTATTCTGACGGGCAGGGTAGCGTCTACTTCGACGTGCATTCGCTAAAGGACTACGGTTCGCTCACCCACCAGCGGCTCGAGGACCTGGCTACTACCGAGGACGAATCTCAGATCGACCAGGACGTGGAAGCAGGCAAGCGCGACCCGCGCGATTTCGCCCTCTGGAAGGCTGCGAAGGACAGCGAACCTGACACTGCTAAGTGGGACAGTCCGTGGGGCAAGGGGCGGCCAGGTTGGCACCTGGAATGCTCGGCCATGTCGCGGCGCTACTTGGGCGACGAATTCGACATCCACGCCGGTGGCATCGACCTGCGTTTCCCGCACCACGAGAACGAGCAGGCCCAGTCGCACGGCGCTGGTTACGGCTTTGCCCGCCGCTGGATGCACAACGCGTGGGTAACCATTAAAGGCGAGAAGATGTCCAAGTCGTTGGGCAATTCCCTGATCGTCCAGAACATATTGGATCAGTACCCGGCCGTGCTGGTGCGCTTCACACTGGGCACGGTCCACTACCGTTCCACCGTCGAATACTCGGAAGATTCCCTGAAGGCTGCCGATGCCGTCTGGCAGAAACTGGCAGGATTCGTCACTCGCGCCCAGAAGGCCCTTGGTGGGGACGTGCTGCAGGATGTGCAGGCCCCTAGTGGGGACCAGGTGTGGCGGCACTGGTATGGCGCTGACTCTTCCTCGGCGAAACTGCAGGGCGTGCCCGTAACGGACGCTTTCGCCCAGGCACTGGATGACGACCTCAATGTGGCCGGCGCGCTCGCGGCAGTTCACGAGAAGGTCCGCGAAGGCAATGCCGCGTTGCAGAGCGGGGACAAGGACGCGCTACGAGAGGCAGTACTTTCCGTCCGCGCCATGTTGGACACGCTCGGCTTGGATCCGGCGGGCGACCAGTGGGGTGGCAGCCAGGTAGTGGATTCGCACGAGGGCGCCCTCGACACTCTGGTCGGCGAATTGATCAAGCAGCGTGGTGCTGCCCGCGCAGAAAAAGACTGGGCAACCGCGGATGCAATTCGTGATCAACTCACGGCAGCCGGAATTGTTGTCGAAGATGGAGCCGATGGAGCCCACTGGCACCTATCCTGACATGGTTCTTTAGGCCCACATAACTGAATAATTTGCCGCCTATGCTTCACGGTAGCGGAAAAGCGAGTGTGGTATAGGCGGCATTTAACTTTGCAAACTGCCTCTGGTGTGCGAAAGTTTTTCGTTGTTCGTAAAAAACTGACGAAAGGGTAGCGCCCATGAGCCAGGTTGCGTCCTCGCCCCGCCCTTCCCAGAAGATAGGGATTGTGTACGAAGGGGCTGGAGCCTCATTTGCTTTGATGGTTATCTGTTTCGCCGCATGGGGTGTAGCTGCAACCATGACGGACCCGATGGTCAAGGTATTCGGGTCGGTCTTTTCGATGGGCGCTTTCCAATCTTCACTGGTGCAGTCCGCCTACTACGGTGCCTATTTCTTCCTGGCTTTGCCGGCAGCGTTCTTGAACGCTCGGTTGGGTTACAAGGCGGGCGTAATAGTGGGGCTGGGCCTGGCTGCTGCCGGGGGCATGATGTTCTATCCGGCCTCGAAAGTAATGACCTTTGGCATGTTCATTGCTGCCCTGTTCACCCTGGCTTCGGGGCTATCCATTCTGGAAACGTCCGCGAACCCGTACGTGATGTCTATGGGGCCGGAACAGAATTCGACGCGCCGGCTCAACTTCGCGCAGGCTTTCAACCCGATTGGCGCCAACCTGGGCGTATTCATGGCCGCCACTTTTATCCTGCCCTACATTAGCCCGGCCACTCCCGCCCAGCGCGCGTCCATGACCCCTGCCGCCCTGCGCGCAACCCAGTCCGTGGAATTGCAGGCCATCATGGGCCCGTACCTGCTGCTGGCGTTGGTGTACGTGGTGATTTTGTTGGGCATCTGGTTTACCAAGCCCCAGTCCCACAGTGGTGGGAATGTGGAAGAAGAACAGCACGTTGCCGGTAACCCGGCCGATTCGCGGCTGATGCGGCTGATGTTCAACCGGCACTACAGCTTCGGGGTGGTGGCCCAGTTCTTCAACTTGGGCGCACAAACCTGCATCTGGACCTACACGCTGCACTACGTCACCGACGCCCTCGGCATCCCGGATACGAAGGGTGGCTGGTGGCTGCAGGGCTCTTTGCTGATCTTCCTTGTTTCGCGCTTCGTCATGGTAGCGATCATGGGTAAGTTCGATGCCCGCAAGCTGATGGTGCTGATGTGCACGGTGGGAGTAGTGCTCACCTTGGTTGCTGTTGCAACCGGCAACATTGTTGGGGCGGTATGTGTGGTTGCCCTGTCTGCCTGCCTATCTTTGCTGTTCCCCACCATTTACGGGGTAGCCCTGGAAGGGCTGGGGGCCGACACCAAGTTCGGCGCTGCCGGGTTGGTAATGGCAATCCTGGGTGGAGCCGTCATGCCCATGGTGCAGGGCTGGCTGCTGGACAAGACTTCGGCCTCTTTCAGCTACGTAATTCCCGCCCTGTGCCTCACTATTATTCTGGCTTACGCCATCTATGTGGTGCGCGTGCCGGCGCTGCGTCCTTCTGCCGAGGGCGGCTGCTAAAGCTAACGCAAAACGGATAAGTAACGTCCCGGGGATAAGCGAGAGATCCCCGGGACGTTTCTTCTTCTAAGGAATGGACTAGTTAGCGCAAACTAGGCCAGAGCTTTCAACGCGTTATACGAGCGGCGTGCCATCTCGATCGGGCCTTTGCCCTCTTCGGGTTCTCCGTCGATCATGATGTCCTGCTCAAGAACGTAGTAGCCGTCGAAGCCGGCTTCGTTCAGTGCGTCAACTACTGCACGGAAGTCGATGTCGCCTTCGCCGATGGGGGCGAACATGCCTGCGCGCACGCCCTCGGACCAGGTCAGTTCGTGTGGCAGTAGTTTGTCGGTCATGTCCTTGTGGATGTCCTTGGCGTGGACAATGTCGACGCGATCTGCATACTTTTGTGTTAGCTTGACGATGTCGGCGCCGCCGGCGGCTAGGTGTCCGGTGTCTAGGCAGAGGCCGATGGAGGATTCTGCCATCATCTTCTCGACCTCTTCGACGTTCTGAATCATGGTGCCCCAGTGTGGGTGTACGCAGGCGGTGACGCCGTCCTTGGCAGCCCTTTCCTTGATGCGATCTAGGTTATGGAACAGGGTCTTCCAACCTTCATCGTCTAGGACGGGACGGTTGTCGTAGCCTTCGCGGCCAGAATCGCATGCCAGGATCAGGTATTCGCCGCCGGCAACGCGGAAGGCTTCCAGTTCCTTTTCCACTGCGGGCATCGGATCGTAGTTGGGGTCATGCATGATGGCCAGGAAGAATGCGCCAACCGGTTTCAGGTCGAACTTCGAGATGGCTTCGGCACGGGCTTGCGCTTCAACGGGCAGCCAGCCTTGGGGGCCAAATTCGGTGGCAGTTAGGCCGATTTCTTTCATTTCAGTGAGTACGCGTTCCGGGCTCATCTGGTATCCCCAGTTCGGGACTTCGCATACGCCCCAGGAAATGGGGGCTCCGGCGATCTTCATTTTTTCCTTCTTCTATGTTCTGTAGTTTTTATAGGTGGATGGGTTTGGAGCCGTCGTGTGCAGATTCTTCTGCGGCTTCAGCAATGCGCAGGGCGGCAAAGCCGTCTGCGATCGAGGGCGAGATTTCTTCGCCGGCCTCTAGGGCGTCGATGAAGTGGCCCAGTTCGAGGGCGTATGCGTCCGCGTAGCGGTCCAGGAAGAAGTCCAGGTAGACGTCCTGGGCGTCTGTGACTTGGTTGTTGGAGAAGCGCACGGTGGTGGGGCGAATGTTCTCGGCGAACAATGCGCCGTCCTTGCCGAATGCTTCCAACCGCTGGTCGTAGCCGGAGGAGCAGTGGCGGGAATTGGTGATGGTTGCTACCGCGCCAGACTCTGCGATCAGAGTGATTACTGCGGCGTCGAAGTCGCCGGTGTCTGCCAGTTCGGGATCTAGGTTCTGGCCGACGGCCTGAACAGTCTTGATTGGGCCGAGCATGAACTGCGCGGTGTCGAAGTCATGAATGGTCATGTCCTTGAAGATGCCGCCGGAAACCGCAATGTATTCCTTTGGTGGGGCAGCTGGGTCACGGCTGATGATGGTTAGCTGTTCGATTTCGCCGCCGATCTTGCCGTCTGAAACAGCCTTTCGGACGGCTGCGAAGGCGGGGTCGAAACGACGGTTGAAGCCCAGCATTACCTTTGCGTCGTATCCTTCGATGGCCTTCATCAGTTTTTCTTCGTCAGCAGAGGACATGGCAATTGGCTTCTCGCAAAGAGCCGCCTTGCCAGCTTTCACAGCGGCGGTGATGTGAGCGACGTGTAGTGGAGTGGGGGAGCCGATAATTACGGCGTCAATGTCGTCTGCCTGGAATAGTTCCTCGGCGTCGGCAACTGCGCGGGCGTCGTAGGACTTTGCAAGTTTTTCGGCTGCTTCGATGACCGGGTCGGCGATTGCCACTAGCCGCGCATTAGGGTGGGCGGCCAGGGAGCGGGCGTGAACCTGTCCGATGCGGCCTGCCCCAATTAGACCGAAATTAATCATTGTGTCTCCTTATAGGTGAAATGGAGTTAGGGACTTTTGGAATCGAAAAAGGGGCTGATTCCACCTGGTGGTGTGTAAGCGAAATCAGCCCCTTTTTAGAACTTGTTACGGCTGGGGAAGGATGATGTCGCGAACGAACGCATCCAGGTTTGCGTTGTCGGCAAGGAAGCCGCGCAGGGTACGAACGGTTGCGCCAAAGGTGAGGAACTCATCCGGCTTCATTCCGTCAGGCTCGTAGGCGCGCCGGAATTCGTCGATGGACAGCAGAGTCTTCATAATGTTTTCGGGAACTGGGGCATCCCAGCGCTCCACCATGTCGGCGCCGCCATCGTTGATGCGCTTTTGCCACTTGAACGGTGGGGAGACGACTAGGTCGCCACCGACCAGTTCTAGGTAGTGGTTGACGTTGCGGAAGGCAGCGGCGAGCATGCGGGAACGGAGCCCGCGCTTTTCGAATTCGACTGCGGCTCGCTTGATGGCTGCGATGCCGGCCCATTCCAGGTGGCCTGGGTCGATTACTAGGCGCTCGCGTTCGGCAACGATCTTGATCCAGTCGTCGAGGCGGCCAACCATAAGGGTAACTACTGGCCACATCTTTGAGATGTCCTTGCCCTCTTCTTCGCGGCGCTTGAGTCCGCGTTCAATTGCCTCGCCGGCGGATACTGCCTGTGGCACGGTGAAGGATACGGTGACGTTGCAAACTACTCCGCGGTAGGTGGCTTCCTCTAGAGCTTCGATGCCAACTGCAGTGGCTGGGATCTTTACGATGATGTTCGGAGCCATCTCAGAGAAGTGGACTGCCTGCTCTACCAGCTTTTCGGCGTTGCGGTAGTTGGCGGGAGTGGTCTGCACGGACAGGCGGCCGTTCTTGCCATTCGATTCTTCAAAGGCGGGTTCAAGCAGCTTGGCGGCCTCGACTGACATGTCTTCGACGGTCTTCCAACCGATCTCGTTCTCGGTTGCCGTGGGCATCTGCTCGGCCAATTTCTTGATGTGTGGCCCCCATACGTCCGGGTGGGCTTTCAAAGTGTTGAGGGCGATTGATGGGTTGCAGGTTGCGCCCACGCCGCCCATTTTGATCGATTCGCTCAGTTCGTGCAGGTCGGAAGAGTCGTTCCAGAGGGCGGTTTTGGTCTTCTGGGATGCTTCGTAGAGCGGCCCGGGGGTGTATTCCTTCGTCATTGAATCTCCTGGTGGTAGTCAGGACTGGAGAGCCTGCGCTGGCGTCTCCGTGTGAACAATGACAATGGTAGGCAAAGTTAAGACAATATGTCAATACATTGTCCTAACAAAATAGGTTAATTTGCGTTTAGACTCATGGTAAAAGAATATAGTGAGGCCCGGTATATGTGAGCCCCATACTCAATTGCACGCCCTTCAGCGTCGTAGCCGATGCGCTCCATGGTCAGCACTGCGGCCCCGCGCGATTCCTTTAGCAATTCGGCCTCGGTTTGGGTGGCTTTGCGAGCGCTGATCTTTTGGCGGGCGGTGTGGGTTGAGACGGAGTTGTTCTTCATGGCCGCGTAGAGGCCATGCTCGCTGAGCTCGGCCGGCTTTGGGGCAATGTCCTCGGGAATGTAGTTGGTCAGAATTGCCAGCGGCTCATTGTCTGCAAAACGCAGGCGGCGAATATAGGCGACTGGCTGGTCTTCGGAGATGCCTAGCGAGATTGCGACATGGGCGGGAGGGGTCGTGATGGTGTATTCCAGAACCTTTGTGGAGGGTTTCTTGCCTGCGCGATACAAATCTTCGTACAGGCTGGTTAGTTCTAAATCGCGGTGGATAGCCTTTGGGGCGACGATGGTGCCGATGGCCCGTTTTCTAATTACGAGTCCAAGGTCTACAAGGTTTTGGAGGGCGCGGCGGGCGGTAGGGCGCGAGACGCCTAGCCGCTTAGCCATTGATAGCTCATCTTCGAGCCGGGTTCCTGGCTCTAGTTGCCCGCTGGTGATCAGTTTGCGCAACGGTTCGCTGATCTGGTGGTATAAGGGGACTGGTAGGGAGTGGTCAACCCTGATCTGTGGCGCAGCCGGAACTTTCCCTGGCATTGTCGATTTACCTCCAAATTGATTATTGAGGGCGAGTGCTCCTCGGGTGCCGCCGCTGGTGCATTTGGGACGCATAAAGCGTCGCTTTGGAAAAATGTAGCGGCAAACTCGCACAAAGCATAACCGTGTATTAACTGCGCTGCCAAGCGGGAAATTCGGTGAGCGGTAGGCGGTTGCGGATACTCTGCAGAGATCAGCCTTATTAATTGTACGTAAAAATGTATTTACAAACAAGTGAAGCCTGCTATTGTGTTACTCAACTAGGTGCTTGGTTGCAGTATGCTATGTCCCTACCCGTACAGGGGCACCCCGGGCCATCCGCGCAAGGTGGCCTCGGCTGCTGCTAGTGCCGAAGATATGAGAGGACGAGGATGTCTGATATTAGAGCGCAGTTGCCAGATGGGATGGTCCCGGACAAGGCGGCAGTAAGTGGGCTTGTTGCTCGTATTAAGGCGAGCGGAAAGCATCGCGCCCCTATCGTACTTGCGATCGTGGCAACCATTGGTTCATTTCTGTTTGGGTATGACACCGGCGTTATTGCTGGGGCCCTTCCGTACATGTATCTTCCCCATGCAGCTGGCGGCTTGGCGCTGACAGCCTTCTCGGAAGGTGTAGTCACCGCTATTTTGGCTTTCGGTGCAGCTTTCGGTGCTTTCTTTGGGGGGCAAATCAACGACCGCATTGGGCGTCGCCGCTCGATTTTGTTCCTAGCGTTCATGTTCTGCTTGGGAACGCTCGGGTGCACTTTCTCGCCAAACGTCATTGTCATGTATCCCTTCCGTTTTATCTTGGGGTGGGCAGTCGGTGGGGCCTCATCGACTGTTCCTCTGTATCTAGCGGAAACTGCTCCGAAGTCCATTCGTGGGCCGATCGTGGCATTGGACCAGTTCATGATCGTGTTCGGTCAGTTCATTGCCTACTCGATGAACGCTGTGATCGCTCACTACAACCACGCTCCGCAAGCTGTAGTTGGGAGTGATCCTTCCGGCACTTACCAGCGCGGTGATGTGGTCAGCTGGGACATTCTAAAGAATATGACGGATGTTGCCGTCCTGGAAGGCAATGGGCACGCCTGGCGCTGGATGCTCGTGTTGGCAACCATTCCTGCTATTGCGTTGTGGTTGGGAATGCGTGTCATGCCAGAGTCGCCTAGGTGGTATGCGACCAGGAAGCGTTATTACGAGGCGATCGCTTCGATGAAGCGTCTGCGTACTTCTGATGAAGAAGTTGCTGACGAAATGTGCGAAATGATCGATCTGGAGCGTGCAGAAGAGAATCAAGAAAAGTGGGGCTTCAAGCAGGCGTTCAAGACTAAGTGGACGCGGCGAATTATTTATATCGGCATTGTGCTTGGTATCGGAGACCAGCTTACCGGCATCAATACGGCCATGTGGTACATGCCGAAGATCCTTCACTCGGCAGGCTTTGCTACCTCGGATGCCATTACCTTGAACGTAGTTACCGGATTCGTCTCGGCGGTAGGGTCTTTGATTGGCATGTGGCTTGTAGGCAAGTTCATGCGTCGCCATGTGGGGATGGGCCAAGAGGCGGGTATTGCTGCTTCCTTGCTAGTCCTTTCCGCGATCTTCCACTTTGGGATCCAGCCTTACACGGATGAGGCGGGCAATATTAGCAAGGCGATTCCTGCCTACATTCCGTGGCTGGTTGTGCTGGTGGTTTCCCTCTTTGTGTTTGCCAAGCAGGCGGGCACGGTCAACTGGGTGCTCATGTCTGAGATTTTCCCGGCAAAAATTCGCGGTATCTCGCAGGGCATATCCGTAGGCGCACTCTGGTTCTTCAACGGAATTGTCGCAATGGTATTCCCCTCGATGATGGAGTTCTTGGGAGGGTCAAAGACGTATCTGATCTTCGGCCTCATCAATATTGGTACCTTCCTCTTCTACTGGAAGGTTGTGCCCGAAACGAAGATGTACTCTCTAGAGGAGGTCGAAGAACGCTTGCAGAAGCGCTTTTCGTAGGCAAACGCCCGATAGGGTTGTTTGTAAGAACAAAAGAACATAGTATTGAGATGTGACGTCGACGACGACGCGACGCTTCAAAGAGGTGGCGCCCAGCTCAAGGAAAGGAGAGGAAATGACTTCTAAAGCTAGAAATCTGACCGATCCTAGGTACTCGAAGCTGGCAGTCGGTGTCTGCCCTGACCAGTGGGGCGTTTGGTTCCCCCAGGACGAAAAGCAGATAGAGCCTCGCCAAGCCATGAAGGAAATGGCAGAGGCCGGCTTCGAAATCCTGGAAACTGGCCCCTACGGCTACTTCCCGACTGACCCGAAGGAACTCACCCGGTGGTGTGACGAATTCGGTTTCAAAGTTGTAGCTGGTACCGGCTGGGGTATCCTGCACAAAGCTGAGGCATGGCCGGAAACTGAAAAGACCTTCCGCGCCATCGCTGAAACACACGCGGCAGTAGGAGCCGAATACATCGTGCACCTACCTCCGCTGTACCGTGACGACAAGTCCTGGCAGTGGACCGATGATCGCGTCCTGCGCCCCGACGCCTGGAAGCTGTACGTGGAAAACGCCAACAGGCTGGGGCAGATGCTGCTGGATGAATACGGACTGAAGATGGTGTTGCACCCCCACGGGGATTCGCACATCGAAACCCCCGAAGACATTGACCGAATCTTCAAGGCCACGGATCCGAAATACGTGAATCTGTGTCTTGACACCGGCCACATTGTCTACGGCGGCGGCGATCCGATTCAGATGGTGCGCGATTACCCAGACCGCATCACCTACGTTCACATCAAGTCCTTTGACGTGGCCCTATCAAAGCAGGCGCACGTGGAGGATTGGCCGTTTGGTGAAGCTGTCGCTAAGGGAGCCGCGGTGCGTCCTCCAGCGGGCGCGCCCGACATGGTGGCGCTGATTGACGCCCTTTCCAAATTGGACAGGGATATCTATTGCGTGTGCGAGCAGGATTGTTACCCGTGCGCGCCGGATTTCCCGCTTCCGAATGCTATTAAGACTCGCGAATACTTGGCCTCTATCGGCCTGGGAACCCTGTAGGAGCATGCCATGACAGTAAGAATCGGACTAATTGGATGCGGCGGCATGGGCAGGGCTCATGTGGATCGCATAGTGAATGATTTGGCCGGCGCGAAGGTGGTGGCCGCGGCTGACCTGAACTTACAGGCTGCCGAAGAGGTCGCAGCCCAAGTAGGTGGGAAGGCCTACGGCAGCGGGGCAGAACTGATCGCGGCCCCGGACGTCGATGCCGTATTGATTGCGACCTTCGGAAAGGTGCACGCCCCTGACGTAATCGCCGCCGTCGAGGCGGGGAAGTACGTACTGTGCGAAAAGCCGTTGGCTACTACTGCCGAGGACTGCAAGAAGATCATGCAGGCCGAGGAGAAAGCCGGCAAGAAGCTGGTGACCGTTGGCTTCATGCGGCGTTTCGACCAGGGCTACAACCAGCTGAAGGATGCTATTGCCGAGGGCGGATACGGCCCGGTGCTGATGGTGCACAACCGCCACCGCAACCCCACCGTGCCCGACAATTACACTTCCCGGATGCTGATTGACGACACGGCCATCCACGAGATCGACACGATGCGGTGGATGACTGGCGAAGAGATTAAGGCTGTGCGCGTTGATCCCGTCCGCCAGACCAGCCGCGCCCACGACGGGTTGGAAGAGCCGATCGTGCTGGTGATGTACACCGAATCGGGAATCCGCTTGGATGACGAGGTGAACGTCAATCTGGGGTGGGGCTACTCCATCGAATGTGAAGTGGTCATGGAAAGCGCGGCAGCCAGGTTGGGCGACCAGGAAAAGACCGTTATTCGTGACGCGAGCGGCAACCGCAATGCCATCTGCAAATCCCACATAGACAGGTTCAAGGCAGCCTTCGATACGGAAGTGCAGTCGTGGATCAACGCGGTAGCAGAAGATCGCCACACCGGTTCTACTGCCTGGGATGGCTACGCCGCCACCTCGGTAGTGGATGCCGCACTTAGATCCCAGGAAGAGGGCGGCAAACAGATTGCCGTTGAGCTAATCGAAAAGCCTGCTTTCTACAACTAAACAATCAGGTTTGCTCGGCGCTGCCGCCTGCTCCGAGCGGCAGCAAAGAGTAAACCTGCCCCACAATCAAAAGCCGGAGCAAGCGCCATCGATGGCGCAGGCAGCGTAGCTGCCAGCCACGCATACCGTGCACAATGAAGGAAGGTTTTGTCGATGCGTAGGATACCGGAACCGCAGCTGGATGTACTTACCATAGGGCGTTCTGGCGTGGACATTTACCCGTTGCAGACGGGAGTCGGACTGGAAAAAGTCACCTCCTTTGGTAAGTTCCTGGGAGGCTCCCCCACTAACGTTGCGGTTGCAGCGGCAAAATTGCGCCACTCCGCCGCGGTAATCACCGGGGTGGGCGACGACCCATTCGGCAGGTACGTGCGCAGCGAAATGCGCGCCCTCGGCGTGTACGACACCTACGTGAAGACCAGCAAGACGCTATCTACCCCGGTCACCTTCTGCGAAATCTTCCCGCCAGACAATTTCCCGCTGTACTTCTACCGGCAGCCGAAAGCCCCCGATCTGGAAATTACCCCGGAGGATATTCCAGAGGACGCCCTGCAGAAGGCCAAGATCTTCTGGATCTCGGTAACCGGCCTTTCTGAAGAACCTTCCTTCGGCGCTCACATGCACGCCCTGAAGGCTCGCGGGCGCGAGCACTGGGTGATTGCCGATCTGGACTACCGCCCCATGTTCTGGGAAGACGAAAAGCTCGCCACTGAACGAGTGGGAGAGGCCCTCCAATACGTCAACATCGCTGTGGGCAACAAGGAAGAATGCCGCATTGCGGTAGGCGAGACGGAACCAGACCGGGCAGCAGACGCCCTCCTAGATCGCGGCGTAGAAATTGCCATTGTCAAGCAGGGCCCGAAGGGCACCCTGTGCAAGACCAAGGATCGTCGCATTGAAGTTCCAGTCACCGAAGTAGACGTAGTAAATGGGCTCGGGGCAGGCGATTCCTTCGGCGGCACCCTGTGCCACGGGCTGCTTTCTGACTGGGATCTACCAGAAATTATCTCGGCGGCATCGACGGCAGGTGCCCTAGTATGCACCCGCCTAGAATGCTCGACCGCTATGGCTTCCGAGCCTGAAATCCTCGACATGATGAGGGCGCACCCGGAGGCCGAACCACAAGTAACCGAGCGGAACTGACATGTCCATCATCGAAAAAATAGCTGATATTCGCGCAACTGAACCCGAAAAGATTGCGCAAACCCTTGCTAACCGGAAGAAGGGAAGCGTGCCCAAAGACGGGGCAATGCTGATCATCGCTTGTGATCACCCGGCACGCGGAGCGCTCAAAGCGGGTGCCGACAACACTGCAATGGCAGACCGCGAAGAACTGCTCTCGCGCTGTGCTGAAGCCCTCGGACGCCCCGGCGTACACGGTTTTCTTGGCACCGCGGACATGATCGAAGACTTGGCGCTGATGGGAGCCCTGGAAGGCAAGCTGGTTTACGGTTCCATGAACCGCGCCGGCTTAGACGGCGCCAGCTTCGGCATAGACGACCGCTTCAATTGTTACGACGCGGCCGGCGTGAAAGCCGCCGGGCTGGATGGCGGCAAGATGCTTCTGCGCATTCATTTTGACGATCCCGCCACCCCGGCAACGCTAGATGCGGCTGCGAAGGCCGTGAACGAACTAGCAGATGAAAAAGTTATGGCCATGGTTGAACCGTTCATCTCGGAAACAAAAGATGGGCGGATTGTGAACAACCTAGAGCCGCAGGCGGTGATTCGCTCCATCGCGATCGCCGAGGGCCTAGGACGGACGTCCGCATATACCTGGCTAAAGCTGCCATGCGTACCTGACATGGAAAAAGTCATGGCGGCTACTACTCTTCCATCGCTTATTCTGGGTGGGGAAGTTTCCTCAGATCCCGAAGCTGCGATGAATGGTTGGGGCAAAGCCCTGAAACTACCGAATGTCAAAGGCCTAGTGATCGGAAGATCGCTCCTATTTCCGCCTGACGGCGATGTCGCCAAGGCGGTCGATCAGACAGTGGAGATGCTATGAGTGACAACGAAAAGTATTTGAAAAAAGCCGGTTCCACCGCTCACGGACAGTTTGACACTGATGTCTGTCCCGAAATTGCAGGATGGGAATTTTCCGGCATCAAGGTACTGAACCTGCCAGCCGGCGGAAGTGAAGAGGTGGACTCTGATGGCGACGAATTGCTGGTACTGCCGCTGGAGGGGGCGTGCACGGTAAGTGTAGAGGGCAAGGAATATGAACTCGAAGGACGCGAGAATATTTGGACCGAAGTGTCTGACTACCTGTACATTCCTCGCGACACCACCTTCACTATCACCTCTAAAGAGGGTGGCCGCTTCTGCCTGCCCACTTCGCGCTGCAACGAGCGCCTCGAGGTGTCCTACTGGGGCAAGGAAGCCGTCAACACCTCCTTGCGCGGGGCTGGCCCGTGCTCACGGCAGGTGAACAATTACGCCCTCGGCAATGAGCTTAAGACCGACCACCTGCTGGTCACCGAAGTGTTGACCCCGGGCGGGAACTGGTCCTCCTACCCGCCGCACAAGCACGACGAACATAACGAGAATGAGCGCAAGCTCGAAGAGATCTATTACTTTGAGGTGCGTCCTGGCAAGGACGGTTCTGAAGGCTTCGCCCTGCAGCGCGTCTACCCGTCTCCGGGCCACCCGATCGATGTGTGCACAGAGGTGCGCACGGGCGACGTTGTGGTTATGCCCTACGGCTACCACGGTCCTTCCGCCGCCGCGCCTGGCTACGACCTGTACTACCTGAATGTGATGGCAGGCCCAGCCGAGGACGCAACCTGGCTAATGACCGACGATCCGGTCCACGCCTGGGTGAAGGAAACATGGGGTGAGCAGCAGGTAGATCCGCGCCTGCCCATGACAAAAACAGTAGAAAAGTAGGCAAACAACAATGAAGAGCGAACCCAAAGTTAGGCTAACCGTCGGGCAGGCAATTGTCCGCTTCCTGGTGAATCAGTACTCCGAGCGCGACGGTGTAGAAAAGCGCCTTGTGCCCGGCACCTTCGGTATCTTTGGCCACGGCAACGTGGCTGGACTGGGGCAGGCGCTGCTACAAAACGAGATCGATCCAGAACCGGACGGTGGGCGCATGAAGTACATCATGCCTCGCAACGAACAGGGGCAGGTGCACGCGGCGGCAGCGTTTGCGAAAGCTAACGAGCGTACGCAGTTCCTGGCTTGCACGGCCTCGATTGGCCCCGGCTCCCTGAATATGGTTACCGGTGCGGCGCTGGCTACGACCAACCGCGTGCCCGTGCTGCTGTTCCCGTCGGACATCTTCTCTACCCGGTTCCCGGATCCGGTACTGCAGCAGTTAGAGGATCCCACCAGCCTGGACGTGTCGGTCAACGACGCCTTTAGGCCGGTGTCTCGTTTCTTCGATCGCATCAACCGGCCCGAGCAGTTGATGCCCTCGCTGATGGCCGCTATGCGTGTGCTGACTGACCCCGCCGAAACTGGAGCCGTGACCATCGCCTTGCCGCAGGATGTGCAGGCGGAGGCCTACGACTTCCCGGAGGCAATGTTCAATAAGCGCGTCTGGCACCTGCGCCGGCCCGCTGTCTCGCCGGCGGAATTGGAGCGGGCAGTTGCTGCTATCAAGGCTTCCAAGCGGCCGCTCATCATTGCGGGCGGTGGCGTCAAGTATTCGCACGCCCACGAAGAGCTGCGCGAATTGGCTACGGCAACGGGACTGCCGGTTGCTGACACTCAGGCAGGGAAGGGCGCTATTACCTTCGATCACCCGTCCTCGGTTGGCGGCGTGGGTTCGACCGGTGGCGATTCCGGCAACCATCTGGCTGACAAGGCGGACCTGATCATTGGCATTGGTACCCGCTACAGCGATTTCACCACGGCGTCGCGGACTCAGTTCAAGAACCCCGATGTCCGTTTCGTCAACATCAACGTGACTAGCTTCGACGCGGCGAAGAACTCCGCGGTGATGGTAGTTGCAGACGCCCGCGAGGCCCTGGTTGCCCTGAAGGACGCCCTTGCCGGATACAGGGTGGACGAGGACTACGCGAAGGAAATTGCGGCTGAGCGCGAAGCTTGGATGAAGGCCACTGAAAAGTGCTACCACCTGGACCATGGTCCGCTGCCGGCTCAGACCGAGGTCTTCGGCGCTTTGAACGAGATGCTTGGCGAGCGCGACGTGGTAATCAACGCCGCTGGTTCTATGCCGGGTGATTTGCAGGCGCTGTGGCAGGCCAAGTCCGAGATCCAGTACCATGTCGAATACGCCTTCTCGTGCATGGGCTATGAGGTTCCTGCCGCAATGGGCGTGAAGCTGGCGCTGCCTGACTCCGAGGTAGTAGCCATAGTGGGAGATGGCACCTACCAGATGCTGCCCATGGAACTGGCTACCGTGGTGCAGGAACGCATCAAGGTTATTTACGTGCTGCTGGAAAACCATGGTTTCGCCTCCATTGGCGCTCTTAGCGAGTCGCACGGTTCGCAGCGCTTCGGCACCCGCTACAGGGTGGGGGATGGCAACGCCCATAACGAGGACGGCGAACTGCTGAGCGTTGACATTGCGGCCAATGCCGAATCGTGGGGGCTGGATGTGCTTCGAGTGCACTCCATCGCGGAATTCCGCGATGCTTACGCGAAGGCAGCTGCCTCTGACAAGGCCACCATGATCTACATTGAAACGGATCTGTACGGGCCTAATCCGCCGGCTTCGTCCTGGTGGGACGTGGCGGTGTCGCAGACTTCCCGCCTTGATTCGACCAATGAAGCTTACAAGGAATACATCGAATACAAGGACAAGTATCAGCGGCATTACTGGTAAAACCCCCAGGAAGTAGCTTTCTTGGGTTCGCTCGAAAATGCCCCGACGCGCAAGCGTCGGGGCATTTTCCTTTCTCACCCCGGACTTGGGGCCCGGGTGTGGGCGGCCTGGCATTTGGCCCAACAGCAATGTAGAAGGGTGAAGAATGGCGAAACCCGTGCTCACAATAAAAGCGTATTGATAGGACAAACTGTTGAATGGTAGGACAAAAGACCGTAGTATGGGAGCAAGAGACCGAAGCAATTAGAGGCTCTTAGCAGACTTAAAAAGCAACTCATTGGGGAGATACTTTTATGACTTACGTTGTCAAGCCTTGGATCGGCGGCAAAGCCGTTGACGGTAAGGGTGGAAAAGTAGATATCGACAACCCGGCTACCGGAGAAGTCATTGGGACCTTGGAGCTGGTAAGCCCCGAGCAGGTAGAAGAAGCCATCGCTTTGGCAGACAAGGCGCAAAAGGAATGGCGCAACAAGTCGATTCCGAAGCGGCAGGAAGTGATGTACAGGTTCCGGCAGCTAGTCATGGACGATATTGACAATATGGCGCAGCTGTCGGTGGACGAACATGGCAAGACCTTGTCGGATGCGCGCGGAGAGATTCAGCGCGGCCTGGAAACGGTCGAATATGCATGCAACATTGGCGCCAATTCCAAGGGGCAGTATTCCTACAACGTAGGTACCAATGTCGATCTGAAGGTCATCCGGCAGCCTCTGGGCGTAGTAGCCGGCATTGTGCCGTTCAACTTCCCCGCCATGGTCCCTATGTGGATGTTCCCGCTGGCATTGGCCACCGGAAATGCTATTGTACTAAAGCCTGCCAACGCTGTTCCCTCTGCTGCCTTTGATATGGCGAAGAAGCTGAAGGAAGCAGGTCTTCCCGACGGGCTATTCTCGCTGCTGCCTGGCGACAACGAGATCACGAACGTCATGATCGACAACCCGGCCGTGCAGGGAGTGTCCTTTGTGGGCTCTACCAAGGTTGCCAAGCTGGTGCAGAAGCGAGCGATCGAAGCTGGCAAGCGGGTGCAGGCTCTTGGCGGGGCAAATAACCACGCTATGGTGATGCCTGATGCCGATCAGGAATTCGTAGCAAAGTGGCTGGCTGCAGCCGCATTTGGTGCTGCCGGGGAGCGGTGTATGGCACTCTCTGTGGCGGTGGCTGTAGGCGAGGCTGGCGATGGCCTGGCCGAGGCGGTAAAGAAGCAGGCTGCCGAGATTGCTATTCCGGGGCAGGGGAATGACAAGAAGTCCGGTTTTGGCCCGGTCATCTCGAAGGCCGCCCAGGAGCGCATTATCTCTTGGATCGACGAGGCGGAAAAGATGGGCGCCAAGGTTGTTCTGGATGGACGCAAGCAGACGGTGGAGGGCTACGACGGCGGCTACTGGCTGGGCCCAACCATTCTCGAGGACGTTCCGCTAGAGGCCAAGGCATACTGTGAAGAGGTATTTGGCCCGGTACTGCTGATTCAGCATCGGGACTCCTTTGATGAGGCGATTGAGCTAATGAATGCCCAGACCGTCGGCAACGGCTCGGCTATCTTTACTAATGACGGCGGGGTTGCCCGGCGTTTCGAGCACGAGATTGAGGCTGGCATGGTCGGCATCAACGTGCCAATCCCAACCCCGGTTGCCTACCACTCTTTTGGCGGCTGGAAGGATTCGCTGAACGGCGAGCACCACATTCACGGGCCCGAGGGCGTCGAGTTCTACACTCGCGCAAAGGCGATCACTTCGCGCTGGCCCTCCGAGGACGGCGTCCACGACGCGACGCTGTCTTTCGAAAAAGAAGACTAATTTAGCCTAGCGAATAGGGCCTGACCAGGGAGTAAATCTCTGGTCAGGTCTTTTTAAAGGTGTCCGCGCAGGCCGCGGCAAGTCAGGGGAGTGAAAAGACAAACCTGAACTATTCCTGAGAGTTTATGTAAAATGATTTTTATGGCTAGGAAAGTAACCCAACAGGACGTTGCAGATCTGGCCTGCGTCTCTAGGGGCCTCGTGTCCATGGCGCTTCATGATTCCCCAAAGATTCGCCCCGAAACCAAAAAGCGTGTAGCCGAGGCGGCAGCGAAGCTTGGGTATCGGCCCAATGCTGCGGCGGCAATGCTGGCTTCTTCTAAATCTGGGCTTGTGGGGCTGATCCTGCCCAATCTGTCTAATAGCTTTTACGATTCTGTGGTGTCGGGGGCGCGTACGGTAGCGAAGGATGCGGGGAAATTGGTGCTGGTTGCGGACACTGGCGCCGAAGCAGCTACCGAATTGTTCTCGGCCTGGAAGTTTGTTGATTTGGCCGTGGATGCGCTGATCTTGGTTAGTCCTATGCAAACCAAGGCACAGTTGATCGAGCTAGGGCGAAAGGCGCCGCTGGTAGTGGTTGGCCGGCCTTCTCCGGATCCGTGCGTGCCGGCGGTGTATGCCGATCCCAATCCCATCATGGAACAGATGGTTGGCCACTTGTATGAGGCGGGGTGGCAGCATCTGGTCTACGTTAATTATTCCGAGGACGCGGGTGAACTGGGGGCGCGCGATCGACGTGATGCGTTCCGTGCAAGCGTGAAGAAGAACAAGGCGATCACCTACGAGCTGACGATGGTAAGTCGGGATGGTATTGGGCGTCTTATAGATACTCGAATCGAAAAGCACGAGAGCGTTGCCTTTGTGGCCCATAACGACATGTTGGCGCTGTCGCTAATGTCGGGGCTAACCGTGCGGGGCCTGCATGTCGGGTTGGATGTGGGCTTAGTTGGTTATGACAATATTCCAATAGCTGCCGCCCCCGAAATTGACCTGACTAGCGTCGATCAAAAGGGGTTCAATCTAGGGTGCTTGGCGTTGCTGCGCGCGCTTGGCGGTCGCAAAGAGCAGCAGTTGGTCGAAGAGGGAAATCTGATCGTCCGCTCGTCCTCGCGAGGCTGAATTTACATTTTTGAAAAAATGATATTACAAAGCGTTGACGCGCGTTAAAAACTTTGGTAGCGTGAAAGTCAACGAGACAGGACCCGGCCATTGGGTGCCCAAGCAGCACATTCTCAAAGAAGAGAGAGACGAAATGGCAAAACCACTATCCGTAGCAGTCATAGGTGCTGGCATGGCGGGAGCAACCCACGCCAATGCCTGGCGGCAAGCAACCACCGTCTTCGACACCAATCTTCCCCCAGTCAGACTGGCAACGATCGCCGATGCCTACCTTCCTTTCGCGCAGGATGCTGCAAAGCGGTACGGCTACGAAAAGGCTACCGAAAACTGGCGCGACATTCTGGACGACCCCAGCATCGACGTGGTTTCGATTGTGGTGGGAAACGCCCTTCACCGCGAAATGGCGGAAGCACTGGTGAAGGCTGGAAAGCATGTTCTTTGCGAAAAGCCGCTGACCGACAAGATCGAGGACGCCAAGGCGCTCGCGGAACTAGAGAAGTCGGCTTCAGTACAAACCGGTACGGCCTTCGGGTACCGGTGGTCGCCCTCGATCGCGAAAGCGGCGGAGCTGGCGAAGGAAGGTCGCTTTGGGAAACTGGTGAACTTCACCGGCACCTACCTTTGCGACTATGGCTGTGATCGCAATGCGCCCTTGGCCTGGCGCTACACCGGTCCGATGGGGTCGGGAGCGTTGGGCGACGTGGGCTCGCACCTGCTGAACACCGCCGAGTTGGTGTGCGGCAAGATTAAGGCCGTGTCTGGGGCCGGGTTTGCCACCGTCATCAAAGAGAGGCCGATTGTCGCCGGGGCGCAGGCGCTGCAGCGCGGCAAGAAAGTGCAAAGCGCCCAGATGGGTCCGGTGACCAACGACGATGTGGCGGTCTTTACTGCTTCTTTCGAAAGTGGGGTAGTCGGGTCCTTTACCTGTTCGCGCGTTGCGTTGGGACATCCCAACTCGCAGCGCTTTGAGGTCTACGGCACTGACGGGTTCGCTGCCTTCGACATGGCGCGGGCCGGGGAGCTTGTGGTACAAACCCGTTCAGATGACCCAGACATTGCGGGGCCGCGAGTGGTTCTTGCTAACCCGGATTTCCCGTATTTTAGGGCGGGATCGTCAATGGCCTTCGGCGGGGTGGGAGTAACCCAGATTGACCAGTTCATCTACCAGGCGCATGCTTTCTTAGGCCAGGTCGCTGGGGTAGACACTGGATTGCCCGCAGTGCCTTCTTTCGAGGCCGGCTACCGGGCAATGCGAATCCAAGAAGCAATAGTGCGCTCCGCCAATGATGGCGGGGCTGAAGTAACGATCCGATAGGACAAAGATGTCACTCAAACTTGGGGCATATACCGCATGCCTACATAACTACGATTTGGCAGAAGCTTTGGACATCCTGAAGGGGTATGGCCTCGATGGCGCGGAAGTGAACGTGGGCGGTTTTATTCCTTCCCCACACTGCCACGTTGACCTGCTAGTTTCTTCAGAAACTGCGCGCGAGGAATATAGGGGGCTGTTTGCTGATAAGGGGATGCAGATAACCGGGATGAACTGTTCGGGCAACGTTCTGGATCCCCTCTCGGACGTCGGGCCGCGCCATCACTACGACTTGAAGAGGGCGATCGAGTTGGCCTCCAAGCTGGGGGTGGACGAGATTGTGTGTATGTCGGGCGCACCCGGTTCGGACCCGGATGCAAAGTATCCCTCCTGGGTGGTAAATCCGTGGAACGGCGTTTACCTAGAAGTGCTGCACTACCAGCAGTCCGTCCTAGATAAGTACTGGAAAGAGATGGACAAGAGGGCGGCTGATGCGGGAGTGAAACTTGCGTGGGAGTTGCACCCGCACAATACTGTCTTCACCCCGGTGGGCTTCATGAATTTCCTTGAGCGAGTGCAGCCAACAAACATAGGCGTAAACATGGATCCGTCGCATCTGATGTGGCAGGGCATGGACATCTTCAAATGCATCGATTACCTCGGCGAACATATTTACCACGTCCACGCCAAGGATACGAAGATACTGCCGGATGTCGATGTACGGGGTGTGCTCGATGACAACTTCACCAAGTGGCCTGATGAAAACCCGTATCCGTCTGGCATGGCCCACTACTGTTCTACTTGGGCAGAGCCGGCGCCCTGGCGGTTCGTAGCTGTTGGGAATGGGCATGATACCGACTGGTGGGCAGAATTCCTGCGGCACATCGAGGCGGTAAACCCAAACATGAACGTCAATATTGAACATGAGGACCCATTCCTAGACCAGTTAGCCGGCATTGAAGTGTCAGCGAAGACGCTGCTGGCGGCCAATAAGGGCAAGTAGGAAGGTTCTAGCTAAAAGGAGTAACAAATGGTAGATATCGCCCTTGATCCAAATATGTACTACTTTTCCATGTCGGTGCCCGATACGCTTCGCAAGGCGCGAGAGCTGGGGTATGACAATGTGGAGCTTTCCCCCAACGCGGACTTCCACTTTTGGCACCACTACCCAAAGGCAGATGACGACTACGTTGCCGACCTGATGAAGGCTTCCAAGAAGACAGGGGTGCGTATTCGCACGCTCAATCCGGTGTTCAACTGGTCTTCTGTGGACGAGCAGGAGCGCATGGCACAGGTGCGCAACTGGCGGCGGCTACTGGAGATCGCCGATCAGCTGGACTGTCGCGAGATCACCTCGGAGTTTTCTGGGAATCCGAACACCCCCATGGAATGTGAACACCAGTGGTACAAGTCCATGGCAGAACTGGAAGGTGACTTCGAAAAGTACGGCATCGCGCTGAATATGGAAGCCCACCCCTACGACTTCGTCGAGACTCACGATGCAGCATTGCGTCTGGTGCGCGGGGTGAATAAGGAGTGGGTAAATTACGAATACTGTTGCCCGCACACCTTCCACCTGTCCGAAGGTAAGGGAGATGTGGAGCGGATGTTGCGCAGTAGTGGGAAGAAGCTCAGGGAAGTGCATGTTGCCGACGTCTTCAATCACGCTGCTAACGACGGCAACCGCTACATCATTAACCCGCCGGGGGTGGACGCGCGCGTGCACCAGCACAACGAGATCGGGAAGGGCGAGGTAGATTGGGACGCCGTCTTCAACACGTTGCACGACATGAACTTTGACGGGGTGCTGAGCGTATGCGTCTTCGGCTGGCATGAATGGGCGGACCAGATTAACAAGCGGATTCTGGAGCGCTTGCAAAAGGAATTCGCTTAGGGGGTTGCCTATAGGTCGCTGATTTGTTTCTTCCACATCGCTTTGGCGGGGGCAGGGCACTGTCTCCGCCAAAGGCGCATGTGCGCCGTTAATGCTGGTGAGAGGGGAGTCTAGGTCTTAGGGCCTTGTGTCTAAACCGTCTTTGAACTAATGTTTTTTTGTAGTGACAAATATCGCTTGGGAAGCTGGTCCCACGCGAGGCCTAGTGCAAAGGAGCAACCATGGCCAGGAAACGAATTGGCGTAGGAGTAATTTCGCTTGGATGGATGGGCAGGCTGCACACCCGCTCCTACAAGGCTCTGCGCGAGAAATATCCAGAGCTAGAAGTGGACATCGATCTTGTGGTCTGTTGTGATCTGATCGAAGAAAACAGGCGCGTAGCGGTAGAAAACCTAGGGTTCTCGAAAGCGGTAGAGGACTACCACGAGGTGCTAAACGATCCAGAGGTCGACATTGTGTCGATCTGCGCCCCAAACTTCTTGCACCACGAAATTGCGATGGCGACCATTGCGGCAGGCAAGCCGTTCTGGATTGAAAAGCCCATGGGCATTTCCGCAGCCCAGTCAAAAGACATTGCCGAGGGCGCAGCCCGAGCCGGCTTGATCACTTCCGTCGGGTTCAACTACCGGCACACGCCGGCTATTGAACTGGGGCGCAAGCTAATTGCCGAGGGCAAGTTGGGGACTATTACCAATGCTCGCGTGTGGCTCATCGCTGATTACGCATCCGGCCCAGAAGGGCCGCTGACTTGGCGTTATTCAAAGGAAAAAGCTGGTGCGGGCGTAATTTTGGATCTGCTAGGACACGGCGAAGACCTAGTGCAGTATCTGCTGAAAGATCGCATCAGCGCGGTAACGGCACAAACTGGCACGTTCATTACCGAACGTCCGATCCCCCTGAAGGCTGGCATCGGCCATACGGGCTGGGAAGTATCAGAGAAGAAAGGCCCGGTAGGAAACGAAGACTACGTGTCCGTCATCGGCCGGTTCGAATCCGGGGCGCTGCTAACGATGGAATCCTCTCGTGTGTCAGTGGGGCCGCGCGCCGAATACATAGTGGAAATTTACGGTACTGACGGTTCCATCCGGTGGAACTTCGAAGATCTGAATCACCTGCAGATCTGCCTGGGACGCCAGAATGGCTTCCAACAGGGCTACACGAACGCCATGGCAGGCCCGGACTTCCCCGACTTCATGCGCTTCCAGCCAGGAGCTGGTACATCGATGGGATTTGACGACATGAAGGTGGTAGAAGCTGCCCAGTTTATCCAGGGCATTTTGGAGCAGAGGCAGATTGGCCCCTCGGCAGCCGACGGGTGGTCCGCTGCAGAAGTAGATGCCGCAGTTGAGGCCTCGGCGGGCGATGGCAAGTGGCACGAAGTGACCCCGGTAACCGAGCACACCACCTTCGACAAATAGAAAGAGGGGGCTGCTGCAGGCAGATTGAAGGCGTGCTGGTGTCAACATGACTGCCAGCTGCGGAAATCTGCGCGGTTGTCCCGGCTCTGGAGAGGCAAATGACTGATTCAACTTCGACAGGCGGCGACTTTTATAGTAAGTTCACGCCGCAGAAAATAACGGAAATGGTGGCCGAGACGCCGCCCTCTGGAAAGAGGAGGGGTATTGCAGCCCTGGCGGCAGTGGCCACCTTAGGCTCGCTGCTGTTCGGCTACGATACGGGCGTTATCTCGGGGGCCCTGCCCTACATGTATATGCCTCATGGGGCGGGCGGGATGTCACTGACGGCGCTCGAAGAGGGCGCCATCGGTGGTGTGCTCACGCTCGCGGCAGCTTTCGGGGCGCTCCTTGGAGGGCGACTGTCAGATAGATATGGACGTAAGCATAACATCATCCTGCTGGCGGTACTGTTCATTATCGGCGCAGTTGGTAATACCTTCTCGCCAAACGTGTGGATTATGTACATCTTCCGCGCCATCTTAGGCTTAGCTGTAGGCGGGGCATCCGCGACGGTTCCTGTGTTCTTAGCTGAATCTGCTCCCAAGAGGGTGCGCGGCATGATCGTAGCTGTTGATCAGCTAATGATCGTTGTGGGCCAGTTGCTGGCGTTTTCGATGAACGCGGCAATCAACTCGGCCCATGGCGGCCCGCAGCTGACGGTAGCGGCGGATCCTACCGGAACGATCAAGCCGGGCACCTACGATTGGGATGCGTTGAACCAGATGGTATCCCAGCAAGTAGGTACAGATAAGGCTGCTATTCACGACTTCATGATGCAGCTGAGCGTAACTGCGGGTAACGGCTCTGCTTGGCGGTGGATGATCATTCTGTGCACCCTACCGGCCATCTTCTTGTGGATAGGTATGCACCTGATGCCAGAGTCCTCGCGCTGGTACGTGATCAAGCATCAGATGTACCAGGCCATCGGGGCTTTGAAGCGCGTGCGGGATCCTGAAAAGGATGGTTCGCTCGAGGATGAACTGAACGAGATGGTGGCCGCTCGCATGGAGCACGATGCCACTGAGAGGCTCGGTCTGCGCGAAGTCTTGCAAACGCCGTGGCTGCGCAAGCTGTTGGCGGTAGGCATTTTCATGGCGATCGTGAATCAGACAACCGGCGTGAACACGGTAATGTACTACGCTCCCAAGGTGCTTTCGTTTGCAGGGATGGGCACGTCGGCAGCGATTACTGCACAGGTCGCCAATGGTGTCATGTCTGTGGTTGGCTCCGCCCTCGGGCTCGTTCTTATTACGAAGTTCCGCCGTCGCCAGATCCTGATCTTTGACGTGACCGGGGTGGGCGTGTGTCTGCTTACCATTGCGGCGTTGTTCCAGTTTGTGATTGCGCCCGTAATGGGCGGGCCTGGCAAACCGCCGGCATGGGCGGCCTACCTGATTCTGGCTGTAATGGGCGTGTTCATGTTGATCGTCCAGTCCACCAATGGAACGGTTGTGTGGACGATGCTGGGCGAGATGTTCCCGGCAAACGTGCGCGGCGTCATGAACGGTTTCGCTGTGTTCTGCATGTGGATTTCGAACGCGCTGATTACCTGGACCTTCCCGAAGATGATGGATACCTTCGGTGGGGGAATGACGTACGCATTCTACGGCGTGCTGAATCTGATTATTGCGGTAGTGCTGTTCAAGATCATGCCGGAAACGTCGAATAAGTCGCTAGACGAGATTGAAAAATACATGCATTCGATCTATTCGAAGTAGTGGCTTTTCTGAAGGGGGCGGAGCTGCGGCTTCGCCCCCTTTTTGCTCGTGATAGTGGGGGGCGAGGCCGTGGTGGGACTTTCGGAGGAGGACGGGCGCAAGAGAGCCTTACGATTCCCGCATAATACATATTTTTGTGTGAATGTATTTACAAAGGTGGCGCAGTCGGGCTATATTCAAATTAAGCGCTCGCAGTTGAGCCATCACAAAACGCAAGAGGAGACATAGATGTCGGCGAACATTCCACAGACCATGAAGGCAGCAGTGTTGCGCGAACCCGGTAAGGGCTTGCACGTTGAAGAAATCCGCACCCCTCACCCGCGCGAGGGCGAAGTACTGGTGAAGGTATCAGCTTGCGGCATGTGCCACTCGGATTTGCACGTCATCAACGGTGCCATCGCCTTCCCAATGCCCGCTCTGCTAGGGCACGAAGTTGCAGGCGAGATCGTCGAGATCGGCCCCGGCAACGACAAGCGCGATCTGAAAGTTGGCGACAAGGTGGCGGGCGCATTCTTGATGCCCTGCGGTACCTGCGAAGCCTGCTCCAAGGGCCGCGACGATCTGTGTGATCCCTTCTTCTCGATGAACCGGCTCAACGGCACCCTGTACGACGGTGAGACACGCCTGGCCGACCTGGACGGCAACCCGATTTGGATGTACTCCATGGGCGGCCTGTCTGAATACTGCGTCATCCCGGCCACCTCGGTAACCAAGGCAGGGGACAACATCGATCCCGTAGCCGGATCGATCCTGGGCTGTGCGGCCTTGACCGCCTACGGCGCTGTTCGCCGGGGCGCGAACCTGCAGTACGGGGAGACCTGCGCGGTTGTTGCGACCGGCGGCGTTGGCTCGAACATCATCTCTATCGCCCGCGCGTTTGGCGCCCGCAAGGTAGTCGCCATCGACGTCTCTGACGAGAAGCTGGCACCCATGAAGGAATTGGGGGCAACTGACGTAATCAACTCGACCAAGGTGGATAACATCCACGAGGCTATCGTCGACATTGTGGGTGGCACTGGCGTAGATGTGGCCTTCGAAGCGCTGGGCATCCCCGCAACCTGGACCACCGCCCTCGACGTGCTATCCGACGGCGGTCGCATGGTTCCGATCGGGTTGGGCGCTGGCGTGCAAACTGCCGGTGTCGAGATCAACCGCACCGTCCGCCGTGGCCAGTCCATCCTGGGCTCCTACGGTGCCCGCACTCGCCAGGATCTGCCCGAGGTAGTCCGCCTAGCCGAAGAGGGCGTCATCCACTACCAAGATGTTGTTACCCGCCACTTCGCACTGGAGGATGCAAACGAGGGCTACCAGCTGCTGAAGGAAGGCAAGATAAACGGGCGCGCGGTCGTTGACATGTCTCTGTAAAAGCGAAAAGTAGTCGGGGCCGGCTCTTAGTCGGCCCCGACTATTTGTATGCAAAAGGGCAAAAATATTGGGCCACTCACCGCTGTGAGTAGCCCAGGTGTTAGGCGCAGCCTAGTTCTTGTGTGCTGCGGCGATTCCGATGTTGAAGGCGGTTGCGATGCCGGTGAAGGCGACTGCGAATCCGCCAATGATTGCCATCGGGAAGATCGAGGTGAATACACCGATCCAGGTGACTACGATGGCTGCGAGCATTAGCGCAAAGAGTGCGACGGTCAGGGCGCCGGTGGTCAGTTCGGGCTTCACGCCTGCTAGGTACATCTGAGTCATTTTTCCTCCTGAAAGGCTTATTTGCTGGGGGATCTCTCTTGTCCCTCGCTGTCGGTAACAATGTTAGGACATATAAAACCAGGGCGAAAGGTTACAGGATTTTTTAGCGCGCGCCAACTACTATGACCTTATTCATACGCTGCTGACCTGGGTGAATGTCGTGTGGAATGGGGTAGGCCAGGGATTTGGCGGCAAAAAAGAAGCACTTTGGCACGCGCTAAACGTTGGTTGGCAAATTTTTGCGTCTCGTAGAGCTAACGCGGGCTAGAACTAGCCAGCCTAGAAATGGTGTTTGAAATCGGCGATAGCCGCGTAGGTTCCCTTGCACACTGCTAGCAGAGTGTCCGGCTCAAGTTTTACCGACCAGCCGCGCTTGCCAGCGCTAACATGGATGGCTTCCTGCAAAATAGCGGATTCGTCAAGGAAGATGCGGTGAGGCTGTTTCTGCCCCAGCGGGGAAATTCCTCCGGCAATGTAGCCGGTAACAACCTGGGCGCGCGCAACGGGAAGCATCTCCGCCCTCTTCCCACCTGCAGCCTTGGCTAGCTGCTTCAAATTCAAAGTGGCGGTAGCGGGCACGATGCCCACAACATCCTCAGAATCATCGACGCGGGCCATAAGCGTCTTATAAACGGTATCCGGATCCAGGCCCATCAGTTCTGCCCCCTCGAGGGCGAATCCTTGCTTGGTGCGCGGATCATGGGGGTGTTCTAACACCTCGTAGCTGACGCCTGCCTTATCGAGGGCCTCCAATGCCGGGGTGGCGGCTCCTGCCTCGACCTTACCTGTGCCACGTTTTTTCGACATGGAACAATTGTAGGCCGGTGCCGGGCAGCGAAATTCCCACGCTGCTAGAACCGGGATAAAGAAGAGGAGGGGGACGTGCCCCCTCCTCGACGTTTCAGTAGCTGCCCCGCGCGCCTACTACTTGCGGTTGCGCGGCCTCTTGCCTGCCAAATCCCACCAGTAGACAATCGCAATGACCAATGCGACGGCCAGAATAGATGCGGTTAGGACGTAGGCGGCGCTGATACCCATGGACCAGTCCCACTTCGAAGCGGTCTGCTGGTTGCCCACTACTGCGAAGAACACTGCCGTCATGACCGCGTTACCAATAGCGGTGGTAATGCGCTGTGCCGTCTGGGTAATGCCACCGGCAATCCCGCCGTGCTCGACAGGTACGTCCAGCATCGCCTGCGTCTGGTTTGCAGCGCCCATAGCACCCTGCCCGAAGCCGAACAGCATGAGCGGGGCGCACATCCACCAGAACGAGGCTCCCGCGTTGACTGCCCAGACGGTGCCGATCAGGGTAATGACTCCTAGCAGCAGGAAGCTCAGAGCCAGAATCTGCACCTGGCGGCCAGACTTCAGAGCATGCTTGCCGGACCAGAGGGCGGCCAGCGCCGAGACGATAGCGTTCGGAATGCCGATGGAACCGGCAACCAAAGCCGACTGGCCCAACCCGGCCTGCAGGTACATTGCAAAAATGACGAACAGCGATGTAGTGCCCAGGAACTGGGTGGCAGAAATGGCCGCACAGTAGCTGAAGGACTTCAGCTTGAACAGGGACAGATCAACCATGGGGAAGTGCCCGTGGCGCTTGTAGCGGTTCTCCCACCAAATCCACACGACGGTCAGGATGATCGCCAGCGGAATCAAAGACCACATGAGCGGGTGCCCGTGGCTCATAAACGGAAGCATGATGCAAAGGACTGCCAAGGACAGAAGGACTATGCCAACCGGGTCCAGGTCAATCTTCTGGGTAGCCTGCGAGGCATTTGCCTGCTCGGCTGGAAGGTTAGTCTTCGACTCGGAGGCGTCAGATTTGACTTTCTTTGCTCCCATAAAGTGCCGCCGTTCCTTGCCGAAAGGCAGAAGGCGGAAGGCTGCGATTACGCCGATGATGCCCAGCGGAAGGTTGAACAGGAACGAAGAACGCCACCCGTTGGTAGGCCCCAAAGTTTCGATCAGGAAGCCTGCGAACAGTGGGCCAACGGCAACGGACGCGCCAATTACTAGGCCGAACATAGAAAAGGCGCGGGCGCGGGCCTGGCCCTGGAAATACTGCTGAATAATGCCGGTTACCTGCGGGCTGAAGATGCCTGCAGCCATGCCCTGCAGCACGCGGAACACGTTCAGCATTACCGGACTAGTAGCAAAACCGCACGCCGTACACGCGATGGTGAACAGCGCCAGGCCGATTGTGAACACGCCGGAACGGCCAAAAATGTCCCCCAATCGGCCTGACGGCACTAGGAAAATTCCGAAGGAAAGGGCGTAGCCAGATAGCACCCACTGCAATGAGGTCTGGGAAGCCCTAAGAGCCGAGCCTATCGTCTCTAACGCCACATTCACCGAAGACACCTGAATCAGCGACATGGCCAACGGAATGAGTAGAACTACCAGAATCAGATTGCGGTTATACACCCGATCTGACTCGGGGATGCGCACCCATTTCGGGTCATCCGGATTTGGGCGGTTGATGAAAGATGGCGATTGGGACATATGCTCCTCAGTTATTCTTCGTTCAGCCTTAGCCAGCGCATCCGGTTAGCGGCAGCGATTATGTCGATCGTGCGCGGCTCTGCTAGGAAGCCGGAGCGAGGTCGAAGGGCGTCAAGACCTCCGTTACTGTACTCCTTTTCCCACAGGTAGTCGACAGCCTCTTTCAGGGTTCGCTCGCCGTTGAAAACCTCGTCTTGCAGTTTGCGCAGCGACCACCCAATAGCATCGGCCTGACCTGCCTCAACGACCTGTTCGAGGGCAGTAATGTCGATGTCTTGGCGGTCTAGCGAGATGCGCGAGGTGTTGCCGCGCACCTTCGGGCCGCGATCGCCCTCGTAGGGGTTGGCCAGGGGCTTGCGAGCTGCGACTTCAGGGAAATCCAAGTCCGCAGCGGTCTGCCTGGGAGCATCCTGCACGATCTTCTTCGCCTTTTCGGTCACATCGGTGATCACGTAGTTGTCCATGCAAATGACCGTGTCAGCCCGATCTAGGTAGTCGCCGGAACCGCCCATAACCGCAATTGAGGAAACTCCCCGCCGTACCAGTCCGCGGATACGGTCAACTAACGGGGTAATAGGCTCGCCCGAATCTGGTACCAGCTGTCGCATCCGCAAGTCGCGGATCATCAGGTTGGTAGCCGAAGTATCCTCGTCAATCAGCAGGCAGTTGGAGCCCGCTTCGACGGCCTCGGCGATCGCAGCAGCCTGCGAAGTAGAACCGGAAGCATCTGGGGAAGTGAAACGGGAAGTGTCTCCGCCCGACGGCAGGTTAGAGATGAACGCGGAGACGTCCACGCCGGTAACTGCCCGGCCGTCCTCGGCACGCACAGCCACGGCCAGCGGCGTAGTGGCCACCAGCTCGCGTCCGTCACCGGGAATATGCGGGTACACGCCATTCATGAGGGCGTCCAATAGCGTCGACTTGCCGTGGTAGCCGCCGCCCACAATCAGGGTGACACCTGGGCGTAGCGCCAGGCCGCGGACCTTGCCGGCGTGCGGGAGCTCCACCTGCAGTGCCAAAGTCTCGGGAGCCTTAGTAGCCACCGCGTTTTCCATCGGGTGCTCGTCAACGCCGGAGGCGCGCGCCAGGATCGAATCGTCCGCAATGAAAGCCAGCAGATCCTTCTCCTTTAGAACCTGCTGCAGCGCGAACCAGTCTTCAACCGATTCCACGTGCTTCTTCAGCGCCGCCTCGTCTGCAACGGCCTCGTCGGAGGCGAAATCGATGGTGTCCAGCACCGAATCGGGGAGCGGGCCATCCACCAGGTTTGCCATTGCGTGTCCCAGAATACGGCGTCCGCGTGCCGCGAACTGCACCTGGAAGCGCATCTGGATAGATCCGTCCTCGTTTACTGTTACGGCGCCACGGTTCAGCACCGTCTGGCCGGTGTAAGCCACCCGCAGGTCGCGTTCCGGACGGATGCGGGCAGAAAAATCCCTGTGGAAGTAGTCGGCCGCCGCAAGGCGGGCATGCGCAGAAGCAGTAGCGAAGTCGGGAAGACCCGCGACCTCGGCCGGGATCTCGGCGCGCACGGTTGACGGTGGAGCGTACGGGTCAGATTGGACGCGCTCAATATGAAGAACGAAATCGCCGTAATCCCATGCGCCCACCAATTGCTTGTAGGCGCCATAGGAAGAACCGTCCATTTTGTGTAGATGTTCAATCAGTTGGTCTGCGGTACCCCCGCCAAAGGGCTCGCGGCGTCCTTTGCCGTGATGGTTACCTTTTCCTCGTTTGCCGCGAAAATTATTCATGCCTCCACAATAGGACAGCGGCACCAATCCCACCCGGTCGCAGTGTAAAGTCACAACATTTCTTATGCATTAGTGCAATTTTGTCTTCTTTTGCCAAAAAGCGAGGGCGGGCGCGCCACCGCCTTACAAACTAAGAAAGGAGTAGCTGCCACCACACAGGGTTGGCCGATATGGTTGTGCTATGGCACGCATAAGCATTGACGGGATCCGCTCGGCTACCCTCCAGATGGCCACTTCTATCACGGTGATAGCGCCAAACGAGCGCGACCTGGCCGAGGACGCACCCGCCCCCGGCAGAGTTGCCTACATGCTGCACGGCCTGAGCGGCGACCAGTCCATCTGGTCTACCTATGCGCCCGTGCAACGGTGGGCAGACAAATATAACGCACTGTTCGTGTTTGCCTCGGGCGAACGCTCATTTTGGACGAACGCGAAATATGGGTTGGCATGGGCGGACTGGGCCTTTACCGAAGTGCCCCAATACATAGAGGCGACGCTGGGGGCAGCTTCGCCCTCGCGCAGGATCGTGGCCGGCTTTTCTATGGGCGGGTATGGGGCCTTGAAAGCGGCCTTGGCTAAACCGGATTTCTACCGCGCGGCCATCAGCCTGTCTGGAACCACCGACATTACCGAGGATGCCTTCCACTCCCGCCACCCGGACCTATACCGGAACGTGTTCGGCCTCGACGACGCGCGCGGGTCTGTCCACGATTTGCTGGCGCAGCTGAAGAAGGCAGACCCGGCGGCGCTGCCAAAACTGTGGGCTTGCTGCGGCACCGAAGATAGGCTGCTAGATATGAATAGGCGTTTTGCCGCCCTCGCTAAAGAGCTTGGCGTGGCCTACGAATACACTGAAGGTAGTGGCGGACACGACTATGGCTACTGGAATCCGCAGATGGCAGCCGCGTTAGAATCAGTGGCACCTATCTGGTAGTGGAATGACGGCAGAAGAAGGGAAACATGTTCGGCAATAATCACGTAATCAAGGCGATCAACTGGAACAAGATCGAGGACGAAAAGGACGTCGAGGTGTGGGACCGCCTGACGGGTAACTTCTGGTTGCCTGAAAAGGTGCCGATTTCGAACGACATTCCTTCGTGGAAGACCTTGACTGACGACGAAAAGACCATGACCAACCGCGTCTTTACCGGCTTGACTCTGCTGGATACGTTGCAGGGCACCGTGGGGGCGGTCTCGCTGATCCCGGACGCGCGCACCCCGCACGAAGAGGCTGTCTACACCAACATTGCGTTCATGGAATCTGTGCACGCCAAGTCGTACTCTTCCATCTTCTCTACCCTGCTTTCCACCGAAGAGATCAACGAATCCTTCCGCTGGTCCGAAGAAAACGAGGCGTTGCAGCGCAAGGCGTTGATCGTCGAAAAGTACTACGAGGGCGATGACCCGGAAAAGCGTAAGGTCGCCTCCACCATGCTGGAGTCCTTCCTGTTCTACTCCGGCTTCTACGCGCCCATGTACTGGTCGGCACACGCTAAGCTGACCAACACGGCCGACCTGATCCGTCTGATCATCCGCGACGAGGCCGTACATGGCTACTACATTGGCTACAAGTACCAGGTGGCCGTCAATGAGGCATCGCCGCAGCGGCAGGCAGAACTAAAGGAATATACGTTTGACCTGCTGGACGAACTGTACGAGAACGAGGAACAGTACACCGAGGACCTATACGATCCGCTCGGACTGACCGAGGACGTAAAGAAGTTCCTGCGCTACAACGCCAACAAGGCCCTGATGAACCTGGGGTACGAGGCGCTGTTCCCCGCCGAAGCGGTAGACGTGAACCCGGCTATTTTGGCGGCACTGTCGCCAAACGCTGACGAAAACCACGACTTCTTCAGTGGCTCCGGCTCCTCCTACGTAATCGGTGACATTGTTGATACCGAGGACGGAGACTGGGACTTCTAACCTTTCCGGAGCGGCGTTGTCAGCCCCCAAGTTTTTCCTAGCCCCTGTAGGGCGATCGGCAAGTGCTTGGGGGCTTCCAACTTTTACCTGCCGGCCCAAAAGATTGTTGACTAGGCCGAATTCCCTTATAGATAATGGTTTCAAACAGGGCAAGGTTCAGTGAGGAACCGGAAAAACCAAGGAGGGGCGCCCGTGTTTACCGAAGGATTTTTTGGTCGGGGAAAAACCCTGACAAGTTTCGCCGAGCGGCTGGATCTGGTCGCGCTGGTAGCTATAGAACTACTTTATGTGGGCACGGTGATGTGGCCCGAAAATGCGGTGTCGTGGCTGTGTCGCCCCCTGGCGCTCCTGATCGCAGCCACCGAAGTGACCTATTTCTTGGGTGCCTACCTGTTTCAGAGCAACCCTTCCTGGGGCCCGGTGCTGTGGGGCTGTCAGGGAATGCGAGTCATGAACGCCGGCCTTGCCCTGGGGGGAGTATGGGTGATTGCGAACGAGGACTGCGCTCGCGGCATCTTTGAGGCGCTGCGCCTGTATGACACCAAGATCGTACTGCCAGCTCTGGCCGAGCTGACCCTGTTTGTGCTATGCCTGTGTACCCTGCTAACTGCCGGCCGCCCGGTGTGGCAGTTTCCCCTGCCAGATGCCGATTACAGGCGGGGCGGAGCGTAGCCGGAATATGGTAGCCCGGCATGCCTGCCACGGCGGCACCATAGGGGCAAGCGCGGTCTCGGCGTTAGCGGGCAGTTTTACTGGTTGGTCACCTTGCGCACGTAGGAAACGATGTGCGGGCATATCTCTTCGACCGTTTGCATAGTCTGATCGAAATCGGCAGCGGTGCCATACCACGGGTCGGGCACGTCTAATTCGCGGCGCCGTAGCCACTGTGCGTCCCCCTCCGGTTCAGCGTCGGCGAAGGGGTCGCCCTCGCCCCGTTCAGCTGGGGAAACCGCAAGGTTAGGGTCAAAGCTGCGGAACATTCGCAGGTCTACGCGGCCCGGCCCGGAAGCACCCGGGTAAGCCTCAAGCCCCGCCTCCCGCGCCAGCTGCTCAAGGCGGGCAAAGTGAGTGGACGTCATAGCCAGCACTAGATCCGAAGACGCAAACGTGTTCGCATCCAACTGGTGGGCCCGGTGCAACGGGGTTGGGTAGCCTGCCTGTCGCAGCGCTTTAGCTGCTCGCCGATCTATGGGGTTGCCGTGCTCCTCGTCGGAGATTCCCGAGGACGACACGATCACGCCCTGGGTGCCCGCGCTCCGCAGCTGGGTGTCGAGCACAATTTGTGCCATTACGGAACGGCAGATGTTGCCCGTGCAAACCATTTCAATCCGGTATGGCCCTGAGGTATTCATAACCTCATTGTTACCCGACATGCGAATATATGCATCCTGGCAGCTCGCGGAGACTATCCAGGCTAGGGGGGGGCGAGCACAGAAACCGGGTGCCTACCCCTCCTGTTGTGCGCCAGTTTCCGCCTCGCGCCCAGCCTGCTGGGCTTTAGCAAGATCGGCTTGCAAATCCTGGCTCGCCTGAGGGGAAGCCGCATCGATCTTGGCAAGTTCTTCGTAGGCGCGAGCCAGCAGTGGCTTGAGCGGTTCCCGATCCCCACCAGTAGGAATGGTCATAAGCCCAACGGCGGTTTCGGGCAGCATCAGCATCAGCGTGCCGAACTCTAGGGCGCTCATGGCGTCAACCATTTCCCGCCACTGGTCGGGTTTGCCCAAAAGAGAAAAGTAGATCGCGTCAAAGCTAGGCAGAGAGGCACGGGCGGCCTCGTCGCCCTGCTCAAACTTTGCTGCCAGATCGTCGTGGATGTGCGCCATCAGATCGGTCAGATCCTTCTCGGATACGCCTAACGCCTGCATTGCGTTAGAAACAATCATGGCTACCGCGATCGTTACACGTTGGGCGTCGGGAAGAAACACTTTCCCGTCCTCGACAAGGCTCAGGCTGTTTTGGCCCTGCAGACGCTCTTGCAATACGAGCAACGCTTTGCCCAGGTCAGTGCGGAGGTTAGCCATCTTAGGATCGCCTAGGTGAAGGGTGGAATTAGTATGGGCTGCCTCGCCGCCTTGAGGGGCATTATTAGAATTCATGATTCTACTTTGCCACATAAGGCACTTTAAACACACAAGTCTGACCTCTCTAAGGTAAATGGCGGCAGTTAAGGGTGCAGGTGAGTGGGCTCACTTACTAAATACCAAGATGAGTTTGCGTGAAGATAGTAAGGGCCTTAAGCTCAAAACGGACCATCAAGAGTAGCGCAGAGACCTGGCTCGTACGCTGCAGCAACCCGCCATCGTGGTGAGGGTGCTTCCGCCAGGACCGATGGAAGGATGTGGATGACGAATAACCCAACGGACGACTCGCCACTCATTAAACTCAGCGATGTTACTAAGCGGTATCCGCGCCGCAAAGAAGAGGACGTAATTGCCCTCGACAACATCAACCTTTCCGTTCCTAAAGGGGACATTCACGGCATCGTCGGACAGTCCGGTGCCGGTAAATCAACCCTGATCCGATGCCTGTGTGCGCTGGAAAAGCCGACGTCGGGATCAATTACCGTTGCTGGCAAAGACCTGTCGAAGCTGCGTTCATCGGCATTGCGGCAGGCGCGACTAAACATCGGCATGGTGTTCCAGAACGCAAACCTGCTGGATTCGCGTACGGCCGCTGGCAACATCGGCTACGCCCTATCGCTTGCCGGAGTAAAATCCGGCAAAAGGCATGAGCGCGTCCAGGAAATGCTGGATCTGGTTGGCCTTTCCGCTCGCGGATCCTCGTACCCCGCACAGCTGTCCGGCGGGCAACGGCAACGCGTCGGTATTGCCCGCGCCCTCGCTACCAACCCGCCCGTGCTGCTATGCGACGAGCCGACTTCCGCCCTCGATAGTGAATCCACCAGGCAGATTCTGCAGCTGATCTCGGACGTGCGCGACCGCCTGGGCGTGACCGTCCTGATCATCACCCACGAAATGGGTGTTGTCCGCGAAATCTGCGATTCGGTTACCATGCTGGAAAACGGCCAGGTAATTCAATCCGGACGTATCGAAGATGTCCTTGAAGACCCGCAGTCGCGACTGTCGCGCGAACTAGTGCCGCCGCCCTCGATAGAGGACGAGCCCGTGCTGAACGGGCAGTCTGCCGCAGTCGTCGACGTGGCATTTACCGCCCACCCGGGCGAACCTAAGGGATCGGCGGTCATGAGTGCCGCCGCCCGAATTGGAGCCGACATTGTTGCGGGCACTTTCGAAACCGTAGGGCAGACACAGGTAGGCCGATTAGCTCTAGCTGTGCCACCCAACCAAGTAAACGAAACCATTGCAGCCATGCGTAACGCAGGCACCAGCGCGGAAGTGAGGGACATCTAATGAACGCCTCCCTACTATCCGGCCTCACAGATATTCCCGTGATTCAGAGCGGTGAACTGTGGACGGCCACCTGGCAGACTTTGGCTATGACCGCAATCTCGTCGGTGCTCACCGTAATTGGCGGCGTCATCCTCGGCCTGGTGCTAGTTGGCACCGGCAAAGGGGGCCTGTTCCCGAACCGGGCAGTGAATCAAATCCTGGGTACAATCGTGAACATTGGCAGATCTTTCCCATTTGTCATCCTGGTGGTGGCAATCATCCCGTTCACCAGGATGGTGGCCGGGACCTCGATCGGATGGAAAGCCGCGATCGTGCCGCTAACCGTGGGCGCAATTCCCTTCTTTGCGCGTCTTGTTGAATCAAACCTGCTGGGGATTGAACCCGGGAAGATTGAAGCGGCAAAAATGATGGGAGCTTCCCGTCGGCAAATCATGTTCGACGTGCAGATCCGCGAAGCGCTGCCCGCCCTCATCCAATCAATTACCGTCACTGTCATCACCCTGATTGGCTACAGTGCCATCACCGGCATGCTGGGTGGGGACGGCCTAGGCTTCTTGGCTGTCTCCTACGGATATAACCGATTCGAAACCGACGTCATGATTCTGGCAGTGCTGGTAGTCATCGTCATAGTTGAAGTTATTCAGCTGATCGGTGACATGCTCAGCCGGCTAGTAGATCACCGCTAAGGCTCTACTAGTCGGGCCCTAGCGCCTTAGCTGACAACACTTAGACTTTCGGACTCTTTATATTCCCAAGAAAGAAGCAAAATCGTGAAAATTCGCAACATCCTAGCAGCAACCACCGCCCTCGTAACCGCCGTAGCACTGACCGGCTGCGGCTCCTCTAACAGCGGCCAGGAAGGCAAATCTGCTTCCGGCAAGTCTGACACAATTGTGGTGGCAGCCTCGCCCACCCCGCACGCCCAGATCCTAAAGTTCTTGAACAAGGAAGTCGCCCCCAAGCACGGCTACAAGATTGACATCAAGGAATTTAACGACTACGTCCAGCCGAACGAAGCGTTGAAAACCCACGAGGTGGATGCCAACTACTTCCAGACTATTCCTTTCCTGAACAACGAATCTAAGCAGCGCGGCTACAAGTTCGAGCCGGGCGAATCCGTTCACCTAGAGCCGGTGGGCATCTTCTCGAAGAAGGTCAAGAACGTAAACGACCTGAAGGAAGGCGACAAGGTAGGCATCATTCAGGACGTCACCAACCAGGACCGTGCTCTACGCCTGCTGGGCGCGCAGGGACTAATCAAGCTACCCAAGAAGCAGAACCTGGCAGTTGCCGACGTGAAGAATTCCAAGGAATTCAACCCGAAGGGGCTAGTATTCCAGGAAGTAGACGGCCCGCAGCTGGTTCGTTCCTTGGCAGACGTTGACATTGCCGTCATCAACGGCAACTACGCACAGGCTGGCGGTCTGAAGCAGTCCGAGGCTATTGCACTAGAATCCACCGAAAACAACCCGGCTACCAACCTGCTGGTGTGGCGTAAGGGAGAGAAGAGCGAACTAGTCAAGAAGCTAGAGAAGGACCTGCACTCCAAGGAGGTCAAGGACTTCATCGAAAAGACCTGGCCTGACAAGTCTGTCATCCCCGCTTTCTAAGCTGAGCTGACGCAGGCGCTAGTGCCGCGCAGCGGACCCCCACCGGTTTTGCCGGTGGGGGTTTTCCATTTCTTGAGGGCGGGGCGGCGCTCTGGTGTGTCGCAGTGGCGGAAGGGATCCATCCAACTTTTGTGCTGTCCAGAGTAGCTTTGCCTTTGGGCCGGTAGGGTAGGGGTATGCGCATCAGCTTGGTTTTAGGTTCGGGTGGAGCCCGCGGGTGGGCTCACATTGGCGTGATCGAAGAAGTCGAACGGCGCGGACACACGATCGTGTCGATCGCGGGGGCGTCGATGGGCGCGCTAGTGGGTGGCGTCTACGGGACGGGCAAGCTACCCGAAGTGGCGCAGTGGGCGGCATCTTTGACGCGCACGGACGTGGTGCGCCTAGTAGACCCGGCGCTGGGGTCGGCTGGCATTGTGCGCGGCCAGAAAGTACTCAAGAAGATCGAGGAGATCGCCGGGTCGGCACGCATCGAAGAGCTGTCTATTCCCTTCACGGCGGTGGCTACAGACTTATTGTCGCAGCGCGAAATTTGGTTCCAATCGGGGCCACTGTATCCGGCGATCCGTGCTTCCATTTCCATCCCCACAATCTTCACTCCCGTGCTGATGGGGGACAGACTGTTGGCAGACGGCGGCCTAGTAAATCCGGTGCCGGTTGAACCTACTCTGGCGCAGGTATCGGATGCGACCATTGCGGTAAACCTGTACGGCCACCCAGATGCGCACCCGCGGGACCGCCTCCGAAAAGCAATAGAGGCAGAAAGGCAGGGCTCCGCCCTCGCTAAATCCATTAACAAGGGCGTTACTGCGCTTACGGACAACGAACTGTTCCACAAGATCACGCGCTATTTTGAAGAGCCGCAAAAAGAAGAGTGCGGGCAGATTACTGAACCAGGCAATCCCGAGGCGGGCAACGATCCGCAAGAGAACTGGGGGCCGGAAAAGTTGCCCTCCGGCATATCTACCTGGCAGGTGGCGGACATGTCTATGACTACCATGCAAGAATTGGTGTACCGCTACCGGGCGGCCTCTAATCCGGTCAGCGCCACGATCGAGATTCCCATCGACAAGGTGGGAACTTTGGAGTTCTACCGGGCCCAAGAAATGATGGATTACGGCCGGGAATTGGCCGCGGGCGTGCTGGATGAGTTAGAAAGCTAAGAACTGCAGCCGGAAGTGTTCACGGCAGGTATAATTAACAGCGAAGCTGCGAAAAGTAACAGCAGCGCTGTGAATTGTAACTGGTGTTACGGCGAAGGAGCACTAATGAGCGGTAACCTTTTAGAACTTTCTTCAATTGGCGTCTCTATCTGGCTGGACGACCTGTCCAGAGGCAGACTGGAATCGGGCAATCTGCGCGAACTGATTGATTCGTCCTCGGTGGTTGGTGTGACCACAAATCCGGCCATTTTTAATGCTGCAATTGGAACGGGTAGTCAATACGCGGACCAGATCAAGGAATTGGCTTCCAAAGGCGCCGACGTGGGCGCTGCCATCGAAGCAATGACTACTGATGATGTGCGCGCTGCCTGCGATCTGTTTGCGCCCATCTACGAAGCCACGCACGGCCGCGATGGACGCGTGTCCATCGAAGTGGACCCCCGCCTAGCCGACAAGGCAGAAGAAACAGTAGCAGCTGCGAAAAACCTGTGGCAGGTAGTGGATCGGCCTAACGCGATGATCAAGATCCCCGCCACTGCCGCGGGACTGGAAGCAATTCCCGAGGTAATCGGGGCAGGCATCTCCGTCAACGTGACGCTGATCTTCTCGGTACCGCAGTACCGACAGGTAGTCGAAGCTTATTGGGCTGGGTTGGAAAAGGCGCGCGAGGCCGGCATCGACCTTTCCACTATTACGTCTGTGGCCTCCTTCTTTGTTTCGCGCGTAGACGCGCTGGTCGACTCGCTGTTGGACAAGAAGGGTGGCGAAGAGGCAGCTCAGCTGCGCTCCAAGGCCGGGGTTGCCAATGCGCGCCTAGCGTATGAGGCCTACCAGGAATCGCTACAGCAGGAACGGTGGACAGAACTGGCGAGGGATGGTGCCACCAAACAACGGCCACTGTGGGCTTCGACGGGCGTGAAGGATCCATCGCTGAAACCCACCTTGTACGTTGACGAACTGGCCGCCCCCGACACCGTCAACACGATGCCCGAAAAAACCATGAAAGCGGTGGCTGAATCGGCTGAATTGCACGGAGACGCGGTCAGCGCGAACATCGGCGAAGCCCATCAGGTATTCGCAGCGCTAGCAGAAGCGGGAATCGACTTTAGTGCCGTTTCCCGCCAGCTTTTAGACGAGGGCGTCAAGAAGTTTGAGGTCGCCTGGGAGGAACTACTCGCCAGCGTGAAGGAAGCACTCGCCGCTTCCAAGTAGCCTAAACCATTGCGGCAAAGCCCGCTCTAGCTGCGTAAATCGGAAAAGAAAGTGTGCAGCTGGGCGCGGGCTTCGCCCTCTAAAATCCCGCCAATCACTTCGGGGCGGTGATTCAAACGGGAATCGCGGGCCACATCGCGGATCGACCCGCACGCGCCAGCCTTCGGATCCCATGCGGCAAAGACAATGCGGTCCACGCGGGACAGGACGGCCGCCCCGGCGCACATAGTGCAAGGTTCCAGCGACACCACCAGTGTGCAGCCCTGCAGAGTGTGCCTGCTGAGGGCGGCCCCAGCAGCCCGCAGCGCCAGCACCTCGGCGTGTGCAGTCGGATCGAAATGGGGGGCGCGCTGGGCGTTGCGCGCCTCAGAAACTACCAGCCCATCGGCCGTGACGACTAGCGCGCCCACCGGCACCTCGCCAAAAGAGCCGCCGTCCTCGGCAAGTTCCAGAGTACGGCGCAGAAGTGGGGTCCAGCGGGAGTGGCAATTCATGGTTTTAAGGTACCAGGGCCTTGTCTACCCGTATCCAGGGGCAACGCGGTAGCCTAAAGGTATGGATTTGAAAGTGCTTGACCACCCCCTTGTAAACCATAAGATGACCGTCCTGCGTGACAAGAACACGCCCTCGTCCACGTTCCGCATGATCGTAGACGAACTAACAACTCTGCTAGCCTACGAGGCCACCCGCAACGTGCGCGTCGAGGACGTGCAGGTTGAAACCCCGGTCGCGCCGACTGGTGGAAAGAAGCTATCTGAACCCCGCCCCATCGTGATCCCAATCCTGCGTGCCGGCCTGGGCATGCTCGACGGTATGACTCGCCTACTGCCCACAGCCGAAGTTGGCTTCCTGGGCATGGTCCGTGACGACGAGACGCTAGCCGTGGAAACCTACGCGAACCGCCTGCCTGACGACCTGACTGATCGGCAGGTATTCCTGGTAGACCCGATGCTCGCAACCGGGCACACCCTGGTAGCCGCTGTGAACTACGTGCTGGAGCGCGGGGCTCGCGACGTCACCTGCACCTCGCTGGTGGCTGCCCCACAAGGAATCAAGGCCATGCAGGAAGCAATCGGCGACCGCGCCGACGTGCATGTGGTTGTTGCTGCCGAGGACGAAGGGCTCAACGAGCATAACTACATCGTCCCTGGTCTTGGCGATGCAGGCGACCGCCTGTACGGCATTGTCGACTAGTTAGTTACTTGGCGTGAAACTCGCGTTCGCGGTTAGGCAATATGCCGGCGCGGCGCGGGTGGGACGTCTCACTGTCAACCGATTTGAGGTCAACCCTTGCGGTTTTGTATAGTGAGTGTCTGGGCTTACTATTAGTGAGCTTTGGTGGAGTGTCCGAGCGGCCGAAGGTGCAGCACTCGAAATGCTGTGTGGTTAATAGCCACCGTGGGTTCAAATCCCACCTCCACCGCTATTTAAATAGCCTCTGACCTGGGAAAACAGGTTAGGGGCTTTACTATTGCGGTTGTCGACGCATAAGCAACGCATAAGCGTCCGCGCTCGCGGGGTGCGGGGTTCCCTCCCGGCCCCTACCACGCCCTGGCGGTGGGGTTCGACAATTTTTCGTCTCTACGAGCTTCCAAAACTTTTAGACGAGGCGCAAAAAGCAAAGGCACAAAAAGGCGACACCAGCCCGCCCTCGGGCTAATAATTTAGACACCTGCGAAGGAATATGGACACCGTTCGCGCCGGTAATACCAGCTCGACTAGGGTGGCGGTATGGCAGAGCACGTAAATGACACCCCGCGATCCTATTCGAAGCCATTCCTGCTTGCCGTTTGCCGCCCACCTGGGCTCATAGCGGAGGATGAGGTGGCTGTAATTAAAGAATGGGGCAATATGTCGGATACGGAGCTCCACCAAGTTTCCCTCCTGAACCCTTCTGAGCCTAATCCGGCCACAGAGCTGGAACTGACTAAGTATTCGGGAGTCATAATTACAGGCTCGCCGTTTGGCTACGCCCACCCTCAAGAAACGAAAAGCGCCCAGCACTTGCTGGTAGAAGAACGCGTGTCTGCTTTAGCTCGCCGCGTGGTAGCGGAGGATTTTCCCACTTTAGGTATCTGCTTCGGACTGCAGACGTTGGCAAGAGCCACCGGCGGAATGCTGGTGGGCGGTTTTGCTGAAGACCTGCAGGCGCCAGAAATCAGGCTTACAGATGCGGGGAAAGCCGATCCGCTAACAGGTAAATTGCCCGCCATATTCCGCTCCTACACAGGGCATTCGGATGCGGTCGGCCAGCTTCCGGCCACCGCCACCCTGCTGGCGTCCGGCTCGTTCTGTCACGTGCAGATGGTCCGGTGGGGTAAGAACGTGTACGGCACCCAATTCCACCCCGAAATTACCACTGCAGGAATGCATATACGCATCAATTCATACGGCGACACCTACTACCCGGCTGCTCAGAAATCCCAGGTCATAGCCCGTTGCAACGCAGCTGACGTCAAAGGAGCAAACCAGGTAATTACCGAATTTGCCAACCGCTTCCGCTGCCAACTCCCCGCCTAGTAGCCGCTGGGGGCGGCTGTAAGTGACTGGGGAGTTCGCCCTCGAAAAGGGAGAACCCGCGAGCCATGGTGTTATTTTTCAACCCTGGCGCTTTTCGCGAAACATGGTGTAGATCGCCAAGGTTCGACGAAAACACCAAGGCTCGTCAATTTTCACCAGAGGTCGGCGACAGCACCAAGATTCGACATGCCCGGCTAGCTTCCCAATTACCTCCCCCGAGGGCGGCACCTACAGCTACACGGCCGCGCTACCGCAACTGTGCAGGCAGGGCCAATGCGGCGTGGTTTCTACCTTTGGACACTCGGCGGCGCGGTCGTGGGATGCCAAGTACGATTTTGCTGTCACTTGTCTGGATCGCTGGCGGCGCTAGAGAAATTACGGGAGCATGTAACCATGGCTATTGACTTTGCTTGCTCGGAACGGTCGACGATTGGCTTGGAGTGGGAACTCCAGCTAATCGACAAAGACTCTGATGACCTGCGCCAATGTGCGGATACGGTGATTGCTGAGGCTGAGAAAGCGCACCCCGACACAACTTTGATATACGGCGAAATGCTGCGTAACACGGTCGAACTAGTCTCGCGTAAGAACACGACGGTTGCCGGGTGTGCAGCCGACATGGAAGAGGCTCTGGAACAGCTGGAGCCAGCCCTCTCGCGATTGCGCATTGAACTGGCCTCGGCGGGATCGCACCCCTTTGCCCAGCCCTCATACCAGCGTGTCAGCGATTCTGACCGCTACGGCGAACTGGTAAATCGCACCCAGTTCTGGGGCAGGCAGATGCTGCTGTTTGGCACGCACGTGCACGTGGGCATCGAGGATCGGGACAAGGTGATGCCGATCCAGAACTTCTTGGCCACCAAGCTGGGCCACATTCAGGCCATTTCCGCCTCCTCCCCATTCTGGGCGGGGACCAACACGGGGTATGCGGACAACCGCGCGATGGTGTTCCAGCAGCTTCCCACTGCGGGCGCACCCCGCCAGTTCGATTCCTGGGAGGGGCTAGAAAAGTATACGGCGGACATGCTGAAGACCGGCGTGATTGATTCTTTCAACGAGATTCGGTGGGATATTCGCCCTTCGCCAAAGCTGGGAACGATCGAAGTGCGCGTGTGCGATGCTGCCTCCAACTTGGCCGAATTGCGTGCCTTTGCGGCGCTGATCCATTCGCTGGTGGAAACGGCTTCGCGGGAGCTGGATGCGGGACGTGCGCTGGCCAGGGTGCCTGACTGGTTCTTGGCTGAGAACAAGTGGCGGGCCGCCCGCTACGGTATGGATGCGATTCTTATCGAAAATGCCGAGGGCGACGAAGCGCTGATCACCGATACTCTTCCTGATCTGCTCGATTGGCTTGAGCCTGCCGCCACTGACCTAGGTTGCCTAGACGATTTGGGATTTATTCACGAGATAGTCTCCACAGGGGCTGGCTACCAGCGGCAGTTGCAGGTTGCGAATACTACCGGCAATTTGGAGGCCGTAGTTGCCTACCTCCGGGCTGAACTAAAGGCGGGGGCGCCGATCCGCCCTCACGAATTCGAACCACAGCTGGAGGGCGTACACGTGCCGGCCGAAGGGAACCGGGGTTGGAATCGGTGACCATTGAAGGCGTCGTTATCCTGGCGGGGGGCACGGCCCGCAGGCTGGGTGGTATTTCGAAGCCGGACTTGGAGGTGGCGTGCAGGCGCTTGCTGGACTGGCAGCTCGATCAGGTGTCCAGGGTGGCGCCCGAGGCCACCGTGGTAGTGGTGGCCCCGCCGCAGGTGCAGGTGCCAGCTGCGGTGGTGCGCGTTCTGGAAGACCCGCCTTTTGGCGGCCCGGTCGCCGGTTTCGCTGCTGGACTGGCAGCGCTAAGAAGGGCCGGGGTTACCGACGGTCTGATCGGCCTGGCCACCTGCGATGCGCCCCTCGCCCCAGCGAACTACCTGGGCCTGGTTGCCGCCCTCGAACCGGGGCTGGACGGGGCCGCCCCCACCACCGCCGCTGAGGATGGTACGTTCCCCCAGTACGCCCTTGGCGTATATCGGGCCGGCGCGCTGGGCAAAATCTTGCCTGAAAACGCCCGAAACGTGTCGGTCAAACGCACCTTTTCCCCTGCAAAACTGGCGTTTGTGCCGGATGTGAACCGCAACTGCACGGATGTAGATACGTGGGCGGATGTCAAAACGTTAGAAGGGTTACTAAAACTGCACTGAATAACTAGGCTAGTTAGACTAAAGCCCTGGATAGGGAGGTTTTTTGTCAACACTCGTCGAGTTGCCACTAGTGCAAACCAAGCTTGATCCGCGCGATCGCCCAGACGTGGCCGAATTGGTGGATAAGCATGGCCGAGTAGCTCGAGACATGCGCATCTCAGTGACGGATCGCTGCAATCTGCGCTGCCAATACTGCATGCCCGAAGAGGGCGTGGCCTTCCGTCCTACCGAGCAGATTCTGACCGATGCGGAAATAGTACGCCTGATGCGCATCGGAGTTGACTTGTGCGGCATTGAAGAGATCCGTTTTACAGGCGGGGAACCGCTCATGCGTCGCAGCCTGGAAAAGTTGGTGGAAGCGGCGGCCAACTTGCGCACTTGGCGGGGAAAGAAACTAGATATTTCCCTGACCACCAACGGGCTGGGGCTGAAGCATCGCGCCCAAGGCTTGGCGGATGCCGGCTTGGATCGGGTGAATATTTCGATGGACTCGGCTACCCGCGCCGGGTATTTGAAGTTGACGCGGCGGGACCGGTTCAAGGATGCTGCCGAGGGCGCCGTAGCTGCGGTTCGGGCCGGATTGAGGCCGGTAAAACTGAACGCGCTGCTGATGCCCGGCGTGAACGAATCCGAGGCGCCGGAACTCGTTCGCTACGCGCTGCGGGGCGGTTACGAGCTGCGCTTTATCGAATTCATGCCACTGGGCCCACGTGGGTCTTGGAAGCGCGAACAGATGGTTACGCGCGACGATATTTTGGATCTTCTGCGCCCTCACTTCGACCTATGCCACCGTCCGGAGCGCGAACGGGGCGCGTCCCCTGCCGAAGAGTGGGATGTGATGCCTGGCGCGGATCATCCGGGTGGTCGCATCGGCATTATTGGATCTGTGACGCGGCCTTTCTGTGGGGACTGCGACCGCACCCGGCTTACCGCGGATGGGCAGATCCGCTCGTGCCTGTTTGCGCGTTCAGAAACAGATTTGCGGAAGATGCTGCGCGGGGGCGCCACAGATCAGGAAATCGCCGCCGTGTGGCAGGCTGCGATGTGGGAGAAGCAGCCGGGGCACGGTATAAATGACCCTAGTTTCTTGAGCCCTTCGCGGCCCATGAGCGCGATTGGAGGATAAATGCCTACAGCAAACGTGACCTATTTTGCGGGAGTGGCAGACGCCGCCGGGACTCGCCAAGAGAGTGTGCAGTTGCCTGAAACGGTTGATGCCGCTTCCCTCAGAGAGCTCCTGAAGGTGGGAAAATCTGAACGCTTCGCCCAGGTGGTAGATGTGTGCGCCCTGATTGTGGGCGGGCAGGCGCTGGGCGCTGACCCGGTGCGCCTAGATGGCGAGATCTCGGTAGAGGTGCTGCCGCCCTTCGCCGGGGGGTAAAGACCCCGCGCCGCGGCGCTTACTTGCGCCCGCCGCGCTGACCGGGCCGAATAAGAATGTAGCGGAAGTACATTCCGCGGAGCCGCCCAAAGGGTTCCTTCACACGGTCGACGATGCGGAAGCCGACGCCCTCGTATAGGGGAAGAACCTTTTCGTTGCCTTCCATCACGTCCAAAATGTAGGTGCGGGCAGGCGCCACTTCAAGTGCCTTGCGGAGCATTCCCGTTGCCACGCCCTTGCCACGCGCGGCGGGAATGGTGCCAACGCAGCTGATAAACGCCTCTTTCGTGCCAACTTTCACAGGAGGGCGTACCTCGCGTTCCAGCACGCGCCCGCCGATGTGCCCATAGATGGGGCCGAGAACCTTAGCCAGCTGCGAGTAATCTACGTTGAAGGGATTGCGCCCGGCGAAAGCAATTGCCACTACGCCTACCACTTGGCCGTCCTCGATAGCAATCACGAAGCGGTCGGGCACTACCGCGTGGGATAGTCCCTCGATCAGTTTGTTCTTGTCTGAGCTCAGGGCTTTGAATTGGTCGTAGAACGCAGTGGATACTGCTGCCACAATGCCGGCGCGGTCGGCGTCGGTGCCAAGTCTGTATTCGATCATGACTTCAACACTAAGCCGGCCGAGGGCACCCTTCCACCGCTAGGCGCTGCCCGTCCAAGCGTGCGAACCGTCAGTAAATTGCTGTTTCTTCCACACTGGCAGTTCCGCTTTCACCTGTTCTACGGCCTTTTCTAGCAGCTCAAAAGCTTCGCGGCGGTGTGCGGCGGAGGCAGCAGCTGCGAAGGCGACGTCGCCGACCTCGAGGTGACCGTAGCGGTGTGCGATGGCCAACTTTGCTGCCCCGGAGCCTTTGGCACAGGCCTTTGCGATCCGTTCAACAACTTTGCCAGCGTCCGGGTGGGCTTCGTAGTCGATAGACACTACGCCCTGCCCGTCGTCGTGGTTGCGCACGCGCCCATCGAAGAGGGCGACAGCCCCCGCCTGCGGGTCGCGTACGGCTTCCTGGAGTGCAGCCACGTCAATGGGCTGGTCAGTAACGCCTGCCCACACCACCTGGGCGTCAGACCCGTCGCTGTAACCCCGGTTTTGCACGGCATGGGTGGCCCGCTGATGCGGGGTAAGCCCAATCTTTTCTGCCGGGGCGGTGTGGTCGGCGTCTGCTAGCTGCTCCGTGATGTGCGAGATGAGGGGGCCTACCGCTGCCACAGCGTCCTTCACACCGCCGGTGGAGCCGGGTGCGTTCACGACGAATGCGCGCGTCCCATCTAGGTCTATGACTCCTGCGACTCCCCGCGAGAGTGCGGCGGCTGGCACCTTAGGGTTGTCTCGGAGAGCCGCCTCGATGCCGCCTGCGCGTTTGCTGAGTAGGGGCGCGGTGGCCTCGGGGGTGACGTCCCGGGTAGAGAACCCGGTACCCCCGGTGGTGAAGATGATGTCGGCTCCGCCCGCAACGGCCGCCTTGATGGCGTCCTGAATGGCAGTGACCTGGTCGGGGACGATAGTAGGGGCCTCTACCTGGCCGTAGTCGGCCAGCAGCTGACATGCCAGCGGCCCGGACTTATCGGGGCGGGTCCCGGCTGCAGACCTGTCAGAAACGGTGATGACAGAAATTTTTGGCATGCATACATGGTAGTTGCTATCAGCGAATACGTCGTAGCGCATGTGGAAAGTGTGTCCGCACGCTTATAGGCTTGAGCACGATGAGCATTACACCTGTAGCCCAGATGGGTCCCGAACTTACTGAAATTCAGCGTGACCGTTACGCCCGCCCCATGCTGTTGGAAGGCATGGGGGAGGCGGGGCAACGCCGCCTCCTTAACTCTAAAGTGTTGGTGGTGGGGGCCGGTGGGCTTGGTTCGCCGGCGCTGCTCTACCTTGCGGGCGCGGGAGTGGGCCATCTGGGCGTGCTGGATTCGGATCGGTTGGACACCTCGAATTTGCACCGCCAGGTCATCCACTCCACGGCCGCCTTGGGGAAGGAAAAGGTGGAGTCTGCGGCGGAGCGCATCCGCGGGCTGAACCCGGACGTGCAGGTTATTACCTACACGACCCGGTTGGATGAGGCGAATATCGACGACATCTTCGCCGCCTGGGACGTGATTGTTGACGCAACTGACAACTTTGCGACGCGCTACTTGATAGACCAGGCGGCAACGCGAGCGGGTAAACCCGAAGTATGGGGGTCGGTGCTGGGTGCGGCCGGCCAGGTTTCTACCTTCTGGTCGGGCCAGCAAGCAGAAGCGGCCGGGGCGCCCGTGCAGGCTCGACTGCGGGATTTGCATCCGGCTGCCCCGCCCGAGGGCGTAATCCCAGTGGGGGCTGCCTCCCCGGTGATTGGCCCGCTGACGGGCATGATCGGGTCGCTCATGGCCGGCGAGGTGACAAAGCTGGTTGCTGGCTACGGGGAGTTACTGCTGGGGCGCGTGGCCTACATTGACACCGCTTCTGGCCAGATGCGCGATATTCAGTTCAAAAGTGCCAAGTGAGTGGCAGCGAAGGAACAGACAATGAAAGATGTAGCTGAACATTATCGGGACGTATTGCGACTGGGGCAGGCCCTGCCAGCAGAAACGCTGCCAGTGGGCGAGGCATTGGGCCGAATCCTAGCTGAAGACGTCACCGCCCGTCTTAGCGTCCCACCCTTTACTAACTCGGCCATGGATGGTTTCGCCGTGCGGGCCCAGGAAACAGCTGCCGGAGTGGGTCTCCCGGTAGCTGCAGATATCCCCGCCGGTCGTACGGACGCCCTCACCTTGGAAAAGGGAACGGCCATGCGCATCATGACCGGGGCCCCGCTGCCGCAGGGGGCAGATGCCGTGATCCAGGTGGAACTTACTGAGGGCGGCCCCGCCAACATGGCACCTGCCGCGCCCGCGACAGTTACGTTTACCGATGCGGTTGCAAAGGGCGCCAATGTTCGCCGCGCTGGCGAAGACATTGCGGCCGGCCAGCTGCTATTTACTGCTGGCACAAGGCTGAGTGCAGCCCACCTTTCCGCCCTCGTGTCCGTCGGCTGCGGGCAGGTAGCAGTGTCGCCACAGCTGCGCGTAGGAGTAGTGACCACGGGCGAGGAACTGCGTGGCGCTGGCGAAGACCTAAAACCGGGGCAGATCCCGGATTCAAACTCGGTGCTGGTGTCCGGGCTAGCCCGTGAAGCCGGCGCATCCCCAATCCTACGAACCTTCCACGCCGACACCGTGGACGGCTTCCTGAAGGACATCGACGCCGCTGCCGGGCAGGTCGACATGCTGGTGACCACCGGGGGAGTCTCGGCGGGAGCATTCGACGTGGTAAAAGCCGCTCTGCGCGAACGGGGAGTCACCTTCACCCGCGTTGCCATGCAGCCGGGCAAACCCCAGGGCTTCGGGAAAGTGGGGCAGGTTCCCATCCTGTGCCTGCCCGGCAACCCCGTGTCCGTACTGGTGTCCTGGTACCTGTTCGCCCTCCCCCTATTGGGGGTCCTAGCAGGTGTTGACCAGCCGGCCTTCGAAGATCGCTTCGTACGCGCCCAGGTGGGAACCGGCTGGAAACGCAAAACCGGCCGCGTCCAGTTCCTGCCAGCTACTGCCCGCGAGGGCGAAGACGGCGGCACTTCGGCACAAGTCCATGTGCACCCGGCCAGCCACGGCGGCTCCAAATCCCACTTTGTAGCATCCCTAGCGGCAGCTACGGGACTAGTGCGAATCCCCGCTGACCAGGCCGAAGTGAAGCCCGGCGAAGAAGTACCCGTCATGTGGTTCGGGAGGGCCCGATGAAATTTACTCACCTTACCCAATCCGGCGACGCCTACATGGTAGACGTGACCGCCAAAACCCCCACCGTGCGCGAGGCGACCGCAATCGGGAAGGTCGAATGTTCGCCCACTGTCATGCAGGCATTGCGCGACGGCACGGTACCCAAAGGTGACGTGCTGGCCGTAGCTCGCATCGCCGGGATCGCGGCAGCCAAACGGGTACCGCAGCTGCTCCCGCTCGCCCACACGATAGGGGTTCACGGCGCGCAAGTGGATCTGCAACTGCAAGAAGACCACGTGGCCATCACTGCCATCGTGCGTACCGCCGACCGCACCGGCGTAGAAATGGAAGCGCTTACCGCCGTGTCCGTGGCCGCCCTCGCCATTGTCGACATGGTCAAGGGCGTGGATCGCTCCGCCCAGATCACCGACTGCAAGATCATCCACAAGGCAGGCGGGCGTTCCGGCGACTGGCACCGGGCCGGATACGAAAAGTAGAGGCGGAAGGGGCTGCCTCTATCCGCCTGCGGCTATCTACGGCCTGGTTTCGGCACCATCTACCCGGCCATGCCGGATCAGCACATCGAAGCTGGAAAGCCGCTTCGCATCCTCGACATCGTGGGTCACTAGCACCGCCGTAAACGGGGAAGCCGCCAGCCGTCGCGCGAGCTCGTTGCGCACCGCCTGCGCCGACGGCTCATCAAGGCCCGCCATCGGCTCATCCAACAACACCACATCGGGGTCTAACGCCATCGCCCGCGCAATAGCAGTGCGCTGCGCCTGCCCTCCAGACAGCTGTGTCGAACGTCGATCTGCCAGCGCTAACATGCCCACCGCGCGCAATTCGGCGGTGGCGCGCTCGCAGGCCTTCTTGGCACTCACTCCGCGTGCCCGCAACCCAAATTCGACGTTTCGCCGCACGCTCATGTGTGGGAATAGCAGCGACTTCTGCTGCAGCAGCACAATGCGCGGGTTAGGCGGGGTAAAACTGACCGCGCCCGCAGAGGGGGTGAGAGTCCCGGATATGAGCGACAACAGCGTGGATTTGCCCGACCCGTTCGGGCCCATGACTGCGGTCAGCACGCCGCCAGGCAGGTTCACTTTTAGGTGCACGCCGCGGTCTTGTACCTGCGCGTCTACATGTATTTTGGGGCAGGACGAGGGCGAAGCAGAAACGGGCAGTTCGCCCTCAGTAGTCGCTTCCGCCTCGACCGGATGTTTCTTAGAGCTGCGCCTTTGCAGTTCCTGCATTTCAGCCTCGGTCCGGCCGCCGGGTAGGTGGGCTGCTAGGGCATTAGCTCCGAACAAGATCGCTAGCGCGAATGCTAGCAGGACTACGGAGAGGGCCAGGGCCTCGTCGGTAGAGGACTGTCGCTGTAAGTAGATAGCTAGCGGCATTGTCTGCGTGGTACCCTGCAACGAGCCCGCGAAAGTGATAGTGGCGCCAAACTCTCCCAACGCCCTCGAAAAGGACATGGCTGCCGCCGAAAGGACGGAGGGAAACATGACTGGCAAGGTGACCAGGAAAAACGTACGGGTGCGTGAGGCCCCCAAAGAGCGGGCAGCCTGGTCGTATTCGGAACTGCGCGTCCGGATCGCACCTTCAAGTGAGGAAACTAAGAAAGGCATGGCCACAAACGTCTGGGCCATGATGACCGCCAGGGTGGTAAAGCCAATTTCGATTCCCATAACGGACAGGTGCTCGCCAAGTAGCCCGCGCCGGCCCCAAGTTAGCAGTAGGGCCAGGCCCGCCACAACCGGTGGCAGCATCATGGGCAGAGTCACCACCGTGCGCAGCAGGCGCGCCCACCAGCGGTCAGGCAGGTTCGCAAGTACGAAGGCGAGCGGCACCCCTAACAGGACACAGATCGCAAGGGTGGTTCCGCATGTGCGCAACGACAACCACAGGGCGTCCTGGGAGACTGCGGTAGAGACGAGCTGGCCAAAACGCGCCCATGGCGTCTGCACGAAGATTGTTACCAGAGGGAATGCAAGGAAGAGGGCGGCGATCCCGCCGGGCACCGTCAACCAGGGAGCATACTTTAGTTTCATAAATACACCGGTGGCCCGCCGAAGCGGGCCACTGAAGGATTTTTACTTGTTGGTCGGAGCAGTGAAGCCGTACTTCTTCAAGATCTTCTGCCCGGCGTCGGAAAGGATGTAATCGACAAAGGCCTTGCCGCCATCCTTGTTCTTAGCGGACTTGGTCAGTGCCACGCGGTAGTCGTTGACGACCATGTCGGCGTGAGGCATGTCCATGGCCTCGACCTTGTCGGAGGCCATTGCGTCCGTCCTGTAGACGATGCCGGCGTCGGCCTCTCCAGTTTCAACCTTGGCCAGGGTGTCGCCCACGTTCTGTTCTTCGGAAACCGGCGTGAACTTTACGCCCGCCATATCGGCAACTTCCTTAGTGGCGTTGCCGCAGGGCACGCCAACAGCGCAGATTACCAGCTTCTTATCCTTCAGAGCGTTGGTGCTGAATTCCTTCACCCCGGCGGGGTTGCCCTTCGGGACGACCATGACCAGAGTGTTGGTCGCGTAAGACTTGTTGGCCTCGACGTCACCGTTCTTGTCTGCCTTGTCCATGTTCTTCTGATCAGCGGTGAACAGAGCATCAGCCGGCGAACCCTGGTGGATCTGGTCGACTAGGTTCTGGGATCCGTCGAAGCTGAAGGTCACCTTGGTGCCCTTGTTCTGCTTCTCGAATTCCTTACCTAGTTCGGTGAAGGCATTGGTCAGGGACTTAGCCGCGAAAATGGTGACCTGCCCGTAGTTCTTGCCCTGGTCGGACTGGGCAGACTGGGAGGTTTCCGACTTGGCATCGTCGGCCTTCTGGTTGTCGGTAGAAGAACAGCCAGATAGGGCCATGGCTGCGGCTGCCACTAGGGCAAGACCGGTACCAAACTTGCGGAGCATATGTAACTGCCTTTCGTCGCGGCCAAGCCGCGTGCTTATTTAACGATGGAAACGTTCGTAGCCTTGATTTGCGCCTTTGCAATGACGCCTGGCTTTAGCTCCAGGTCGTTTACGGCCTCGGTAGAGATCAGCGATACGACCCGGTAGGGGCCGCACTGCATTACGACTTGGCTCATGACCTTGTCCGAGACTACTTCTAGGACTAGGCCTTCCAGTAGGTTGCGGCTAGATACGTGATGACTCGGTTCGTGAGTGTTCGCATTCTTTAGGTATTCGGCCAGAGATTCCCCTTTGACCTGCAACGGCGAAGAATCCTTTTCAGCCTGAATTCGGCCGTCGTCAAGCCAGCGGCGAACAGTGTCGTCAGAGACACCGAGCAGACGCGAAACTTCAGAAATACGGTAATTCATCAATACCACCTTATCTAGTATTTGCGGATTAGGACAAACATTTACGCCGCAAATGCGGAAGCGTATGTTGGGTAGGTGAGCTGCGTAAATGCAGTCTCTGTTGCCACCATAGCCGAGGGCGGGCGGGAGCGTTGGTGGGGAAAAGATGGGGTAAGCACAAACTTTCGCGGGCGTCCGATCGGGGCGGATTTTGGGAGGGCGTACCCAAAGGCCCAGGATGTAGCGGATTAGCGCTCATTGAGGCGGGTAGGAAAATTTTTAGCCAAATAAATCACATGCGCTCAAATATCCGCTTTATGCCCGAAAGTGCGACAGTAGATAGTAAATATGTCAGCAGATGCGGAGGGGGATGGATGCGCAGATCTGCCGGGGTGCAGCTAGCCCTCCTTCTGCTTATTTCCCTTGTGATGTTGCTTGCAATCATGGTTATCTGTCTAACTGTAGGCAGATATGGGCTGCCCGCTAACACTATTTTTACCGCGGTCAACCCGTTTGCCAGCGCCGACCTTTCTGCCGCAGATGCGACTGTCCTCTACCAGGTGCGCCTTCCCCGCATGGCGGGTGCCGCCCTCGTGGGTGCCGCGCTGGCGCTTGCTGGCGTGTCCTATCAGGGCATCTTCCGCAATCCACTGGTATCGCCCGGAATCTTGGGCGTATCGCAGGGCGCCTCAGTGGGGGCCGCAGGAGCAATTCTGCTGGGCCTCACTACGCTGGGAGTATCCGTAGCGGCCCTAATAGGTGGCATCTTGGCAGTACTGCTTGCTACCTCCATTCCGCGCCTGCTGCACAACGATTCGACCCTGATGCTGGTGCTCTCGGGCGTAATAATCGGCGGCTTCGGATCCGCCCTCGTGGGAATCTTGAAGTTCGTTGCGGATCCGGAAACGGAGCTTGCCGCGATCGTGTTCTGGCAGATGGGCTCCCTTTCGGATGTGCGTACTGATTCGCTCGCACAATGCGCGCTGCTCGCCGTGCCCGCCGCTGCGCTACTGCTGGCAATGCGCTGGCGCATCAACGTGATTTCTCTGGGTGACCAGGAGGCGGCGGCGTTGGGCGTGAATCTGCGCAGGGATCGCGCCGTGGCAATTCTGGCCGCCACCGTGCTGACCGCCGCTGCCGTATGTTTGGCGGGAACTGTGTCGTGGGTAGGGCTAGTAGTACCGCACCTGTGCCGCCTAGTTGTGGGTCCGAACAATTCGCGGCTGTTGCCACTGGCAGTTACCTTCGGCGCCTCTTTCATGGTGGTGGTGGATACGCTGGCGCGCTCGCTCAGCCAGATGGAAGTGCCCCTTGGGGTCGTCACGGGCATGATTGGCGCACCGCTATTCCTGCTGCTGCTAGCGGTGGGCAAGGTGAAAATTCGATGAGCCTGTTGCAACTGGAAAACGCCGGCTTCTACTACCGCGAAAACGAGTGGGTATTCCGCGACGTAAACCTAGACCTTGCAGCCGGGCAAACCCTATCGATACTAGGGCGAAACGGCGCCGGTAAATCAACGCTCTTGCAGGTGGCACTCGGCCTGCTGCCCCCAGCTGAGGGCGAAGCGCGCCTGGACGGGGCAGCCACCACTCACCTGAGCGCTGCCAAGCGGGCCCGCCTAGCGTGCTACCTGCCGCAAGCAGAAAATGTCTCCGTTGCCTACTCGGTAACCGACTATCTACTGATGGGGCGAACCCCCTATCTGGGGGCCTTCAGCTCGCCCAGGAAAAAAGACCGGGCTCGCGTGCGCGAAGTGATAGCCGAAATGGGGCTGGACAGTTATGCGGACCGTCCCATCAACGAACTTTCCGGAGGCGAAAAGCAGCGCATCGGCTTCGCACGCGCACTAGTACAGGGCTCCCCACTGGTGGTTATGGACGAGCCGACGGCCGCCCTCGACATGGGAAACCAAATACGCACCTTGAAGAAGATGCGGGAGCTAGCCGCGGAAGGATACGCGGTCGTGGCCACCACCCACGACCCAAACCAGGCGTTCCTACTGGGAGGCAAAGTCGCCCTGATGGAAAAAGGCAAACCCGTGCGAGTCGGCGAGGCGGCAGAAGTGCTGACCACTGACTCGCTCACGGAACTTTTTGGAACCCCCATCCAGGTGCGCTGGGACGACCAGCTGCGCAGGCACGTGTGCCTAGGGGCCAAGAAAATTGAAGAAAGGTAAGAATATGTCTCTGCTGAAGAAAGTAGTGGCAATTGGTGCGTTGGTGGCAATGCCGCTGACTCTGACGGCTTGCGGGGCAAACCAGGCGAGCGAAAAGCCCTCACCGTCAGCAACACAGACCGAGTCCAAGACTCGCACCGTGACCGATGTGGACGGCACCAAAGTTGAAATTCCCGCCCAGCCGAAACGCATTGCAGACCTGTGGCACGCCAACAACCAGGTGGTGTTGCTTCTGGGAGGCGCGGACAAGCTGGTAGCAACCACCAAACAGGTACAGGCGCTGCCCTGGTTCGCCAAGGTGTACCCGAACATCTCGAAGCTGCCCGCTCCCGCGGCAAAGACCGACCTGAACATGGAAGAACTGCTAGCGGCAAAGCCCGAGGTCGTACTTGCTTCCGATAAGGAGCAGGTCGAGGCCGTGCGCGCCAAGGGCATCCCCGCAGTTCACGTTGAGTTCCAAAACTTTGCGGACATGAACAAAGTCATCGACATTACCGCTGACGTGCTGGGGACTGCCGAGGCCAAAGAGAGAGCCGCAGCCTTCCACAAGTATCTAAACAAGAATCTGAACCTGGTTAGGGATCACCTGAAAGACGTTGCTGACTCGGACAAGCCCTCCGTGCTGCACATTGTTGGTGGGGATGATCTGACTAAGGTTGACGGTTCAGATTCCTTGATCGGCGAATGGATGAAGGCTACCGGTCTGAAGAATTCTCTGGACAACGTCGAAAACATGCAGGAAGTAACCCTGGAGCAGATCATTGGTTCCAACCCTGACGCCATCATCATCGGCGGCGGGAAGGCACAGGCCGGTGTGGATCAGATCAAGTCTGACCCGGCATGGGCCGGCGTGAAGGCGGTAGCTGACGACAAGATCATCAAGAACCCGGTCGGCACCTTCAACTGGGATCGTTACTCTGCTGAAGAAGCACTGCAGATCCTGTGGTCGGCGAAGACCTTCTACCCGGACAAGTTCAAAGATGTTGATCTGGTGGCGGAGACGCAGAAGTTCTACAAGGACTTTTACGGATATGACCTGAGCAAAGATGATGCTCAGCGCATAATCGACGGCCAGGCCCCTGAAGGTGCCGCCAAGTAAATAGCGGTAAGAAGTTATTTGCCCCGGATCGTCCCTGCACAGGGGGCGGTCCGGGGTTTTATTCGGCTAACTGCCTGAAGATCGAGGGCAGTACCTGAAGCATTACGGCTAGGGTGTCTTTTATTCCCCCAGTCGAAGAGGGCGAATTCGCTATTACCGTTCCTGCTGTGCAGATTGTGGTCACGCCGACTAGGCCACGCGATAGGCCGGCTAGGGCGTGCCGAAAATCTGCTGCCCGTTCCGCAACTACTACGGGGGCAGCGCAGTTGTATCCGGCATCGGATAGTAGCCGGGTGGCAAGGGCGGCACCCACAATTCGTTAACCCGGATCCTGCTGAAGCCAGCCCACCTGATCGGTGGCTACGGGCATACCACCTACGGTTTTAACTACATTGGCCCAACCGGAAACTAGCGTGACGAAGTAGCAATACTTCGCCTCCGTAGCCAGGAGGTGCAGTTCTAATGAAGGTCATGGCACAAATTGCCATGGTCATGAACCTGGACAAATGCATCGGATGCCACACCTGTTCTGTCACCTGTAAGCAGGCGTGGACCAACCGTGACGGGACGGAGTACATCTGGTTTAACAACGTGGAAACAAAACCCGGCATCGGCTACTCGAAGCGCTGGGAAGACCAGGAAAAGTACCGGGGTAGGTGGAAGCTCAAACACGGCAAATTGACCCCGAGCCTGGGTGGGCGCGCCCACCTCTTGTCGACCATCTTCGCCAACCCGCGCATGCCCGGCCTGCAGGATCACTACGAGCCGTGGACCTATGAGTACGAGAAGTTAACGACTTACCATTCCCAACCTTCCCGGAGGCTATCCGATGAACGCACTAGAGATTTTTTGTTGGGGAATCTTCCCCTATATCTGCATGAGCCTGTGCATCGGCGGATTGGCGTGGCGGTGGTGTCACGACCAGTTCGGATGGACTTCACGCTCCTCCCAGCTGCACGAATCTACCCTGCTGCGACTCGGATCGCCGCTGTGATGACGGTAGCCGGTTTGTTCATTCTGCTCTACCGCCGCTTCCGTGTGCGGGGCGTGCGCGAGGCAACGACGCGTGCCGACAAGATCATGTACGTGTTCCTCACCATCCCCATTCTGCTCGGAGCATGGGCGACACTGTACAACCAGGTGTTCGGCCAGTCCCCGGCAGGAGCGGCCGGCTACGACTACCGCGAAACCATATCGCCGTGGCTGCGATCGCTGTTTTACTTCCACCCCAAGGTGTCACTAATGGCAGACGTGCCCGTCAGCTTCAAAATGCACATTGTTGCGGGATTCTTATTGTTTGCGCTGCTGCCACTGACCAGGCTCGTGCACATATTTAGCGCCCCGATGGGGTATACGACCAGGCCATACGTGGTGTACCGGTCGCGTGAACCGCACATTTCGGCCGCCAAACCCGCGCGCGGTTGGGACAAGCCGCGTACCGCCCAGCGCTTCGAGGAATGATCGACCGACCGCGATGTCCGCTACTAGATGCCGCGCAGCTGGCGGCGCACGTCCTCGGGAAGGGCAGCTAACGCTTCGGTGGGCATCGCGGCGGTGAATGGGTGTTGCTCCCGGTAGGCACACATGCGGCACAGCTCGCCCTCGGCAGCCGGGTGCGGGTTCTTGCATTTCTCGCAGGGCTGGAGCTGCTCGCCGTCCTGCTGGGTGGCCGTGAAAGAGGTCAAGGCAGTAGCCCCCTGCTCGTCCGCTACGGAACGATTCGGACAGTAGTGTGCGGCCACCTGGCAGGCCGGGCAGAGGGCGCGAAAGTTGGTGGCGGCGGCCCGGGCCGTAAAGTTGCGGTCGGCATTTGCCGGGCACTTCTCAATCAGTGTGGCACAGGTGGAACAGCGTAGGCAGTGCAGGGCGTCGGCCTCGGAAAAATCGGTGGGCCGGAAGATGGCGTGCGCTGTGGCCAGGTCGTGAAAGGCTTCAAAGCTGCGCCAAGAATTACTGGCCGAAATGGTGAGCGCCGAATCGGAGCGGGTCGGCAGCAGAGTGCGGCGCGGAACCAGCCCGGTGGCCACATCCATTATCTGTGGGCGGCGGCTGGCTCGCTCGGGTGGGGCGAAAGGGAGCACCAATTCGCCCAGGACAGCCTGCAAGCCCGGCAGCGGAGCACAGGTCGAGCAGGGGTAAAGTTGCAGGTAGGAGGCTCCCTGTACCAGAAGTTGCGCGGCTTGGGGCGCAGTCAGGTCCTGGGCATGTCCGGGAAGAATAAGGCCAGCATCCTTCTTGCCAAGGGCGGGTACGGCAGCATCCTTGCAAAACAGCACTAGGTTTTCCACCGGGTCAGCTGCGGCCAACCACTGCAACGCCGGGCGTAGATCCATTTATAGCTCGGTTTCAGAGGGCCCAGCAGTGGCCGGATCTAAGGTAGTGGCTGCCTCAGCTAGGCTGGCGGCTTCCTTCACCAAAGCTGCGGCCAGTTCTACAGCGGCCTTATACGTTGGGGAGGCGGACTGCGTGCGCACTCCGCCCACCACGTCTACAGCCAGCGGGCCAGTGTAGCGGTCTACGAAGGTTTGCAATGTGCCCCCAGTTTGGTGGGCGTCCGGGGCTTCGCCCTCGCGCCAAAGCCCCGCAAGGAAAGTCGCAAGGTGACCGATGAACGCCAGCTGCGTGGCAAAATGCGCTGGGGGTAGCGAGGGCGTTGGCGCGGCAAAGCCGAACTTGCTGTACAGGGCGGGCAAGGCCGCATCCGGGTCCTGGCCCAACAAGGATACGCGGCCCAAAGGCCCGAACAGGCGGGCGTACTCGTTTGAAAGGTCGCGTCCGTGCTCGTGCTCGTTCTCTAAGATGGCTGCCGCCTGGACTGACTGTTCGTCCCGCAGCGGCCACATGCGCAGAAGCGCGGGATTGGAAAGGTTTTCCAACAGGCCGCGGTCAGGCATGGCTGCGAAAATCTTGTGCAGTACAGAAGCTGCGGTGCCGACGCGCACTCCGCGGCTGGTGATATCTTCCGCGGCTGGGGTAGTGAATGGGTCGAAAGCCATTACAGCTGGTCCTTCCACGAAATCGGGTTGTCCTCGATCTTCACCGGTTCGGGTGCGGGAGTAGAAGCACATCCGCAGTTTTCACCGCAACCGCAGGCTGGTGAATACCCATCCTGTTGGAGGGCATTTTGCCACTGTGCCAGGGTGCCGCAGGTAAGTTTCTGGACGCCGGTAAGCCAGTGGGTAGTGGCGGCCTCGGCTGCGCTGGCAAGCATCTGTGGGGCCCAGGCAGCTACGTGCTCGAAAGTAAAGGCAGCTGCCAAGTCGAGGGCGGCCTGTGCGCGTTCGGGCTGGTTCGCATCCAGTTCGTCGAGGACGGCCAGGGTGGCCTTGGAGAGGAAATCTAGTTCTAGGCCAATGTGGTCATCCGGGTCGTGGCCCATGCGGGGAGCCTCGTAGCCGAGCGCCGCATAAAACTTCCTCACCTGCAATGTCTGTTCGTCGAAGACTAGGCCGTCAGTACCGCGGTGAACGGATTCGTAGGGTGCAACCTTGGCGCCGGCAGCTATACCGTAAACCTCATTTTGATCCGCCCATCTAGCGTCTTCGTCCTCGTCCGTGCTATGGGAGATTTCGCGGGCTCCGTCTTTGGTGTCTCCTTCTAGGGGCAGAGGCCACTGACCGATCATGTTCCGCATAGAGGAGGCCGTGTCGTCCTTGGCGGGTTGCAGGTGCAAAGAGGCAAGCACGGCAAAAGCCGCGCTGAAAGCATCAAGCTTATTGACGTCGAGCATAGGATCCTATCGTTGGTATATAGCGGTCGACCCAGGTAACTGGCGGGGTGCCGCTGCTCCTGGGAAGCTGCATAGGTACCATGATAAGGGGTTATGCCCGACCAGTCTGTTAGCAGTAGGTGCTTTCGTCTGCGGCTGACAGATTTGGTTATCTTTGGGGTAGTTTCGAAGGTGCAGCTAGGAAGGGTAGGCATTTAAGACGCCTAGTAGGCTACCTATCTTGAGCCTCTTTGAACATGTCACTTGCGAAGACACGCATCGATTCCGAGTGGGGTTGGCCTGTGGGCAGCTCCCGCCAGGGTCGGATGAAGATTGCCTCTAGCGTAAGTGTCAGTGGATACGCCGAGGCGACGAGCAGCGCTGGGGACAGGGGTGCTATAAACGTGTTGGCGAGGGCGAAGCCTCCAAAGCAAGCAATCCCAATTCCCGCTAGAAAGCACCATTTTGTACCTAGTTTGCGGCGGTGCGCCATATAAATTAGTGTGGCTTCGACGGATTCTGTGGCGGCCATGATCGCTATGTAGGTTGCCCACAGTGTCGCGAAGCTTATCTTGTGTGCGCCAAAAGTCAGATTTATAGCAGTGATGATGAAGCCCATAGGAAGCATGGCGAACAAGCCGAATACCACATGGGTTATCACGTAGTCAGAGAATTTTCGGTTAGGTTTTCTCAAAATACGTTTCTTTCGAGGGCGAAGCGGTTTTCTTAGTACCGCTCATCGGAGTCGGTATCGGAGTCTGACTGGAAGTGCTCGCGGGTCATTACTTTAGTTTCTTCCCACTTTTGGTGTACCTCAGTGCGGGATAGGTCCGTATCCCACGGCTTCATGGTAAGGATCTCAACTAGAGAAAGAACCGGATAAATGATCGCCATTACGGCTGTTGCGTTGATGTCCTTACTGGCGAACCACGCGATTATGAGGCTAATGGCCAGGGAAAACAAGACTGTTGCGAAATAATTCCACTTTGTTCCAGGTTGGGTACTGTGGTATCGCTGCTGCAACGTATAGAGCAAAATTGAGGCAAAGCTTTCGGTCGCGATGGCAATTATTATGTACCCAGGTACAAAGTTCTCTGCGGTAATCTTATGCGTACCTAAAATCAGATTTATTAGAGCGAAAACTGCCAACGCTGTAATTGTCTTTATTGCGCCTATAAATAGATGTCCGGCAAGGACGTGCTGGAACTCAATTTGGTCAGGATTCTGGTTCTTAAACATTGCTGCCTCGTTTTAAGAAAAACAAGCTTTCTTTACCGCATCTAATCCTAAGATGCCCTCAATAATACTTACCGCATCCTCACCTATCTCGGCTGCAGCGCTACCGCTAGCTATCGCATAATAGATTCCGCGCAAGCCGCCCCAGAGTGCTCTCGCTTTCTTCAACCAAGAAATTACTTTCGCGATTGGAATGCCATATTGGAGTACGGTAGCAGCTACCTGCGATGCGCAAAGGGCCCAGTTAGTCGCCGTAACGGCTCGGGAGATGCCAACAGTGTTCACTCCTTTAAGTGTTCACTCCTTTAAGCGCATTTCTCACAGCTGCCGCTACCTTAGGATTAGATGGGTTCCCGTTCTTTATGTCTTCAGGTAGCGAATCTAGTACGCTGATAATCCTATTTAAAATCTGGTCGGCTACCTGTGAAGTGGTTGTGACGGTAGTGGTCCTGGCCGGACTAGGCTCTGCCGAAGTTGCGTTAGAAGGTGCGGCGATAGAGAAGGGCACCGTTATTGCGAGTAAAGTTCCGATGCCTAAGCGGATCGATGGTCTCATATTCCTCTCCTTCGAGGTGTGAAAGTGCGCTTCGCCGCACACAATACGCATCATAGAGTAGCTGCGCAAGAAAAAGATATTTTTGAGTAGCTAGATTAAGGTGCCATTAAGGAATGTGAAAAATAGATTAACACACAAGATCGCTCTGACTCAGGTAAATATTCATATTTTTAATATTGGCCAATAAAATGACTAGGAAAATTAAATTTAAAACTTCTTGCCATTTGCTATTGCGCCGGAGCCGTAGGCCTTGCCGGCCTCTGCTTGTACATGTAAAAACCCGGGCCAGATGCGACTGCAACCGACCCGGGTAGGAGCTGTCGTTTGCTCGCTAGCCCATCGTGGTGTTGATGCCAGCACGGATTAGGCCTTCGTAGTGCAGGCCGCGACCCAAAAGCTCGGTGGCAATAGCCAGAATGAAAGCGACTGCCAGCAGGACGACTAGCAGGGTAGAAGGGCTAGTGGCCTTTTCTAGTTGCTTGCGCAGAACCAGCGCGATCAACAGTACGGCGAGCGCTAACGTAATCAGGCGAATTGCTAGGTACCCGTGGTCCATCATCGCGTGCGCTACTTGGCGTTCCACCTCGGAGCCAAGCCCTAGCCCAGTCATGTGGAACGGGTAGGCGACTAATAAAATAGCGCCAGCAACAGCGGCAACGGAAGCAGCCATGCGCAAGGACCGCTGGGTCAAAGACACCATCTCGATGGTCATACGCCCCTCAGGGAATAGCCCTCGGGAAATAAGGCCGGTTGCCTTGCGGAAGGTCGAAACGGAATCGCCCTTGCCGTCGGTAGTGCCAGTGGCCTTATATTCGCGCCACTGTTCCTTAGTGATCTTGCCCTTCGCTACGTCCTCTTCCTGGATCTGAGAACCGGAGACCAGGGGAGTGGGGTTGCCATCACGCTTATTCTGTACGCTCCAAGCAGCAAACAGAGCAACGGCCACTGCCAGCGCCCCAGTAAAGAACGCGGAGCAGAAGAAAGATACCCAGGTGAACCAAGAGTGCCAGGCGGGCACGGTTTCGGTGAAGTAGTAAACCCCGCACATGGATACCAGTAGGGCTAGCCCTGCTAGTGCCGTCAGGATGGCCAGCACGTCACGTACCTTGCGAGAAAAGAGGTCGAACCACTGGGTGATTGCGAACAATGCGCCTAGGGCTGCGTACAGCACTCCGGATATGAGTTCGCGAGACAGCCACGAGGAACCCATATTGAACAGGGTGTATGGCGAGTGCATCGGATCGTTCAGGTGGAAGAACGCGGCAAAAAAGCCCAGGACTAGTAGTGGGCCGGCCGCGTACATGCCAGCGTTAGTGATGCGATCGATGGTTACGTGCCGCATCCCGGTCCAGCGGCCAATGAACTGGATTATGCCAAGGATCCAAAACGCCCCCACTGACATTTGTGCCACGGTGGTGAAGATGATCATTGGCAGTTCGCCGATGTGCATGATGCTCCTTTTTCGAAGTCCCTAACTAGAGTTCTTTAGGGTTCTGAATAGTGCCCGTGCCTTCGTCCCACTTCTGAGCATCACGGTGCGGTTTCACTACCAGGTGTGGCTTGGTAATGGACGGGTCAGGGAGCGGGGCAATACCTGCCTCCGACCCGAATTCCTTGCGAAGCGCGTCAATGGGCCCCCAGCCGAGAGCGCGAGTGGGACAGGCGTCGACACAAGCTGGGTTTTGCCCCTGCTCTCGGTAGTCGTAGCACAAATCGCACTTTGACATGTGTCCGGTACGTGAGTCAAGCTGTGGCGCTCCGTAAGGGCACGCCCACTGGCAGTAGCGGCAACCAACGCATTTGCTTTGGTCGACGTAGACCGTGCCATCCTCGCGGCGGCTCATCGCGGTGGTCGGACAAACTCGCATGCAGATGGGGTTTTCGCAGTGGTTGCATGAGATGGAGGTGTAGTAGCTGAATACCGATGGGGTGAAGGTACCTTCTTGTTTGTTGGTATGCCAAGATCCACCTGTGTATTCGATCACGCGGCGCCAGTTCATGCCCACGGGTAGGTCGTGCTTGTCCTTGCAAGCGATTTGGCAGGCCTTGCATCCGTTGCACAGAGTCTGGTCGAAAACAAATCCGTACCCGGCGTCTTTCTGCGTGAATGGTTCGTCTGCCGTGTCGTGTCTGCCCGGTTGGGGGATCACGTTCTGCGCCATCGCTTCCTCCTCATGTTCTATCCGAAGTTTCGGCGACAGGTGTCGCTTACGTATATGGGCAACTATAGTAAGCAGGGATTTTGCCGCAGAAAATGGGCCAAGTCCGGCTACTTTAAGGGCACCCAGGTGTTTCTTTATTGGGCGAGGGCGAAGGCACTACTTATCCGGGTAGAACGTGCCTGGCTAGCGGCAGAACGCCGCCGAAACTGTGCCCGCCTCGGCGTAGGAAGCTTGCGCCCCCAGTTTCTGGGTTGAAAAAGCGGAAACTGCGGAGGCGACGTGGGCGCCCTCGGCAAGATCTAAGCCGGCAGCAGTGGCTGCCAACAAGGTCGCAAAGAAGGAGTCGCCCGCGCCCGTAGTATCCACCGCATTCACGGGATAGGGAGCCACCTTAGTTATCTGCTCGCCGGCGAGCACTAGCGACCCCTCGGCCCCCAAAGTGATCACGGCTCTGGCCACGCCCAAAGTGGACAGAGCTCGGCCAGCCTGCTCCCAGTCCGAGAACTCTAAATCCTGGTGGGCAAGCATGTCCCGAAGCTCATGTTCGTTGACGATCAGAACATCGACGTTCTGCATCAGTTCCGTGGGAAGGTCGGGGCGGAACGGAGAGTTATTGAAAAACACGACCGTGCCAGCCGCGCGAGCAATTGCGGCGGCAGCGCAAGCCGCTTCCAAGCTGACCTCCAGGCAAATCCCCAAGGCGTCGGCCTCTTCAATCAGGTGGGCGTGCTTCGAAACGGTGGCAGCATCCACGCTGCCGTTGGCTCCCGGCGATACCACGATCGTATTTTCGCCCTGATCGTTCACTGTGATGATGGCGGTGCCAGTAGGAGTATCGATGCGCTCGATGGCGGCTGTGTCCACCCCGGCCTGATCGAGTGAATCCAGCAGCAGCTGCCCGTTGGCGTCGCGGCCCACGGCACCGACCATGCTCACATGCGCGCCCAACAGGCCCGCCTGCACTGCCTGGTTGGCACTCTTTCCGCCGGGCAGGATCACCAGGTCCTGGCCGGTAACTGTTTGTCCGGGGCGCGGAAAATCAGCGGTGCGTACGGTTAGGTCAGCATTCAGGGAGCCCACAACCGCGACCTTGCCGGGCGTGGCGGTAAGAGTTTCTAAAAGGGAATTGAGCTGCATGTTTTACTCCTAAGAGAGGCGGGTTGTTGAGTTTCGCAGCCGCAGCGTTGCGGGCTGAAAGATGGTCTTTGGACTGGCAGAGGGCGAATTGATGCGCCGGCGCAGCAGTGTGGTAGCGGCTCGGGCAAGTGCCGCAGGGTCAGCCGCAATCGCGGTCAAAGACGGGCGCAAATAGCTAAACCAGGGCAGGTCATCAAACGTGGCGAGGCCGATCTGTGCTCTCGTCTCCTGTAAACATTGCAATGCGCCGAGGGCAATCATGTTCCCGCCCACTACTAGTGCGTCAACGTCGTTGCTAGAAAGTAACTTGGCGCAGGCCGCCCTGGCAAGATTCGGGTTGTGCGGCACGTGCCCGGTGGGGATAGGGGCATCCGGAAAGTGTCGGCGCAAAGCCGCGGCTACGGCCTCGGCGCGCGAGATCCCGGTAGACGTGTCGGTGGGACCGCACAAGATGGCGGGACGGAAGTAGCCATTTTGGGCCAGGTGCGCGGCCAACTGGACCACCGCCAGGGCGCTATCGACGAGGGCGCAGTCCAACTCGGTCCCATCCAGGACGCGGTCTACGGCCACAGTGGGTACCTGGTTGATGAGGCGGATAGTAAGGGGGCTCGCCTCTCCGGTGGGCACCAGCAGGAGACCGTCTACGCCCTGCGCAAGCATGGAACCGATGACTTTTTCTTGCGCCGTGGGGTCTTCCTGGCTGTTTGCGATTAGGAGTGAGAGGCCGACTTTGTCTACTTCTCGTTCAATGTGATGGGCCAAGGAAGCGAAATAGGGGTTGTCTATGTCGCCCACTGCCAGGCCGATTACTCCGGTGCGGCGCGTGCGCAGTGCGGAGGCGGGACGGTAGCGGCGGTAGCCGACTTGTGCGGCTAGTCCCTGCACGCGCTCTACGGTTTCGGGAGGAAGTTTGGTGGAGCCGGCTAAGGCTCGGGACACCGTGGATACGGAAAGCCCGAGCCTTTGAGCCAGTTCCTTTTGGGTGATCATTGCTGGGGTGCGTGCTTCGGAATCAATAGAGAGAACGCGAAGGCTGCGCACAGCAGGATGGCGCCGGCGACGGTGGTAACGACGTAGCCGTGCTGGCCCATGCCGGCAGCTGTATTGATCGCGTACAGTACCGCGAATGACATGCCTGCGCCTAGGTTGAAGGCGCCCGCGTTCAGGCCCGGCAGGTATCCGGGGTTGTCAGCGGGCGAGAGCTCAATGCCCAGCCCGTTTAGCATGATGTTTCCAATGCCCGCGTAGGTGATACCCACGAAAATGGAAATGATCAGCAAGAATGCGGGGGTGGGGTGGTAAACACTGAAGATGGTCAGTATCAGTCCGATGATGGTGCCAGCTAGCCCGATGCGCAGCACTTTGTGGTAGCCGATGCGGCCTGCCAGCGTGCCAGCGACTGGGCCCATGGCTAGCCCGGCGATCGCGTAGGGCGTCAAGGTGTACAACGAGACGACCTCTGCGGCCATGCCCGCTCCTACCTCGCCGTCCTGTGCGAGGGCGGGGATGATGCCGTTCATGATGGCGAAGACGCCGGTCATGGTCAGTAGGGTGGTGGTCAACAATGCCCAGGTGGAGCGGGCCTTCAGGTAAGTGGTGGTGACGAGCGGGTGAGCCGTGGCGCCCTCGCGCCGCCAGAAGGTGAGTGCGCTGAGTACGCAAACGACCGCCAATATCACGACTAGCACCCACTTGGCAGCGGCGAGTTTGGCCGCCTCGTTGATGGCTACAAGAGCCGTACCTACGGCTATGACCAGCAGTAGCGTGCCGAGCCAGTCCATGGGAACAGGCGTGTCGATGCTAGTTTCGTCAGTCATGACCAGGACGCATCCCGCCGCTATGAGGGCGATAAGGGCCATTACCCAGAAGACCGAGGAGAAGCCGAAGTGGCCAGCCAGGTAACCGCCAGCCAGGGCGTCTACGCCGGCGATGCCACCGTTTACAGCGGTGATAACCCCCATTAGGGTGCCGTAGAGCTTGTTGTCAGTAACTGCCTGGCGCAAGATGATCAGGCACACCGGCACTGTGGGGCCGGCGACGCCTTGAATTAGGCGGCCGATCATCAGCAACGCCACGGATTCAAAAGTGCCTGCCAGGGCAGAAAGCACGCAGCCGATGCCGGTCAGCGTCATCATTGCTACCAGCAGCTTGCGCCTGCCAATGATGTCGCCGAGGCGAGGGAGGAATAGTGAGAAGAGGGCAGCGCCGGTGAAGAACACCGTTTGGGTTAGTCCAATGGTGTTGGCGTCGGTGTGCAGTTCCTTCTCCATGGTCACCAGTGCCGGCGAGAGCATGGAGGCGTTCAGCTGGAACGCAAAACAGGCAATGAGCAGCGCAGTCATCACTGCGGCTACGGAACGGGTCTTAGTCGAATTCATTTATTCGCCTTGCTATCGATGGGTTGTTTGCCGGGTTAGTTTGCAGATTGGTGGGCGGGCAACTGTTTCTGAATGCGATCGATGGCATCGGTGACTACGTCCCAGAACTTGTGGAAGTCCAACTCGGTTGCTGCCCAAGTGTGGCAGTCCCCTGGAGCTGGAGCGCGGAAATCGGCTACCGTCATTCCCAGGGTAAGAGTGCCAGTCAATTCGATGTCGATTGGAACCTTCACGGTCTTTACGATTGCCGGGTCGATCAGATAGGCGACGGTACACGGATCGTGCACCGGCGGGAAGTCGAAGCCCTGGGCATCTTTGTAGGCCTTGCGGAAGAAGGCAAACAGCCCCAGGGTGAAGTCCGATACCGGGCCAGGATGTGCGGCGATCTGCTTGGCCACGTCGTCGGTTGCCAGCGCCTGGTGAGTCAGATCCAGGCCCACCATTACCACCGGCCAGTTTTCGTTGAATACGACGTGGGCGGCCTCGGGGTCAACCTTGATATTGAATTCGGCAACTGGCGACCAGTTGCCGGTGTGGTAGCCGCCGCCCATGAGGACGACCTCGCGCACGCGTTCCACGATGCGCGGTTCCTTGCGAACGGCCATTGCGATGTTGGTTAGAGGACCGGTGGGAACCAGGGTAATTTCGCCCGGTTCTGCCTGCATGATGGTGTCAATGATCAGGTCCACGCCGTGGCGCGGATCGAGTTGCATTGCCGGTTCGGGAAGGTCTACCCCATCTAAGCCGGTGTCTCCGTGTACGTCCTCGGCAATTTCTACAGGACGCACCAGCGGGTTCTTGCAACCGGCCGCGATGGGCACGTCGTGCATTCCGATCACGGTGGCGACGCTGAGCGCATTGCGCGTTACTTTCTGCAGTGTCTGGTTGCCGCCCACGGTAGTTACCGCCGCGAGTTCTATTTCCGGGTTGCCCCACGCCAACATCATGGCTACCGCATCGTCATGTCCTGGGTCGCAGTCCAGGATTATCTTCCGTGGCATCGTTGCCTCCATATGGAACAGTCTGAGTCTTTAGCGTTTATGTAGTTGTTAGTTTTGCTTGCCTGCGTAGATGCGTATGCAAACGTTTGCACAGCCGAGTATAGCAGTCCCATAAAGCCTGCGGTAGTGCCGAAATCCTGCGCTGATGTTAAAAAATATGGCCCCGCCTGCGCCCGGCCGGAAGCGAGCCGGACGCAGTAGCGGGATGTGTTATTACGCCTTCTTCACCTGAGCCAGGTTTGTGTGTTGCCCGTTGCCCTTCGACAGAGGAGTGGTGTGCAGTGAGGTGAGCACGTTCATCGCGCCGCCGTGGTCAACGCCGTCCTTATCCCACTCGACCCAAGCGCCCTGCGGTACTGACACGACGCCGGGGGCGATACGCGGAGATACGAAGGCTTGCGTCTGGATCTTGCCGCGGTCGTTGAAAATGAGCACCTGGTCGCCATTTTGGATGCCTCGTTCCTTCGCGTCGGCGGTGTTGATCCACGCCTTTTGCGGGTGTGCCTCGCGGTTCTTGGACAGGTTTCCGTAGGTGGAGTGAGTCCTGGACTTGTAGTGATGTCCAATAACCTGCAACGGGTACTTCTTGTTGGTGCGCGCCTCTTCGACGCCCTCGCGCGTTGGAACGTATGCGGGAATGGGCGTGATCTCGTCCCCCGGCAGCGGGTTCGGGAACTGCCAGGTCTTTGCCAGTTCTGCCAGCTGGGAGGAATATAGCTCAATCTTTCCCGAGGGCGTATCCAGCGGGTTCGCCTTGGGATCTTCGCGGAATTCCTTCAGCGGCACCACGTGCTCCTTGGAGGGGTAGCGGTATACACGCATCTTGCGCAGCTCGTCGAAGGTGGGGAATTCCGGGTTGTCCTTGCGCGTGACATCCTGAATTTCGCGTGCCCAATCTTCGGTGGTCTTCTTGCCCTGCGAGAATTTGTCGCCGATGCCCATGCGACGGGCGATTTCGGCAGTCACGTCAATAGCGGAGCGGCATTCGTATAGCGGTTCGATTGCTTTTTCTGCCATGATTTCGTAGGCCAGTTCGCCAGTGTATTCGCTGGGGATCAAGTCCCATCTTTCCGAGGTCGTAGTGTCAGGCAGAACCAGGTCGCACAGCTTCATGGAGGCGGTCATCTGGTTGTCCATGCCCAGGATGAATTCGCACTTAGAATCGTCATCTAGAATCTTGCGGGTGCGGTTTATGTCGCCGTGCTGCGAAGACAGCATGTTGGAACCGTAAATCACCATGAACTTGATGCCCACGTCCAGCTTGTCCTTGCCGCGCACCCCATCCTTCAGGGCGGTCATTTCCGGCCCGTGGTCGATGGCGTCGGTCCACTTGTAGCAGCTGATGGTGGTTTCAACCGGGTTTTCCCCGTCGTCCATCCACACGGACTTGGGCCAGTAGTAGCCGTCGCGTCAGCCGGTGCCGCCGCCGGGAATACCCACGTTGCCGGTAACGCATGCCAGCAGGTAGATCGAGTTGGCCTGGTTTTCGCCGTTTGCGTGCCGCTGCGGGCCCCACCCCTGATTGATATTTACGGGGCCGGAAGTGGCGACCTCGCGCGCAAACTTGCGGATGGTGTCTGCGGGGATACCGGTAATCGGGGCTGCCCATTCGGGGGTCTTTTCCACCCCGTCCTTGCCTTTTCCTTCCACGTAGGAACGGTAGGAGGCATTCTTGGGGGCACCCTTAGGCATGTGTGCCTCGTCGAAGCCGATGCAGTACTTGTCAAGGAAGGCCTGGTCGTGCAGGTTTTCTTTCAGCATTACGTGGACCATGGCGGCCACTAGCGCTGCGTCGGTGCCGGGACGGATCGGGATCCACTGGTCGGCAATGGTCGAGGCCGTATCCGAATACCGCGGGTCCACCACAATGATCTTCACGCCCGCCTTATGTGCCTGCGTGGCGGTGAAGGCGATGCCACCACCGGACATGCGAGTCTCCAGGGGGTTGTTGCCCCAGAACACGATCAGCTTGGAATTGTCGATGGAATCTTCCAACGAGTTCGAGATCTGTTCGTCCGCCGCCCCATAGACGTACTTGGTGCACTGGGAAATCTGCAGGTAGGAGTAGTTGCCGTAATAGCCCAGGTGTCCGCCTAGCAGATTGAAGAGGCGGTGCCAGCCGCCGGAGTAGGCCACGTGCGCGTTCCATACGCCCGACCCATAGTTTTTGTATACCGATTCGGGGCCGTACTTGTCGTATGTGTAGCGCAGCTGTTTGGTAATAATATCGAAGGCTTCATCCCAGCTGATTGCCTTGAATTTGCCGTCCGAGCGTTTCCTTCCGACACGCTTTAGCGGGGTCTTGATGCGGTCGGGGTTGTAGATGCGTTCACGCATGTTTCGCCCTCGAACGCAGGCAAGAATGTTGCGGTTCTTGATGGTGTTGTCCCCGGTGTTGTCCGGCAGTACGCGCACAACCGTGCCGTCTTTGACCTGTAAGCGCAGCGGGCAGCGGGAGCCACAGTTGACTACGCATGCGGAGGAAACTGTGCGGTCAACATCGGTGCGCCCGGTGCCGTTGGCTACCAGGTTGCCCTTGCCAGGGTGGGAGTACTTCACGTCTTCTTTGGCGCATGCCACCAGCCCGGCGCTTGCTCCCGCGACGGCCGACCATTTTAGGAAGGAACGACGAGTTGGGCCTGAAGCCGATTTCAAATCTTTCACCGCTACCTCTTTGCTTTAATGACAAGTGTCTATTAGTGCTCGGGCTAATTGTTGCAGAGCCTCCCACGAACGTGGGTTTTAGGCTGTAAAGAGGCGGCGACTTTCGCAGCGCTCACCTTTCCTTAATGGGCGAGGGCGGTCGACTACCTGCACGGTGCGCCCGGGCCCAGGAGGGGCGCCAATAGTTGGTATAAACTGACGGGTACTTTGTGTTGGCAAAATTTGCGCATCGGTGAAGGAGGTCGCGTGAGCGCTCCCCAGAGTGTCGGCGTGCGTCGCAGCCCCCAAGACGATCCGCGGTATAAGAGGGTGCGGGCCGCCCTCGTTAGTGCCCTGGTTGAGTTAGCTAAGGAACGCAACGTAGACGACATTTCTGTTTCTGAACTAACGGGGCGAGCCGGGGTTGCAAGACAAACGTTCTATAAGCATGCCCCCAGTCCAGCCCATTTTCTGGCGGACTATCTGACGGGCCAACTGGAACCGCACTTTTCTGCCCTGGCCAAACTACTAGGCGATGGCGCAGCAGATACCCGAGAGCGCCTGACCAGCATATATGTGGCTATCATGGAAGTGATCGCTCGTGATCCGGAAATTTACAGCCAAGTGTTTGTGAAGAATACGTCCTCGTCAGTGCGGGCCCTATTTGCCACGCGACTAGAGGAAGTGTTCCGCACCTACGTTGCCGATTTCGCTGCGCGCCTGGAATGGCAGGCTACTGACTTGTGGGTGGAAATGGCCGTGTCGCAACAGTTGCACAACATGATCGCCATCATTACTGCGTGGCTGCGTACCGGAATGAGTGCGAGCGCCCGCGAGGTTGTTGCTACCTACCTGACGCTTGCCCCGCCATGGCAGCTGGTGCACCTAAATGAATCCGGCAAAGCCCCGATGCCAAGACGCGGCTTTATCGAGGGCGATAAATAACGCGGGCGGTAAGCTAAGGATTTGCTGGAAACGCGGGGGCCTGGCAAGACCTGGCGCGGTGGCTACTGAGGTGGTGGCCGGCAAAATGGTCGATTCTAGCCTTAGCTGCAAAGCGCATTGAATGGTCCGAAGCACATTGAGCCCTCCAAAACACATCGGATGGTCGAGGGCTCATCGAAATTTGCACTGCTTGGTGTGCTTTCGACGAGGACGTGTGCTTTCGCCGAGGGCGTGTGCTTTCGCCGAGGGCGTGCGCTTCAAGTAGGCAGCAAAAGTGGGCCGAAAGCACAGTCGCTTCGGCCAGCTTGCCTACTAACACCTACCGGCTGCGCACCTGCCAGCAGTTAAGCCGGCCAGTTTTGGGCTAATTCGCCAATTTCGCGGGCAGCCTTTGCCGGATCGATGTCGGCTTTGCCTGCTGCGTATCCGATTAGGAAGGCGGTCAGCGGTCCGCCAGGACGGGATGGGCCGTGGGCAACCTTGCCCACCATGTTCAGTAGTTCTTCCTGAGCCTCCGGTAGGGGATTGTCCTGCAACTGCAAGTGTTTTGCGACGTCTTGTAGCCATTCGGCCATCTGGGGGCTCTTTGCTGGGTCTGCCATGATGTCTCCTTCGATAAGTCCATACCATTATGCACACACTAATCCGCAGCGGCTTTCTACCGGGGAAGGGCAAACTAGTCGACGCGTTTGCGGGGGATTTGCCGCCGTGAGTTTTGCACCGGCTCGCCCTCGGCTGCCTTGGCCCCCGCCTTTGGGCGGAGCCGCCACCCGTAGGCAAGGTAGCGTTCGCGTATCCACGAGATCAGTATCGCAAACAGGTATAGTGCCACCAGCACGAGCGCCTGTACGGTCATGGGCCACGGGCTCGGCAGCGGGTTCGCGATCGCCGCAAACACGAAACAGACGAGCACCACCCACCGCCATGCCCTCAGCATGGTGCGCGCGGATAGTACACCCATGAAGTTAGCTAGTACCAGGACCTCGGGCAGCAGGTAGGACAGCCCAAATAGGATTACTAGGCGCATGTAGAAGCTGATGTAGCTAGAGGCCTGTAGTAGGGAGACGCCTCCTACCGGTACAAATGACTGTAAGATGCGCACGGCCTTCGGGGCTACCCAAACGCCGGTGATTGCTCCTGCTACGAAGAGGGCGACGCCTACCAGTCCGAAGATGGCGACATACAGTTTTTCTTTTCGGCGTAGGCCGGGGGCGATGAACGCGCCGATCTGAAATATCCACCACGGGCAAGAAAGCAGTGCGCCTAGCCAAATGGATACTTGCAATTTCAGGTCGAAAGCTGCTCCGATGGTCTGAAAGTTGATCTGTGTGCCCGTCGTGCGCAGCTCCCTCAGCGGATCCGTCATAAATGCCATGACCGGGTCGTAAAGGAACCAGCCTGCTACTGCGCCGAGTAGAATCCCCCCGAGGGCGAAGATAAGGCGCCTGCGCAGTTCGGCTAGGTGGGCCGCAATGGGCATGCGTCCCTGCGGGTTGTTTCGCTTCATGACCTACTAGTTAGCTGGGTTCTGAGGCTGGGCCGGGCCTTGCCCTTCCTGAAACTGCTGCGGCGGAACCGGCTGCTGCTGGAGCGGAATCTGCGGGTTCTGCTGCGGCTGGTATTGCTGCGGCTGTGCGGGCTGCTGGTACTGCTGCACCGGCGGGGTTGCCTGCATCGGCTGAGTCGGTTGTACCGGGGGCACTTGCGTTGCCGGCTGGCCAGGCTGCGTCGCTGGCTGCTGGTACTGCTGCACCGGCTGGCTTTGCTGACTCGGCTGCGCCTGTACCTGCGCCTGCTGGGAGGGTGCCGCGTCGTCCTCGGAAAGTTCGCGCATTTCCTTCTTCAGGACCTTGGCGGACTGGCCTAACGACCGGGCAATATCCGGCAGCTTCGAGGCGCCGAACAGCACTAGCAGAATAACTACGATGACAATTATGTGGCTGGGTCTCACTATTTACCTCCATCGGGGGCTGACTGTTCCCCAGAAACTGGGGGATTGCTGCCAGCGGCGGTGCCAGCATCGCTGGCGGGGCTTGAACTGCGCGCCTGCTTCATCCATTCGTTCAGTTCCTCCTGGACGGCCTCGCGCACCATTTGCTTCGGACTGTACTTCGAAAGGTCGAAGTCTCGTAGCATTTGCAGGTTTTTTATGTCTTGTTCGGTAAGGCCGGCAGAATCGGATAGCGTTTCGGCTCGCAGTCGCGCCGACCAGTTGCGGAAAGCTGCTAGCAGTGTACGCAGCCCGTGTAGCGCTTGCGCCACAGATTTAGGGCCTAACAGCAGAGCTGCCAAGACAAGGATGATCAGAAATTCTGCTCCGTCTATCCCAAACATGGCGCCTCCTTACCGAAATAGTCTACCTGTATCCTGAATCCTGCCAGCTGCCGGATTACCGGCTGCGATCTTACGCCTTGACGGCCTGCGCCAAGATCGTGTGCACGCCCATCCCTTTGGCTATGGGAGTGGGGTGCAGTGAGGACAGGGTGTTGACCGATCCGGCCACGTCTACCGGTTTGTCCGGGTTGGCACCTGCCGGGGGCTTCACTTCCGAGGCCGGACGGGGATCGTACCAGGCTCCTTGCGGCACTGACATGGTTCCGGGGGCGATGCGCGCGGTCACTTTGGCGGGTAGGCGGATGGTGCCGCGGTCGTTGTAGACGAACACCAGATCCCCGTTTTCTATCCCGCGTTCTTTGGCGTCTGCCGGGTTCATCCACACGGTTTGGATGTGCGCTTCTTTTAGCCATGCCACGTTGCCGTATGAAGAGTGCGTGCGTGCCTTAAAGTGATGGCCGATAACCTGCAGCGGATATTTTTTGTTGGTGGCGGCGTCCTCGGCCCCTTCCCAGGTGTTGACATGTTCGGGGAGAGGCGTAATAACGTCGCCGGACAGCTTGGGACGGAATTTGCCGAAGGTCCACTTTTGTGCCAGGTTTTCCAGGCGCTGCGAATAGATTTCGATCTTTCCCGAGGGCGTCGCCAGCGGATTTGCGTCCGGATCTTTGCGGAAGTCCTCCATGGATACGGTAGCGCCCATGTTCTTGCGGAAGATGCCCATCTTCTTCCATTCTTCGTAAGTGGGTAGATCTGGGTCTTCGGCTCTGCCGGTTTCCACGGTTTCTTTGAGCCACTGTTCGCGGGTTTTTCCGCCCGTGAATGCTTCTTTGATGCCTAGCTTGGCTGATAGTTCGGTGCAAATGTCGAAGATGGATTTGCATTCGTATAGCGGTTCTATGGCCTGTTCGGAAACGATCCCGTAGGCCATGGGGGTAGCGTTTTCGCCGGGGTGGTAGTCCGACTCTTCTGCAGTGGAAGTGCCTGGCAGTAGATAGTCCGAATACCGTGCCGTCACGGTTTGCATAATGTCGCAGGTGACGATTAGTTCGCATTTTGATTCGTCGCGCAGGATGTCTACGGAATGGTTGTTGTCGCCGGTCTGGTTTACCAGCGAGTTTGACCCGTAGTTGAAGATGGCCTTGATCGGGGTGGTAAGGCGAGTGTTGGTGGGGTTGCCGTCCTCGTCGACGGGGACCTTGAGGGCGCGCACGCCCAACTCGGGTTTTTGGCCCACCCCCGAGTTGAAGGTGTCCATCTGTGGGCCGTGCTCTATGGCGTCCAACCAGCTAAACACTGAGATGATCTTCATGGAGGGGTTCTTTATGTCCTCGTAGAAGGTCTTGGTTACGGGCAGTGCTACTCCGCCCTCGCGCGCGCCTGGCCCGCCCCCAGCGATGCCGACGTTGCCGGTTACGCAAGCTAGTAGGAAGATCGCCCGCGCAATGTTTTCGCCGTTGGCGTGCCGCTGCGGGCCCCACCCCTGGGTGATGGCGCAGGGTTTCGCCCCCGCGATGGTGCGGGCTAGCTGGCGGATTCGCGAGGCCGGAACCCCCGTGATCGCGGCGGCCCACTGTGGGGTCTTTTCCACCCCATCCTTGCCTTTGCCTTCCAGGTAGGAGCGGTAGGAGGCGTTCTTGGGGGCACCTTTTGGCATGTGTGCCTCGTCGAAGCCGACGCAGTATTTGTCCAGGAAGGCCTGGTCGTGCAGGTTTTCTTGCAGCATCACGTAAATCATGCCGGCTACTAGCGCCGCGTCGGTGCCGGGGCGCAGTGGCACCCATTCGTCGCCGAGCGCCACCGAGGTTTCCGAATAGCGCGGGTCAATAATGATGGTCTTCACGCCGCTCTTGCGCTTAGTGGCCTGCGTGATGAAGGTTTGCCCGCCGCCGGACATGCGGGTTTCTAGCGGGTTGTTGCCGAACATGACCTGTAGCTGCGCATTTGCAGCGTCGTCAAAGCTGTTGGCCGCCTGCCATTCGCCGTAAAAGTACGGGTAAGCCTGGGTGATGTTCGTGGTCGAATAGTCAGAGTAGTGGTCTAGGTAGCCACCGAAGGCGTTTAGCATGCGCGCCACGGGAGTCTGCTCTGGCGGCCACGAGCAAGCCATAGTAGAACCGAGTACGCCCGTGCCGTACTGGATGTAGAAGCACTCATTGCCCCAGTCGGATTTCAGCTGTTTCATCTTGTCCGCGATTTCGGTGAGGGCCTGATCCCAGCTGATGGGAACCCACTGGCCGTCGCCACGCTTCGTGCCGGGTTTGCGCTTCATGGGGCGCTTCAACCGTTGCGGGTTGTAGATTCGCTGGCGCATTGAACGCCCACGCGGGCAGGCCCGCACCTGCTGGTTGCCCAGTTCGTCGCTGCCGGTGTTGTCTGGCAGGACGCGGATGACTCGTCCGTCTTTTACTTGTAGGCGCAGCGGGCAGCGGGAACCGCAGTTGACTGTGCAGGCACTCCACACGGTGCGGTCGGCACTGGTGTTGCCCGTGCCATTCGGAACCAACTTTTTGGGAGCGGCAGTGGGTTTGTCAGAGCAGGCCACGAGCGCCCCTGCACTTGCCCCTAATGCGGACCACTTCAAAAATTGTCTCCTGGAGGGGTTGGCCATGACTGCTCCTTTCAGTTTCTGCCTAGTGGAAGTAGAGCTTAGGCGACAAGTGACGCATAAATGTGGGACCTTGCCCGTCCAGATCAGTCAAGCCGCCTGGCAAGGCCGTTTTAGAAGCCGTTTCAAAAGGTGAGGGCGGCGTCTTGGATCCCCAAGGACCACCGAATTAGGCAACTCCTGCCTTCCCAATCCCTGGCTGAATGGCAGGCTCTAGCCTACCTCGCAGCCCCTGGCCCGCCGCCAACCGGCTGCCTCAGCCCGCTATAGTCGAAACGTGAATAAGAAATCTGCAGGCAGGTATGCGCCCTCGCCCTCGGGGGATCTACATGTGGGCAACCTGCGCACGGCACTGCTGGCATGGGTGGGCGCTCGCGGCACGGGGCGGCGCTTTGTAATGCGCGTGGAGGACATTGACGCGGCCCGCTCTTCGCACGCCTCCGGGGAGCGCCAGCTTGAAGACCTGGCTGCCCTAGGGCTGGACTGGGATGAACTGTATTGGCAAAGTGAGGCTCCCACCCGCCACCAGCAGGCATTAGAGCGGTTGCTTGCAGGTGGGCACGTATTTGAATGCTACTGTTCGCGCCGCGAGATCCGGGAGGCGGCGTCAGCGCCCCACGTGCCGCCGGGATTCTACCCAGGGACTTGTCTGCACCTTACCGAGGGCGAACGGCAGACCGCGCGGGAACGGTTGGCCGCGGCGGGGCGCGCCCCTGCGCTGCGACTGCGTGGGGGAGAAACTTGGCGAGTGCACGACCTGTATGCCGGGGACGTGGAAGGCACAGTCGATCACCTGGTGTTGCGCCGCGGCGATGGGCAGCTGGCCTATAACCTGGTGTGCGTTGTGGACGACGGCGACGAGGGCGTAGACCAGGTTGTCCGCGGGGCCGATCTGCTTTCCGCCGCACCTGCCCAGGCCTACCTGGCGCACCTGCTCGGTTTGCCGAAGGTGGTCGAATATGCGCACGTGCCCCTGGTGCTGGGGCCATCTGGGGCGCGGCTAGCCAAACGCGACGGGGCAGTCACCTTGCGACAGCTGCGCGAAGGGGGCATGTCCGTCGGGGACGTGGTGGGGATGATTGCAGCCTCTTTGGGGTTCGAGGGCGTAGATTCAGCCTCCGGGCTGCTAGAAGAAATGGCAGCTAGCCCGGGCAAGCACCCGCTTGCCGGGATCGGCGAGCGGGAGTGGACATTTCACCCGCACCAGTGTTCGCAGGCAGATTGAAGGCCTGCATAGGCCGGCGTTGTGACTATTACCGGGGGGTGGCTAGTTTGCGCCTAGCAGCCGCTCAGCTAGGCCGGTCAGCGCTTCGGAAGCGCCGCCCTCAATTCGCACGTCCGCGAAGGGGTCACCCTGGCAACGGCCGCGATTGACAATGGCAACCTTCGCCCCGTGCATCGCGCCTTCGCGCAACACCATCATCCCGGTCATCACCATCAGCGAAGAACCCACAGTGAGCATCACGTCCGCTGTGGCCGCTGCGGCGAAAGAATTTTCCATGGCATCCATGGGCAGCTGTTCGCCGAAGAAAATGACGTCCGGCTTTAGCAGCCCACCGCAAATAGTGCAGGGGGCCAACACAAAATCTTTGGCGTCGGCCTCGGCGGCGGTGCGGTCGGCCTCGGCAAGAATGGCCACGTGCTGCGGATCCAAATCGGGTTTCAGATCCGGGTTGAGGCGCCGCAATTCCTTATCTACGACCTCGCGCGAAAAGTACTGACCGCACTTTAGGCAGCGGACACGATTGAAAGAGCCATGCAGCTCATAAAGGTTTTGGATCCCGGCCCGCGCGTCTAACCCGTCGACGTTCTGGGTGGCGACTGCGCTCACCAGGCCCGCCTTTTCTAGTTGTGCCAACGCCTGATGGCCGGGGGTGGGCGAGAGAGTTTCCATGGTGCGCCAGGTCTGCTGGTTGCGCATCCACACCCACCGCTGCCACACCGGGTCTGATACGAAATCATCAAACTCTACCGACGGGCGATCCCCCGAACCGGTACCGCGGTAGTCCGGAATGCCCGCGTCCGTCGACAGGCCAGCCCCCGCAATCACAACCGTTTTCCTACCCCGCATGAGCGAGGCAAGTTCGTCTAACTGTGCTTCCATATTACTTTGCGCCATGGCTTCACCTTATCGCCGCCGCCCAATTCGAGGAGGAAGACCTCCTTCCTCCTCCACCTTCGCCGCCGTGTTAGACCGCGCACGTGAACGGCAAATAGCTTCCATCTGAACGGGCAAAACAGTTAGGCTGGTGTCCCGGTCGGTGCATTAACTGGCACCTTATTGATCGGAGATCCCCAAATGCCTATTCTTGGTCACTGGCGCCTTCACGGCGACGGTAAAACTATTGCTCCCGGCGAAGTGGTTATGCCGCAGGAGCGCCTATCCTGGCCCCGCACTGCTGGCATCGGCGCCCAGCACGTGGTGGCAATGTTCGGAGCCACTTTCCTGGTGCCGCTACTGACCGGATTCCCGCCCTCGACAACCCTGTTCTTCACGGGCATGGGCACAATCTTGTTCATCCTTATTACTTCTGGGCGGCTCCCATCCTACCTGGGTTCTTCATTTGCGCTGATTGCCCCAATTGGGGCAGTGACCGGATACGTTTCTGGCGGCGGCGCCCCCATCGATGCCTCCAAGATGGCCCTGGCTCAAGGCGGCGTAATTAGTGCGGGTCTGGCCCTGTTCGTGGTGGGTGTGATCGTGCACTTTGCTGGGGCACACTGGGTTGACCGTGTGATGCCCCCGATCGTCACCGGCGCGATCGTGGCCTTGATCGGCTTCAACCTGGCCCCTGCCGCCTGGAACAACGTCAAACAGGCGCCCGTGACCGCGCTGGTCACCATCGTCTCTATCCTGGCAATCACCGTCCTGTTCAAAGGCATCATTGGCCGCCTGTCCATCCTGTTCGGTGTACTGATCGGCTACGCGTGCGCGGTGATCCGCCACGAAGTGAACTTCGAAGCGATCGATTCGGCAGCCTGGATCGGTCTGCCCACCTTCCACGCGCCGGCCTTCGACCCGTCCCTGCTGGGCCTGTTCGTGCCCGTAGTACTAGTGTTGATCGCCGAGAACGTCGGCCACGTCAAGTCCGTGTCCGCAATGACCGGCCAGCAGCTCGACGATGTGACCGGGCGGGCGCTAATGGCCGACGGGTTCTCGACCATGCTTGCCGGCTCTGGCGGTGGCTCCGGCACCACCACTTACGCGGAGAACATTGGCGTTATGGCTGCCACCCGCGTCTACTCGACCGCAGCCTACATTATTGCCGCCGTCGTCGCCCTCGCCCTGTCCTTGCTGCCTAAGTTCGGCGAAATCATTGCGACTATCCCGCCGGGAGTGCTGGGGGGCGCCTCTACCGTCCTGTACGGCATGATCGGCATGCTGGGCGTGCGCATTTGGGTACAGAACAAGGTTGATTTTGCTGACCCCGTAAACCTGAACACCGCAGCTGTGTCCATGGTTGTGGCCATCGCCAACTACACCTGGCACTGGGGCGACATGGTGTTCGAAGGCATCGCGCTCGGTTCTGCCGCCGCGATCCTGATCTACCACATCATGCGGTGGATCTCGAAGGTGCGCGGGACCAACCTGGAGCAGGCTTCGCCCGCCTCCGCACCCGCAGGCGTGGAACTAGATTCGCCCTCTTACGCTAAGCGGCACCGGGCGGCACAGCTTCACGCCGAGGCCGAAAAGCTAGAGCATGAGGCCGAGGAAATCGAAGCCGACCGTGGCGTCGAGCCTCCTATAGTGAAGTAGGTGGCGGTCCTGCCAGCATAGGGCGGGGCCAGACACCAAAATAGACTACCGCCAGCATCCGGCAGCCTCTGGGAAGGCGGATGCTGGCGGCAAAAGTTTAAGCAGTACCGGCATGGCCTATAGCCGTGCCAGGTTGGTAGGCAAGCTCGCAGAAGTTAGTTCCATAGATTGCGCGGGGCGCCGGAGCAAATGTGCCGCTACTCGACTGATTTTTGGCCAATTGGTAGGCAGGTGCGCGGCGACTTGAGGCCTTCCTTTTTCAGGATCTGCTCAACGTGTTTTGTGTCCTCGAGCTTGGCAAATTCGTTGCCTAGCGTCAGCTCTAGGCCGGAGGAGGCAGTCCCGTCCAACACTACCGAGGAGCCGGGCACGGCCACGGCCAACGTGTATGCCGCCGCGACACCGCTGGTGCCCGTACGAATACGGGCAGCGCCGGTGAACTCGCCGGTGGGCGCGTTGCCAGTTTCACCAATCTTGTAGCCGCGCCCCTTCAAATTGCCGGCCACCTCGGTTGCCAGACCGGCCTTATCCGTACCATTTAGTACGACCACCGTGGAGTCCTTCGGATCGGTCGGCTTAGACCCTTCGGGCACGCAGGGCACCTGGCTGATGCGGGCTACGGGTTTCTTTTCCGAGAACGTGTTACCGAATGGCAGGGGAATGATGCCTAACGCCATCAGCATGCCCACTAGTAGCGCTATAACCATTAGGGCAGCGCTAATGGTGAAGACGACGGTTTCGCGTTGTTGCCGTTTGCGCCTGTACAGTTGGCGCCCGGTTAGTCCTTCGGAAGTGCTCACCTTCCTGAGTTTAGTTGATGATCGCCAATTTAGGCATTCCCGGTGTTCACTAGTCCTTTTCCGGCGGCGGGGCGGTAGAGGGCGGGGTCCTCGCCTGGGCAAGGTGCCCTCTAGGTGGGCTATGATTGTCCCCGACAGGGGAGCTGTTTGGCTGAGAGTGCGGATGGTCCGCAGACCCTCGAACCTGATCCGGGTAATGCTGGCGTAGGTGGTCGAGCTCTGCCACGTATGTGGTCCCCTCCGAACGGAGGATTTTATGAATAAAGAGTTTTCTGCGGTGGCAGTGCTGGCGCTGTCAACGATCGTGATTTCCGGCTGTGGCGCCGGCAACGGCACCGACAAGGCGGCCTCTGACAAGTCGGGTTCTGATCAGAAGGCCGACAAGACGGTCACTCTGATTGCTTACGATTCGTTCCCCACTAAGGACATTCAGCCCGCGTTTGAAAAGAAGACTGGCTACAAGCTGAAGGTCGTCGATGGCGGCGATGGTGCCGAGCTCACCAACAAACTGGTCATGTCCAAGGGCGCCCCGGTGGCGGATGTCGCCCTCGGCATGGATAACAACGTGGCACTTACGGCAGCTGATAAGGGCGTGTTTGAAAAGGCGGATGTGAAGCTGCCCGAGGGCGTAGACCAGTACCAGGTGAAGGGCCAGGAGGCGTTGGTGCCCTTCGATCGGTCGCAGTACTGCCTGAACTATGACGAAAAGTGGTTTAAGGACAAGGGCAAGCAGGCGCCGACCTCGTTTGAAGACCTGACTAAGCCAGAATACAAGAACCTGGTGGTGGTAGAGGATCCGCGCAAGTCCACTCCGGGCATGGGGCTGCTGACGGCTACCATTGCTGACCAGGGCGAGAATGCTTTCGCTGACTACTGGAAGAAACTGAAGGATAACGGCGTGGAAGTAACCGGCGGCTGGACTGATGCATTCGCCAAGTTCTCTACCTCTGACGGCGGCACCAAGCCGGTGATGGCCGGTTATGCTTCTTCCCCCGCATACCCGACTGGTAAAGACGAGGCCGGAAAGGATGTCTTCAACATGAAGAATATGGATTCGACCTGCTACGCCGCCGTTGAATACATGTCAGCTCTGAAGGGCGCCAAGAATACCGAGGGTGCCAAGGTCCTCATGGACTACCTGCTGTCTAAAGACGCGCAGGAACTCGTCTCGAAGGTCAACTACATGTACCCGGTGAACTCCCAAGCGCAGCTACCCAAGGATCTAGCCGAGCACGGTGCCGAGGTCAAAGACGCGCTGAACATCGATCCAAAGAAGGTTGCGGACAATCGCACTGCGTGGCTGAAGACATGGGCCGACGCAATGGGGATGTAAACAGGATTAGACGAAGGGTTTTCCCTTGACGAAATTGCGGTGGGCGGCACGCTACTTGGCTCTGGCCTTGGGCGTGGCCGCCCCGCTCGCTTTTATGGCGATCTTCTTCCTGTGGCCTGTCCTAACCATGGTTTCGATGGGGCTTTTCGGCGAGGGCGGCGGCTCAGGTTTCGCGGAAGCGCTTGGGCGGCGGCGCGTGTGGGACGTGGTCGCTATGACCGTTGGCATGGCTGCGGGCGGAACCGTTGGTTCGGTGCTGTTGGGCTTGCCCGGAGCCTACGTCTTGTACAAGCTGAAGATCCCGTTCCGCGGTGCCTTGCGTGCGTTCGTGTCGATCCCCTTCGTGCTCCCGGTGATGGCGGTAGCCGTTGGTTTTGGAGCCCTCTTCGGCCCCGGCGGGCCATTGGCATCCTGGCACCTGATGGGCACGAAAACCCTGGTGGTAGCCGCAATGGTGTTCTTTAACTATTCGCTGGTAGTGCGCATCGTGGGGCCCATGTGGGCGGGGTTAGATCCGCGTGCGGAAGAGGCTGCCGTCTCCCTGGGCGCCTCGCCTGCGCGCGTATTTTTCACCGTCGTGCTGCCCCGCCTGGTGCCCGCCATCGCGTCAGCCGCCTCAATGGTGTTCCTTTTCTGTGCCTCCGCCTACGCCCTGGTGCAGGTGTTGGGCGGGCCGGGTGCTACCACGCTCGAGGCCGAAATCTACAACGAAACAGTTGCCTACATGGACTATCAGGCCGCCGCCGTCCTCTCGATATTGCAACTGGTAATAGTGGTTGCCGCCCTCGCCTTATCTGAAATTTTGCGAGGGCGGGTCGAACGCGGCCAGAAGATGACGCGGACGGCGGCCCGTCGCCCTCGCAAGGGGGACCTTCCCGCTCTGGTTGTAACGGGCCTGACTATCGTATTTTTGCTGGCCGCGCCCATGGTGGGGTTGCTGACCAGGTCGCTGCGCCGAGGCGGGGCGTGGACCCTGCAAAACTACACCGACATGGCCAATGCGGACGCGTCGGCCGCCATCCAAACCTCCGTGCTTTCCTCCCTGGGCACTTCCTTCGCCACGGCGCTGGTGGCGGCGGTGCTGGCGCTCGCGGTGGGGGTGTCGCTGTCAGTAATTCTGTCGCGCAGGCCCCGCAAGAGGGCGGCGAAGGGGGCATTGAAGGCGTTGGACATCCTGTTTATGCTGCCGCTCGGGGTGTCTGCGGTTACTGTCGGTTTCGGCTTCCTTGTAACCATGTCCGGCCCGCCCCTAAATTTGGCTACGTCGTGGTGGCTGGTGCCTATCGCCCAGTCCATCGTGGCGATTCCCATGGTAGCGCGCACGGTCTTGCCCACGATGAGGGCGATCGACCCCCGCCAGCGCGAGGCCGCCGCGTCCCTGGGGGCTTCCCCCGAACGCGTACTGGCCACCATCGATGGGCCCTACCTGTGGCGTACGGGCGTGGTGGCAGCCGGGTTCGCGCTGGCGATTTCGATGGGCGAGTTCGGGGCAACCTCGTTCTTGGCACGCCCGCAGACGGCCACGCTGCCCGTGACGATTTATTCACTGGCGTCCCGCCCTGGGGCCACCGAGCAGGGCATGGCCATGGCTGCTTCCGTGCTGCTGGCGGTAGTGACGGCAACTTTGATGGTAATTGTTGAACGGCTACGCCCAAACGATGCGACCCCAATGATGTGAGGAAAAATGCTGCAAGTAAAAGACCTGACCGTAAAGTATGGCAGCACCGTGGCCGTCGATTCGGTGTCTATGGCCGTTGCCGAGGGCGAAATTGTTGCTCTGCTGGGCCCGTCCGGTTCGGGCAAATCCTCGCTGCTGCGCGCGGTACTGGGGTTGGAGCCGGTGGCCGGGGGAAAGATTTCCTGGGACGGGCACGATCTGTCCGGGGTACCCACCTATCAGCGCGGTTTTGGGCTGATGTTCCAAGATGGGCAGCTGTTTGCGCATAGGGACGTGGCCGGCAATATTGCTTACGGTTTGAAGGGCTCTGGGGCGCAAAAACAGGAGCGGGTACGCGAATTGTTGGACCTGGTTGGCCTGAAAGACTACGCTTCGCGTCAGGTCAGTGAGCTCTCGGGTGGGGAAGCCCAGCGGGTGGCGCTTGCCCGTTCTCTTGCCCCCCGCCCTAAGCTGCTGGGTCTGGACGAGCCGCTGTCGGCCCTCGATCGCAAATTGCGCGAAGGCTTGGCGGTGCAGCTGCGGCAGATTTTGACCGCGGAGGGCACGGCGGGCATCTATGTCACCCACGACCAGGATGAGGCGTTTACGGTTGCCGACAAGATCGGGGTACTGATTGCGGGCGGGCTGGCGGCGTTTGGTACGCCGGCGCAGGTGTGGACGCAGCCGGGAACGCGATCGGTCGCAGAATTTTTGGGCTACGGGCCGTTTGTCAGCCCCGAGTTGGCGGCCAAGTTGGGAGCCCGGGTGCCGCGGGGGGCGGCACTCATCGGGTTGGCTCCGGGGGCGCTAAGGGTGTGCTTTGAGGGCGAGGGCGTGCACCTGCCCGTCGATTCTGTACACGTGCGCCGCGGCAGCGTGAACGTGCAGGTGATCCTCCCGGATGGCCAGTTGGCCGGGGCGAGCGCGCCTTTGACTCACGAGGCGGAGGCTATTAGCGAGGGCGAACAAGTTGGCATCCGGGTCGACCAGACCCGCCTAGCGGCCATAGAGTAGTATCTGCCAAGCTGGTTCAGGCCAGGTCCAAGACATACTGCGAAGCCGACCCTTTGGGTTGGAACGATTACAGGGAGTGTTGCATGCAAGTGAAAGCGGCAAAAACACTCGGCTACGGATTGTTTGCGCTAATTTCTACGGTCGGGGTGTTTTATATAGTGTCCTATCTTTTTCCTACTGAAACTGGGCTGCGCGCTGGCATCGTCGTCGCATGGATCATCTGCCTCGTAGGGATCCCCTTTGTGGCTAGGCAAGCTTCGAAGAAATCCCAAGGGCGGCAATAAGTTTCAGTACCGCCGAAACGTGCCGTGCGCCCTTGCCGGGAGCGCCCCGGATTGGCTAAACGGCCTGACTTAGTTGGGTTACGTCCTCGGTGGGAATTGCTTGATAGGCTTTCGCAATCTTATTAGCCCAAGCCAAGCCTTCCAGACTGCAGCGTAGGCGCGGACCAATTGTGGTGATGGGGCGAACCCCGCTAGTTGCGTTAGTGGCAATCGCCCCCACAAAATTGCCGATCTCGCCCACGCGTACAGGCCGGCTCTCGCAGGCCCACACGCCCTCGAGCTGTTTCCAGGTTGTGCCTGCCAGCACGGGCCCTTCCGGCCACACCAAACGCCCGTCGGCCCGAATGAAGCCGACGTTGAACATGGTGCCTTCCAATACCAGGTCGTCTTTATCGAGCCCCGTGCAACAGATGGCATCGTCGGCTGCGACTGCACGACGGGCATGCCACTGCGGGGCCAACCCGAAGTGTTTCACGTGGGACAGGTTGCGCTGCAGCGGAAACAGCTCGCAGCTGATCGGCCCAGTCGAGGGCGCACTGCGGGTGGTGATCAGGTGCTCGGTTTCGAACATGCTCACGCGGGCAACGAAGCTACCGGTCTGCGCGGCTAGTTTTTCCAGTTCGGCTGCGACGGACGCCAAATCCAGGTCGGTGCCAAAGAGAGTGCGGTGGTCGCGCTGCAACCTCTTAGCGTGCAGCTGGGGCCCGCGCACTTTGCCGCCCTCGATGAGCATCGTGGTGAAGTGCCCGTCTCCCTTGAGCGCCTGGGTAATGGCGACGTCAGCTTCCATTGGGCTGCACCCTTTCCCGGAAGAATCCTGGTTACTTACTTGAGCAGACTGATTTTATAATCTTTGCCCGTGGGCGTCTTGTTGATTGATAATCATGATTCTTTTACGTACAACCTGGCACACCTTGTTTTTGCTGCCTGCGGGCAGATGCCGCAGGTGGTTATTGCCGAGGACGTAACCGATACCCACCTGGCGGCCGCCGACCGCATTATTGTTTCCGCGGGGCCGGGGCGACCTGCAGAATACCCTTGGTTTCCGGGCATTTTCTTGGATCCTCCCGCCCCCACATTGGGAATTTGTTTGGGCTTTCAGGGCCTGTGTGAGGCCTACGGAGCGAAACTGGGCACCGCCCGCTACCCGCGCCACGGCGAGGTAACCGGTGGGCGGATGCGCTATCACTCTTTGGAAATAACGGACCTGCCGGCTTGCCTGACCGCCACGGAATGGGACGAGGACGGTACGTTGCTGGGCGTGGCACACAAGTCTTTGCCACTGTGGGGCGTGCAATATCACCCCGAATCGGTAGGTTCTACCGGTGGGGTAGAGCTCATGCGAAACTTCCTTAGCGCGTCTGCGCAACAAGTTGGGGCCGGCCTACAGGGCGAAGCGCAAACCGGCCATGCGCCAGCCGGGCCTGCCTCTTACCCCGGATCGCCCGCCACGTCGGACTCGCCGCACCCGCCCGCTACACCTGGCCCGCCCTCGTCGGCGCCGGTGAAGGTGTGGTACGAAAAGATTGACACCGATTTGCTGCCCGAAGCATTGTTTGCCGCCAACTTCCTTGGTCAAAGCCACGCGGCCTGGCTCGATTCTTCTGACGGTTCCGGCTGGCACTATTTGTGCTCGGGTACGCCCGTGCCTTCCCTAGAACGGGCGCCTCTGCCCGAGGCGGATACGACCGGTGTGCCGTGCGCTTTCGCCCTCGGAATGGTGGGCTACCTAACCTACGAGGGGGAAGCCCACTTCATAAGCGTAGACAAATGCCTTGCGATCAGCCCGAATGGTGAGGTGTGGGCGCTGGGGTATGAGCCGTGGCAAGTGAATACTGCCGCCAGCCCGGTCAGCGCGTTGGCCCTGCCGGATACGCCGCGCACGTTCCGTTTTAGTCGCGAACAGTACCTGGCCAAGATCGCCCAGGCGCAAGAGGAAATTGCCAAAGGGAATGCATACGAGCTGTGCCTTACCAACTCAATTAGTTTCCCCGCCCTCGGTGACCCGTACCGTTACTACTTGCATTTGCGTTCAAAGTATCCAGCGCCTTTTGCCAGCTTCTTGCGCTTCGGCGGGCGCGCGGTGCTTTCGACCTCGCCGGAACGCTTCCTCTCCCTTAGCTCGAGTGGCGTTCTGGAAGCAAAACCTATCAAAGGGACGCGCCCGCGCGGGCACACCCCGGCCGAGGACGAAGCCCTGCGCGATGACTTGGCCACTTCCGTCAAAGATAGGGCCGAGAACCTGATGATCTGCGACCTGCTGCGAAACGACCTGGGCCGGGTGGCGGTGCCGGGCAGTGTCGAAGTGCCGGTGGTCTGCGGCATTGAGAGTTTCAGCTACGTGCACCAGATGGTGTCGACAATTAGGGCCCGCAAGAGAGGCGACGTGTCTGCCCTGGATTGTATTCGGGCGGCTTTCCCGGGAGGTTCCATGACCGGGGCGCCCAAGGAGCGTTCTATGCGGATCCTGGAGCGGCTAGAAGAAGGCCACCTTCGCGGGATTTATTCGGGGGCAATTGGCTACATTTCGCTCAGCGGGGCAATGGACCTGTCCATCACGATCCGCACGGCCCTCATCGAGGGCGGAAAGGCCAGCTACGGTTGCGGGGGTGCCATCACGCGGCTGTCGGATCCGCAAGAAGAATGGGAAGAAATTCTAACCAAGGCCCGGCCCATTCTGAGTGAAATATAGCTGATGGGACGCGCCTGCGCTGCATCAGGTCGCGCGTGTGCTTTTGGGGCCTGAGCTTTGCGCCAGCCAGTACACTTACACCCCTAGGCCGGCAGGCGGGGGATTGAAGCTAACAGCTGGCGGGTGTAGTCCTGGCTGGGCGCACCTAGCACCTGTTGGGTGGTGCCGGTCTCGACAAGTCTTCCGCCCTGTAGCACCAGAATGCGTTCACATGTTGAGGCAACGGTAGCCAGGTCGTGTGACACCAGCAGCAGGGCGGTGCCGCGGCTGCGCGTAATCTGTTCGACCATTTCCATTACGGAGGCACGTGTGGCCATGTCGAGGGCGCTCACCGGCTCGTCCGCTACCAGCACTTTTGGTTGGCTCACCAGGGCGCGGGCAATGGCGATGCGCTGGCGTTGGCCGCCCGAGAAGGTGCGCGGATATTCGTCGGCCCGGTCCGGATCAACGTCCACGAGTGCCAAAGCCTCCCGAACGCGCTCGCGGGCTGCCTGGCCGCTGGCCAGATGTAGTGCGCGTAGTGGCTCGGCTACTGTTTCGCCTACGCGCATGCGCGGATCTAGGGAAGAATACGGGTCTTGGAAGACTGCGGAAACTTGTCCGCGGAACTTCCGGCGTCCGCGGCGCCCGCGGCCGGGTATTTTCGTGCCTGCGAAGCTGACGCGGCCGGCTTTTGGGCGCAACAAGCCCAGCCCCAGACGGGCGACGGTGGATTTGCCGGAGCCAGATTCGCCCACTAGTGCTATGCGTTCGCCCTCGGCAAGGGAGAGGTTAAAGCCTGCGATACCGCGCTCTGATTTGGGGTAGGTGTAGGTGACGCTGTCGAATTGGAGTATGGTCTCGCTCATGGGCGGTCTCCTTGCTGTGCGGCGGCAAGGGCGTCTTCCAGGTTCCTTGCGGCCTGCACGATTGCGCGGGCGCGCGGGCTTACTCCGGCCCCGGCGAGCAGTGCTGGTACGGGTACGTCGTCGGTTACCCGGCCTTGGTTGAGCACCAGCGTGCGCCCCACGAGTTGGGTGACCACGGGCAGGTCGTGCGATATGAAAATGAGGGTGGTTTTTCGGGCGGCGGTAATTTCTTTTAGCAGTTGGAGGATTTGCTGTTGCACTGTTACGTCTAGGGCGGTGGTGGGTTCGTCCGCCAGCAGGATTTGGGGTTGGCACGCGAGGGCGAGGGCGATGGCGACGCGTTGGCGTTGGCCTCCAGAGAGCTCGTGCGGGTAGGCGTGGGCTATGCGATCTGCGTCTGCCAGGTGTACTTCGGTGAGGGCGGCACGGACGGCTTCACGCAGCTTTTTACCTTTTTCTACGCCTTGGTGGTGGCGGATTGGCCAGGATAGTTGGCGGCCGATGCGTTGAAGGGGGTCGAGGGCGGTGAGTGGGTCTTGGAAGATCATGGCGGCTAGGGCGCCGCGCACCTCGCCCATTTCTTTTTCGGTGGCGCCTACTATTTGCTTGCCGGCTACTTGGAGGGAGCCGCTCACGTTGGCGCGGGCGGGCAGCAGGCCCATGGCAGTGCGGGCGAACATAGTTTTTCCGGATCCGGAGGGGCCGATTAGCCCTAGGTGTTCGCCTGCCTGAACGGTAAACGTGAGCGAGTCCAAAAGGGTTTTCTTTCCTATGCGGACCGAAAGGTTTTGTGCGCTTAGGGTGGGGGCCATTATGCCTCCTCTAAGGTGGGGTCTATGGCGCGGAGCCCGTCAGATAGTAGGTTGGCGCCTATCACGAGGGCGAGAATCGCCACCCCCGGGATTATTGCGCCGAGCGGTTGCACGGTGAAGGTGGCTTGGGCATCTAGCAGGAGGCGCCCCCAGGAGGCGTTTGGTGGGGGTGTGCCGAGCCCGAGGTATGAGAGGCCGGCCTCTGCAAGTACTGCGGAGCCGAATAGTAGGGCCACGTTTACTACCAGGAATTGCCAGATGTTGGGGAGCACATGCCGGGCGATGATGCCGAGGGTGCCCACTCCGGCGGTGCGGGCTGCGGTGACGTATTGTTCGCGCAGCACGCGGGAGGCCAGTATGCGGGTTAGCCTTGCGATTACTGCCGAGGCCGAAATACCAATTGCGCAGGTTACGGTCACTAGTGAGGCCCCGCCTACGGCCACCATGAGCATTGCTAGCAGTAGGGTGGGGAAGGCAATTAGAACGTCGAGTGTGACTGAGGCGATGTCGTCTAGGTAGCCGTGGGCTAGGGCTGCGGCTAGGCCGAAGCTTACCCCGATGGCGGCGGCTATTATTGAGGCGCCAAGTCCCACTCCCAGGGCTATACGCGCTCCTAGTAGCATGCGGGTGAGTAGGTCGTGCCCGAGCCGGTCGGTACCTAGCAGGTGCTGGGTACCGGGCCCTTCGAGGCGCCCTCCGGAGGTATCGGAAACGGGGTAGGGCAGCCAGAAAAACGAGACGGCGGCGGCCAGCGCTATCAATGACAGTAGGGTGATTCCTACCCACAGGTTGGTTCGCTTCATTGGTATCCTCCGCTCAGGGAGTTGCGCAGGCGTGGGTCTATGAGTCGCTGTAGCACGTCGGCTGCGAAGCCTATCAGCAGTACTAATGCGGTAGATACCACTAGAACTCCCTGGATTGAGGGGAAGTCGTGCTGGGTGATGGCGAGCGTGAGCATCGAGCCGAGCCCGGGAAGGGCGAAGACTTGTTCTACTACTACGGCGCCTATGAACGTGGTGGCCAGTTCTATGCTGGCTACGGATATTACGGGTACGCAGGCGTTTCTGATCCCGTGGGTGAGCATTGCCTGGGTTTTGCTCTGTCCGAGGGCGCGCGCCTGGGCCAGGTAGTCGGCCTGCAGTACGTCTAGGGTTGCCGCTCGGGTGTAGCGGGTTAGGGAGGCGCAGGAAACGAACGCGATGGTGGCTGCTGGGAGGATGAGTGCGGTCCAGGCGAGGAGGGGACTGTTCCATCCTTCGGGTGGGAAGCCGGAGGCGGGGACCCATTTGAGGTGTACGCCGAAGACTAGGGCGCCCATCATTGCGATCCAGAACACGGGGATTGCGATCCCGATTTGCAGGAAGGCTGAAATGGCTGCGCCGATTGTGCCTTTCCGCCACCGGGCGGCTGCGTAGCCTAGGGGGATGGCGGCCGCCAGGGCGAAGGTGAAGGCAATGAGGGTGAGCGGCAGGGTGACGGTGAGCCGGGAGGAAATTTCGGAGGCCACGTCCCTCCCCGAGGTGAACGAGGTGCCTAGATCCCCGTGGGCTAGCCCGCCTACCCAGTTGGTGAATTGGGTTAGTACGGGCTGATCGGAGCCGACTTGTGCCCTCGCTGCCGCGATTTGGGCGGGGGTGGCGGTAGCTGACAGGAGTGCGTTGGCCGGATCGCCGGGCAGTAGGCGCAGCAGAACAAATATTAGGATTAGTCCTGCTGCGCCTGTGCCAACTAGCAATGCGCTGCGGCGAATTAGGTAGGAAAGCATTTAGGCTTTCTTAGAAATTGGCGCCAGGAAGAACTGCGAGTTCAGCCCGTTCACACCGTAGCCGGAAACGCCTGCCTTCGATACCACTACTTGCGGGTACAGGTACAGCCAGGCGCTAGCAGCGTCGGTGGCTATGATCCGGTTTGCCTTGCGCAGCAGTTCGGTTTGTTCCTTAACGTTCGCGGCCTTTTGTGACTTGGCTACTAGGTCAGTGACATGGGGGTTGTTGTAGCCCCAGTAGAAGTCGGGGTTGCCGTACCAGACTACGTCGCGGGTGTTGACGTGCTCTTGCAAGGTGGCGGTGAAGTTGTGGTCTTTGAACACCTTGGAGTACCACTCGTCGGCGCTTATCGAATTGATCTTTACTTCTACGCCTATCTTTGCCAGCTCGGATTTTACGAATTCGGCTACTAGCGGGTGCGGGTCGTAGGTGGGAGCGTCCAGGGTGAAGGACAGTCCTTCCTTACCAGCTTCCTTCAGTAGTTTCTGCGACCTGGCTGGGTCGTAGGGGTTTAGCGAGTTCAGATCTTCGTACCACGGGTCCGAGGGTGGAACCATGGATCCGATTACTTGGCCCTTGTCGTTCCAAATGGAGTGCAACAGTTTTTTGCGGTCTATTGCCGAGTAGATTGCCTGGCGCACGCGGGCATCGTCGAAGGGGGCCACACGGTCGTTGAAGGCCAGCAGTTCCTTGGTGGTGGAGTTACCAGAGGCGACCTTGTACTTGGCGTCCTTTTCTAGTTCCGGTAGTGCGTCTGGCGATTGTACGTTGGTTACCACGTCGACGTCTCCAGCTTTCAGCGCATTGGTGAGGGCGGTGGCGTCAGTGTAGTAGTGGAATACGGCCGCCGAGTTGGCGGGTTTTTCGCCCCAGTAGTCTTTGCGGGCTTTTAGTGACAGGGTGGAGCCTTTGGTCCATTTGTCCAGCGTGTAGGGGCCGGTTCCTTCGGTCTTTTTCTTTGTGTCTAGCCCTTCGGGAACGATCCACAGCCCGGACAGGTTGTATTGCAAAGATACGGACGGTTCGGACAGGGTGAGTTTTACCGCATCCTCGCCCTGGGCGGTGACGTCTTTGATTACGGAGAGCTCTTTTTTGCTGGCAGCTTGGGACTGTTCTGACAGAACAGTTTTGATGGAGGCTGCCACGTCTTTCGCGGAGAGGGCTTTGCCGGAGGAGAAGGTGACGCCTTTGCGCAGGGACAGGGTGTGGGTTAAACCGTCTGGGGAGGCCTCGTCTTTTGTGGCCAACCAGGGTTTTACTTTGCCGTTGTCTTCTAGGCGGAAGAGGGTTTCGTACACGTTTCCGGTTAGGGCCTCGGTTACGCCTTGGCCGCCACCGCCCGTGTTAGACAGGTTGGTGGGCTCGTATAGGGAGCCTACGTTGATGGTGGCCGCCTTGGAGTCTTTGCCTTTGGCTCCTTCTGCCGCGTTGGGTCCCGCGCAAGCGCACATGCACATCATGGCCATAGCTAGTGTTGCGGCTGTGGGGATGAGACGTGATCGCTTCATGCGGAACTCCTTTTCTTTGTGTTCGCAGTTTTAGTAGTACGAACGCTTTGTTCGTTGGGGAAAACGCTAGACCTTCGACCTAGTCATGTGCTGGTGGCTTTCGAGTGTTGAAACGTATTCCACTTGTGCCGCCGAGGGCGCCAAACTTGTAGTTTGGGGATTTTTGGCCCCTGCCACTCGTGTGTGGGCATTTTGGGCGGTAGGCCGTGTTTTAGATCCACGGATAGTTTCGGCTTTAAAAATAAGATTAACGTCAATTTAAGCGAGTGCAGAAAGTGTGAAATTGTGGGACCGATGGAAACCGTTGCCAAATTTGTGTGAGCTAGTTTCGGGGTGTGTGGCCGAGGCGATTGTGGCGTTCGAACGCAAAAAAGTTGGCCTCGAAGGCGCATGTAAGGGCGTTTTGTGCGGATTCGCCGGCGACTGCCCGCCTGGGGTGGCATTTTAGTGCAGGGATGAGAGCTAGTAACTGTTTATTTAATCCTATTTCTTAAAGATTGATTAAATATACTTAATAGTATTTAAATGAAGGGTATTTTCTGACACCGTGTTAAAAATGCGCCATGAATATTAAATGAAGGAAAGTGGCGATTGTTTTGGCACTATCAAGACAATTTGCGCGAGGAATGGGCTTTGTGGCCTTGCTTGCGCTTACGGTACCGTCTTCGCTGTCAGCGCTGGCAGCACCTTAAGGCGACAAGGTAGGGGACCTGATTCCGGCCCCGACCCAGCGTTGGGGCACCCCGGACGGCCAGAAGCCGCAGGTTACCACCACGCTCAAGTATGACGGAGGCGCTGTTCAGCCGGGGCAGAAAATGTATGTTAAGGCTGACATACGTTTTGACGTTCACCAGGGCAAGCATCCGGAGGTTTTCAGCCCGTATGTGCGAGTAGCTGTGCCGAAGATCTTCGACGTAAATATTGACGACGTGAAGGTCCCAGGCCCGGTAAAGACCAAGGTTGTGGATGCGGGTACGGATAAGGACGGCAATAAGCTGTTCGACATCTACTTCAACTACAACGAATGGGCTGGGGATTTCGATGCTGAGATGCCTAAGCTAGCCGAGGCTATTGGCGCTATTCCCGAGAGCGGCAACGTGCTCGGTGATGGCTCGGTTGCAAAGAGCGGGCAAACCTACACTGCGATTATTCCCGTGAAGGTTAAGCCGGACGTAACTGCTGCCCAGTTGCGGGATTTGCGTGAGGGCAAGTCTGGCGCGAAGCTAGCAATCCAGGGGCGCGCTTCTGTGAGTATCGAGGGCGAGACCGGCGACTTCAAGTCGAATATTGTCGATTTTGGGGATTTCCTGGAGGATAAGATTCTGCAAGGGGATCATTGGTTGGTCCGTTCCGATTTTGAAACCGGGTTTACCTCCTGAGGACGATTATGGGGTTTGGTTGCGCGGGCTGGCACTGTCCACCCGTGGCGTTGACTACCACGGCGAGGGTACGGTCGTTCGTTCGCTTTCTGGGCTGAAGCTGCGCCAATTGGTTCCTGCTAAGGGCTTGGATGCGAACCAGATTATTACTACTACGCCGCGTACTGGCGCCGAACCGATCGTGCTGAAGTCCAATATTGGTGCAAATGCCGACGTGCGGGAACAGAATAATCTGAAGGTCTACCACCACCCGAACAAGACCCGTGAGGCTCGCGAGTTGATGGGTATGGCTGACATTATTCGGGTTCGTCCTTCCGGGTCAGCTAGCGAACTGTACGGGTACACCTGGGATACCCCTGAGTACCACCCGGATTGGGGTAATGTTCCTAAGTATGGTAAAGAATCGCAGCCGGCTAGAACTTTTGTTGCGGCCGACTTTGATCTGAGCGAGAAGATTTTTGGTGAAACTGCACAGGGCAAGGGCGGCTTTCCAAGGAATTCGTTCACTTTAGTTCTTACGGATTCGATTAGTACAGATAATCTGTCCCGCAGCGCGGAATAGAAACCGAAACGCGAGCGGAACAACATGGGGTTGTGCGCTTGCCAAAATCAAAAGAAACTGGCAAAACTATGCGGTAAAAGCCAACTAATACAGCTGAGGCGGTTACGCAAGAAACTGCTTTTATATTAAAAGTTCTAATAAACTAGAGTCCAGTCTTGGCGCAGAACTGGGATATCGAACATTTGCTGACACGCAAAAGCGCGCTCGCGCGGTGTATAGCTGGGGTGGCTACGCCGCCTGTAGCTGGGATCAGCTCACCGGGCAAGGGATCCCCTAGTGGGAAATCAGGGGCATTCCCTATATAAATAGCGCCTCCCACCTGATTGAGTAGAAATATGGAGAACAGCGCCGCCCCCACCCCTATCCCGATCGCCCTACCGAAGAACACTTGTATCCGCCAAAAATCTGCTTGTATATTTGTTCTACAAGCTGCATTGCGAACCACCGTAGCGGTCAGCGTCCTCCTAGTAGCGATGGTTGGTCCGGTGGCAATCGTAGGTGCGATCCCCGAACTGCGCTCCCGCTTTTCCGGCACCACCCAGATGGGCCCATACGGGCAAGTAATGACCGCTGTGGGGGTACATGCCCTCATAGTGGTACTGGTTGCCCTCGCCCTCGCCCTGTTAGTGCACTATTGGGACAAAACCACCCTGGACGTGCTGAGGCTGAGACCAACCGCAAAAGGTGTCGTCTGGTTTACGGCAATGCTTGTACTGGCGGCCCTAATCGCGCTAGTTGCCCAGTTGTTTACCGGCGGATTAGGCGGGTATCGCGCCCCCGCGCACCTGCCCGCGTGTCTAGGGGCGGTGGCGGCGCTGAGCAGCGGGTTCTTCGCGCATGCCATCCCCGAAGAACTGGTTTTCCGGGGCTGGTTGCTGCACTTTTTTCGATTCCGTCCCTGCCTAGGGCTGTTCATTGTCACCGCCACATTTGCCGGCCTACACCTAGTTTTCCAGGGCGGTGGGGCAGAAGTTGGCGAACAGCTAGCCTACCTAACCATGCCCTTAGGGTTCGGCTTCGCCGCCGGAGCGGTGCGACTCAAAACGGCTAACCTGTGGCCCGCCATCGGTCTGCACGGCGGATTTTACTTAGGCAACTTCCTGGTCAGCCTCTTTGCGGCCAGCGCCCCAAACACGAGAACGTGGATCTTCATGGGCATCGCCTGGTTTGTAGTAGGCCTCGCAATAAAACCTAACAAGGGTGCCTTTACACGGCAACACTAAGACCGGACCTGTGGGGCGCAGCGCGCCTATGCCGGTGTCCACCCAGGTGGAAAGGCAGCCCTCAGGTTCCTACCCAGGCGGAAAAGCAGCGCTAGAACAGAAAAAAGAGGTGGAACCCAGATGGGTCCCCCCTCTTTTCGACCTTAGAAACTAATGCCTAAGAAGTAGATTACCTGCCGGCCTCGGCAACCCTGTAAGCCGCCTGCAGATCAGCAATAGCCTTGTCAACGTCAGCAACGGTGGCGCGAGCATTAAACCAGACGCCAACAGCCTTGGTGATATTGCGGTTCAAAGTATGGTAGGTGCGGAAGGACTTCTTGCCCAAGATATTCCTGTCACGAGCGAAGCGCGTGTTCCAGATGACCTTGTCAAGCTTCGCCTTCACGTAGATGGTGGCGGTGTCCGAAGGGGACAGGTCGGGGTACTGTGAAACCCTGGCTAGAACATCCTTCAACTCCTGGGAAGCAGCCTGCAAGGCCGAAGTGGAATTGGTTAGGTTGATCAGCTTTAGAACAGCCTTAGTGGTGGCCAAACCTAGCTCAACGTGGGTCGGCTTAACCTTGGTGGTCAGTTTAGTGGTGGCAGTCTCAATGGTGTCGGCGATAGTTAGAGTCAGTTCGAGGCGAGCGCCGATAGTGTTCATGTCGAACTTAGAAACGTCGCCCGTGATGATGGCGGTCAGAGTGTCGCGCAGGTCGAACGCGGTCGTTAGCAGGTCCCTGATTTGAGGCTTGTAATCGCCGGTGGGAAGAACAGCCTGCCGCTTCTGCATGGTGTTAATGCGGTCATTTACCTCGGACAGCATCTGCTGGGCTTGCGCCTTAGCCGGGGCAGCAGCGACGACTGCGGCCGGTGCGGGAGCAACTCCAGCGGTAGCAACCGCGGGCATAGCTGGGGTCAGCAGGGCTGCTGCGAGGGCTGGAACTACAAGAAATCGAGTTTTCATTGATCGGACTTTCTGAGTAGAGGTACGAGGCACGGTGTGCGCACCATTGGATAACATCCGAAAACCTACCGGGTGGTGGTGAACGGTACGCGGCCAGGCTGGACGCGCATCTACTACCAGTACTCTGCCGCCAAAAGCCTGGATAGTTCTAATTCTTAGATCGAGGTAATGCACGAAACTTTTGCAACATAAAATATTGTTAAAATTCCCTGAAGAGATGAATGTGAAGAAAATTGGTGCGTGCTGATCAGCATAAACTCCACCTAGGGTCAAATGATGCGATCCTAGTTAGGGGTGGAGCGTACCAGAGTTGGCGCTTCCAAATAGTGGCATTACTGGCCTTATGGGGGTGCAATAGTGTAGCTCGGCTGCCGGAAAACGGAGCCATATAATGGCGGGTTCTGATTATATTTGCCCGCAAGGAATACCTATTCGCCAATTCGTGACAATTGGAGAGTGAATGGTGCATGTCCTGGGCGTTTCGGCCAGGGGACTGTAGTCCCTCAGTGCTTTCGTGAACCTCGGCGTTTCGTCGAACCTTGGCGATCTACACCATGTTTCGCGGAAAACACTAAGGGGCGGGAAATAATGCCAAGGCCCGCGCACGCCGATCCCACATCGAGGGCGAAGCTCACCAGCCTTCCCATTTGCGCCAATCTTGCCAGCTGGCACGTACTGAATCGCTGGCAAGTCCGCTGCCTGATTTGCCTGTTAAATGTGGGAAAGGTGGAACCCCGAAGGGTCCCACCTTTCCCAGAGTTTCTAAAGCCTGAAAGCCTTAGCTAAATTAGTGCAGGTTTACTTGCCGGCCTCGGCGGTCTTGTAAGCAGCCTGCAGATCGGCAATAGCCTTGTCAACGTCAGCAACGGTGGCGTGAGCGTTGAACCAAACGCCAACAGCCTTGGTGATGTTGGAGTTCAAGGTGTTGTAGGTCTCGAAGGACTTCTTGCCCAGGATGTGCTTGTCGCGGTCGAAACGGGTGTTCCAGATGACCTTGTCAAGCTTCGCCTTCACGTAGATGGTGGCGGTGTCCTTGGCAGTCAGGTCGGGGTACTGGGAAACCTTGGCGAGCACGCCCTTCAGTTCCTTCTGAGCGGCTTCAAGATCGGCGGAGGAGTTGGTCAGGTTGATCAACTTCAGGACAGCCTTGGTGGTGGCCAGTCCGAGCTCAATGTGGGTGGCCTGCACCTTGTTGGTCAGCTTGGTGGTAGCAGTCTTGATCGTGTCCGCAATAGTCAGGGTCAGCTGGTAGCGGGCCTCGATGGTCTGCATGTCGAACGCGCTGATGTCGCCCTTAGCGATGGCAATCAGGGTGTCCTTCAGGTCGAAGGCGGTCTTCAGAAGGTCCTTTACCTGGGCCTTGTAATCACCGGTGGGCAGGACGGCTTCCTGCTTCTTCAGGGTGTCGATGCGGCCGTTGACGTTGGTCAGCATCTTCTTAGCTTCGGTCTTAGTCTTTGCGGGAGCGGAGGCAACAGCGGCCGGTGCGGGAGCAGCTTCAGCGGAGGCAACTGCGGGCAGAACGGGGGTAAGTAGGGCTGCTGCGAGGGCGGGTACTACGAGAACTCGAGATTTCATCGGTCGAACTTTCTGAGTCGGTTACGAAGGCACGCCATGCGCACCACTGGAAAACTACCGAAAACCTACCAGGTGGAGGTGATCGGTACGCGACCATTCTAAACAGGTATTTATCAGCGACACCACACGTTCAAGAAGATGAAAATTTCTAATATTAAAGGGGGTGCGCGTATGAAAACCTTCCAATCTTAAATTTTTCCCAAAGTCGCTGAATAGTGCGTGAGAGGCGGCTGCGTGAGCTATTAGTCGGGTTAAAAGATTAATTCATATTAATTTATGTGATGTTAATCAACAATACTGCGAGCTGTGGCTTTACTCTGCCAGATAGTAGCCCTACCAGCTATTTCGGACGCAGAGACGTCAATTATCCGTTGGTTTGCTGATCCACGGAAAGGCAAGTTCGGATCAAATTCCGCCTGAATGAATGGCCCATCAACCAACACATCACACATAGCAAGCAGCTCCCGCTTGTCCTTATTCTCCATCCGCAACTGCTCCCAGGTGTATCCAGACCAAGCCCATACTGTTTTGGTGTCGCCGAACTTGGTGCGCAGCTGCTGTAGTAACGGAAGTAGGACGGGGGTTGCCAAAAAAGGTTCCCCGCCCAGTAGTGACAGTCCAGCCACGTAAGGTTTGGCCAGATCGGCAAAAATCCGTTCTTCTAACCGGTCATCGTAAGGGCTGCCATACTGGAAAGATTGCGCCGCCTTGTTGTAGCAGCCCGGGCACTTGAAGGGACACCCAGACATATAGAGGGAACAGCGCACGCCTTCGCCGTCAACAAAGTTGAATGGCTTGTAGTCGGCAACGTAGTTGCGCGAAAGTAACCGGCCGTCCCACTGGCCAATTTTCGGTTGGCGTACCCCGTGGCCGCGAGCATAATCGACTTGCTCGCGGACCGACGGGGTAGACGGAGGGACGGTCATCGGGTGGGTCCATCCATGTGTTTTACTCGCGAAGCGATCTCAGTGTGGCGTCCATGCACCATGGGCCGCTTCTGCGGGTTTCCAAGATAGCCGCAGGTTCGTTTGACTACGTCGCACGAATTCGGGTCAGCGTTGCCGCAGTCAGGGCATTTGAAACCCTCCTCGGTAGGCAGGAACTCGCCCTCAAAGCCGCACACAAAGCACTTATCGATCGGCGTGTTAGTGCCCAGGTACGCCACCTTGTCATAGGCGTAATCCCATACGGCCTCCAGGGCCTTCGCATTGTGGGTCAGCTTTGGGTACTCGCAGTAGTGGATGAAACCGCCCTTTGTGTACGGTTCATATGGGGACTCGAAATCGATCTTCTCGAAGGGCGTGATCTTCTTGCGCACGTCATAATGGAAGGAATTCGTGTAGTAGTCCTTCTGCGTAATATCCGGCACTGAGCCAAACTTTTGCCGGTCCAATCTGCAAAAACGATCCGTCAACGATTCCGAGGGAGTGGAATAGACGCTAAACCAGTACGGGTATTCGCGCTTCCACTGATCGGCGTAAGCAGACAGCTTGCGCACTACTCTCAGGGTGAAATCCTTCGCCTGCGGGTTAGATTCCCAATTCGGGCCGTAGAAGCAAGTAGCCGTCTCATACAGGCCAATGTAACCAATAGATAGCGTAGAACGCTGGTTGTGGAAGAACTGCGTAACGGATTGCTCGCCCTCGCCCGCACGAATCCCAAAGGCACCATGCTTGTACAGGATCGGGGCGTTGTCCGGGGTAGCGTCCTCGCACCGTTTCGCGCGAAAGACAAGGGCTTCCTTAACTACCTGCATGCGCTCATCGAACAACTGCCAGAAACGATCCTGATCTCCGTGCGCCTCCATCGCAATGCGCGGCACGTTCAAAGTGACCACGCCAAGATTGTTACGGCCTGCATTAACTGCCTCGCCGGTTTCTGGATCCACCCACTTCGGCAAGAATGAACGGCAACCCATGGGTGCCTTGTAGTCGCCCTCTATTTCCGTCAGCTTGTCGTAGGACAAGACATCTGGGTACATGCGCTTAGTGGAGCATTCAAGTGCCAACTGCTTGATGTCATAATTCGGGTCAGATGGATCCAAATTGACGCCGCGGCGCAGCCCAAACACCAGCTTCGGGAAAATTGCAGTGTAATGATCCTTTCCGATCCCCTTTATCCGTACCTGCAAAATGGCCTTCTGGATCTCGCGCTCAAACTCGGAGGTTCCCAGGCCGAAGCCTAAAGTGACAAACGGAGTCTGCCCATTCGAGGAATACAGCGTATTGATCTCGTATTCCAAAGACTGCATCGCGTCGTAAATGTCCTTGCGGGTCTTCGCCATGGCGTAGTCGTGCTGCTTTTCGGGGGCAACCCACTGCTCCGCATCCCGTACGTGCTTTTCGTAGTTGATCTGTGCGTACGGCGCCAAGACTTCGTCGGCGCGATCCACCGAGCAGCCACCGTACTGTGAGGACGCCACATTCGCGATAATCTGCGCAATCTGCGCCGTAGCCGTATTGATGGAACGGGGAGATTCTACCCGCGCGTTGCCAATCTGGAAGCCCTCGGCCAACATGCCCTTGATGTCGATCAGGCAGCAGTTAGTCATTGGTTGGAACGGGTTGTAATCCAGGTCATGGAAGTGGATCTCGCCTTTAATGTGCGCGTTCGCCACTGCGGGGGGCAGTAAATTTTTGAGGGCGTAGGCGCGCGCCACCGAACCGGCGGTCAGATCGCGCTGGGTGTTGAAAACGGTCGAATCCTTGTTCGCGTTCTCGTTTACCACGGTCTTGTCGCGACGCATCAGCTTATCTAAGGAGGCGGAAACGTCCATCGCGGTTTCGCGTGCCTTGTCGCGGTCGTGGCGGTACTCGATGTAGGCGCGCGCAACCTGTGGGTACCTGGAGGACATGAGCGCATCCTCGACCGCACGTTGAATGGTGGGGATGTCTAATGTGCCGTCCGGCAGGGAAGCGATCGCGTCCTCTGTGGTGTCGGAAACGAATGCTGGATCATCAATCCCTTGATCGTTCATGGCTAGGTAGACAGCCCGGTAAATCTTGCTGGCGTCGAAAGTTACCGTTCGGCCATCACGTTTTTCGACCAGTGTCGTTTCCTTCGTGTTAGCAGCCGCGGTAACCATTTCGTAACCCCCCAGGTAGAAGCAATATCTTGTGTTAGCCAGACGCCCTAGACCCCATATCTAGTGGTTGGCACATAGGTAGGTTACATCAATGTGATTAGCTTTTTGACTTACACGCCCACATGGAAAAGTTGCCATATTTTTCCTTCAGGGACTCTTTCGCGCGGCGCTGCGGAAAAATGAAAATCATTCAAGAATGTGGAGTGCGTCACCATTGGCCATGTGCTGCGGAGATGTCAGAAATGTGAATTCTTGCATGCGAGGGCGACTTACCATCGACCGTGCAAATCGGTTTAAAAAGTACCGCCCTCGGGGCGGTGGCAGACTCGCGCCGAGGGCGGTAGATGTGGCAAAAGGGACGGTTATAGTCCCTGGGACACCTTAGTTAGTGCTTCGACCTCGTCCGGGTCGAGCTGCAAGGTAGCGCCAACCATAATCTGCTCCAGCTGCTCGGTGTTGCGGGCTGAAGCGAGCGGGGCCGCCACCGTGTCCTGAGCGTGCAGCCACGCTAGCGCCACCGCACCCGGAGTGACTGACCGCTTGTCGGCAATGGCCTTCAGTTGGTCAACCGTGTCGAAAGCCTGGTCGTTCAGGTAGGGCGCAACCATGTCCTTGCGGTCCCCGCGCACAGGTTCATCCCGCTTGTACTTGCCAGTCAAGAAGCCGGAAGCGAGCGAGAAGTAGGGGAACACCGCCAAGTTGTATTCCCGGGCTATCGGGGCGCGCTCGTCCTCGAAATCGGCGCGCGTGACCAGGTTGTAATGCGGCTGCATCGCCACCGGAGCGCGGAATCCGTTCTTCTTCGCGATCTGCATCCACTCGGTAAAGCGAGTCGGCTCAAAGTTCGATATCCCGATCTCGCGGATCAGGCCCTCCTCGGCCAACTCCGAAAAAGCGTGGGCGAACTCGTCCATCGGCACCTCGGGATCGTCCTCGTGTGCGTAATACAAGTCGATCTGTTCGACCCCCATGCGCTCGGCTGACTCCTGCGCCGCCTTACGGATATTTTCGGGAGCCAACCCCTTCCTGTCCGGCTTCTGGCCGACCTTGGTGGCAACCAGCACTTTCTCCCGATTGGCAGAGAGCCAACGCTTCATGGCGGATTCAGATTCTCCGCCCTGGTTGCCTGGCGCCCACGCCGAATACACGTCAGCGGTGTCGATCATGTTGCCGCCCGCATCGGCGAAGGCGTCCAAAATTTTGTAGGTAGTAGCTTCGTCAGCGGTCCACCCGAAGGGGTTTGCGCCCAGCGCAATTCCAGAAACTTCCAAGTCAGATTTTCCAATGTTCATACAAAAAGTCTAGGAAATAAGGTGACCTGGTGCACCGTCAATTAGCGGATGAGAGGCGGTATCGCCAGTGGCAGAAATTAGATATTTAATTAGAAGATTCTCATAATGCTCTGGTCAAAGCGGTTTTATAGGACTAAGGTAACAGGTATGGACAACTTAGATAGCTTTACCGGGTTGCCCGCCGAGGTCGACGACGAAGCCGCGCGGCGTTGGGCAAGCCTGATCGTGAAAATACTCTGGCCCGTGATTGTGATTGGAGTGTTAGTTGGAATCATCTTTTGGGTAACTGCATCCAGTGAAACTGGCAGGGACATTGGCGCCCTCTGCTGGTGCATCACCTTCGGGGCTAGTGTGGCCCTCCTTAGTATCCGCCAGGCCGTCCTGGCAGAAAGGAGGTAGTCATGATAATGCAGGGGGTTACTTTCAATACGACAATGGCGCTGGTAGCCGGCACCATCATGATTCTGGCAGTCGTGTTCGCCCGCACCGCAGCCCGCGCGCAGGCAGCGGTGCCAGGAAAGGCACGCACCCTGACAGGCTGGGGGTGGGCCTTCGTCGCCCTCGGCGCATATCTGGGCGTGACCGGCATGTACATGACGCTGATGTGGCCGCTAAAAGAGGTCGACGGCGCATTTTGCTGCACCGTTGACAACGTCACCTTCGGCGAGCCTGCAGCGCTATACGGACTGCTCACCTTTATTGCCGGGCTAGCAATTATTGCCGCGCAAAAGGCCGCTGACCGCAAGGAGCGGCCGCTCGATCTAGTCGGCACGCTGCGCCCAATCCTTTACGTGGCCGCGGTTGGAGGTGTCGGCTTAGTCATGTTCGCCATCGCAGGAATGCACTTCGGCATGTGGCGGCCGCCAGACATTGAACCCATCGCCCGCTTGATGGCGGGGCAAATTTGGGAGCCACTTATGGTTATGTGCCTGTACGGTTTCAGTGGGATTGCGGCGATGCTTGCCCCCTTCGCCCCCGAAAATAAGTGGGTCGGCCGCATCGCCACCCTGCTGACATGGGGTTGCGGTGTCACGTGGGTGTTCCTATCGTTTACCGTGTTCTATTCGCACGTGGGCTTCTTTCCGCCGGCCTAAACCGCGCAGCTGCTTGCTTGAGTTAAGCGTTTGCCACAACAGTCTTGACGCTAGCGATCGGGGCACTCCGCCACCGCGGCGATCAGTGCGCCCGCTAGCGGCAAGACTTCTTTTTGGTAGGGGCGAGGGGAAGGCAAGATATGCATGCGATCGAGTGTGGGTGCGCTAGCGTCTTGCGCGCCGCCCCCAAGTCAGTTATCTTAATGTCTGAACAGTTGTTCAGGTGTGAAACTAAAAGGGGTGCTTGTGGTGGCATCGAGTAATGCGCAAGCCGAATGTGACGCAGACAAGCCGCGTTTTGAATTACTGCGGGCCACCCTGCCCGCCGAAGATGAAATACAGCAGATTGCGCAGATTATGCGACTGTTTGGCGATCCGGCCCGGTTGCGGCTGCTGCTGGTACTCCTAGAGGTCGACGAAATGTGCGTAGGGGACTTGGCACAGTTAGCCCAGATGAACGAATCGGCCACCTCGCACGCACCACGTAGTTGCCGTCCGTCGCGAGGGCCGCATGGCCTACTACCGCATTATTGACACCCACGTGAAAGCATCCTTGCAGCTCACGCTCGATCACGTGCGTCACGAAACGAATTAAAGAACTAGGAATTGTAATGGGCCACAGCCATAGCCACAGCCACGATCACGGGGTCGGCGAGCAAACCGCCACCGGCGCCCACCGGGGCCGCCTACTAATTGTCTTCTTTATTTACCTACTAATCATCCTCGCTGAACTGATCGGCGCCTGGTGGGCAAACTCCCTGGCCCTAGTCGCCGAAGCGATGCACATGACCGTCGATTCTTCGGGCATTCTGATCGCCCTGATAGCTGCCTGGCTGGCAACCCGCAAGGCTTCCCCCAGGCGCACCTACGGGTGGATGAGGGCGGAGATTATTGCCGTCCTCATCAATTGCTTCTTATTGCTAGGGGTGGGTGTCTTCATTGCCTACGAGGCGGTAGATCGCTGGATTAACCCGCCGCAGGTGCACGGCGTGGGCGTGATCGGCTTTGCGGTAGTTGGCGTTATCGGTTCGGCCGTGTCGCTCTTCCTGCTGGCCGGCGGGCAAAAAGAATCTTTGAACGTGAAAGCCGCCTTCCTCGAAGTCATGAGTGATGGCATCGGCGCCGCCGGTATCATCCTCTCGGGGGTGCTGAACGTTGCCTTCGGGTGGAACCGGATCGACGCCATCGCTGCGGCCGCCGTGGGCTTGATCATCTTGCCGCGCACCTTCGTCCTGCTGAAAAAGGCGGTAAACATCATCATGCAAGGCGTGCCGGAAGGTATGAATGTCAAGGAAATCCGCGCCTCGCTAGCTGCCGCCAAGGGCGTAGACGCAATCCACTCGCTGCACGTGTGGGCGCTGACCTCAGGCGTGCCGGTGTTGAGTGCGCACGTGCGCGTCAGCGAGCAGGCGTGGGTTGATGGATCCGGGCCGCGCATCTTGGACGAGCTGACCCATACGGCCCAACATCAGTGGGGGATTGATCACTGCACCTTCCAGCTCGAAGAACCTGGGCACGAGCACCACGAAGCCGCCATGCATGCCAACTAGCTGGCCGTATTAGGGCGCCGGCCTGGACTAATGTACCTACTCTCACGCGCCTAACCCCTGTGCATACGCTCGCGCACCTTATACTCTGGTAAATGTTCTCCCAATGGAAAGGGTCGCGATGTCGGCAAGGAAGTCTTCGCTGGGCGCAGTAGCAGCGCTCGCAATGATCGCTACAGTTGTTATGGTCCCGGCAGCAGGAGCAGATGAGCTACCCGTCGGCGGCGCGGATGGCACTATTACTTCTCCCGAGCAGGCCGATCCGGAGCTCACGGTTGAATATTGGACGCCACAGCGGATGCGTGCCGCGCAGCCGCCAGAGTCGCCCTCGACACCCTTCCGGACGCGAATCCGCACCCGTAGCGCCGCGCCAACAGCGAAGATGCCCGCAGACTATACGGAGCAGGAAACGGTGCTCACTCAGCCGAAAGCTCCCCTCGGCAAGGCGGCGTATTCCAAGAGTGATGACACGAAGGTGACGGCGGTGGGAGCCGTAAATGGCAAAGTGTTCTACCGGGATCCGGCGCTCGACCACGATTCGCGCTGCTCGGCCGCTGCCGTGAATACCCCAAAGAAGACCGTGGTGCTGACCGCAGGGCACTGCGTGATCTCGGCTCGGTCGAAGAAGTGGGTGAAGAACTGGGTGTTCGTGCCTGGATACAAGGATGGGCAGGCCCCGCACGGCAAGTTCGCTGCCAAGAAGATGCGCACCACCCCCGAGTGGACAAAGTACAACTTTAGTGTGGATGGGGTAGTAGGCGATGTGGCTATGGTAGAAACCGCGCCGAATTCGAAGGGCAAAAAGGTAGTTGACGAAGTAGGTGGGCACGGCCTTATTGCAGGGGGTCCGCTGAACTTCCACGCGCTGATGGTGGGCTATCCCAGCGACATTAAGGAGGGCGAACAGGTGTCTTTCTTCGAGGGCGACGGCAAGAGCTACGACTGGGGGGAGCGGCGTTTTAGTACCATTGCCGGTTCGAAGTTTGGCGTCGGCGCCTCCGGTGGGCCGTGGCTTGCTCACTACAGCAAGGCGGCCGAGGTGGGCTATGTTCGCGGACTGTCCTCCTTTGGTCCGCAGGACGATTCCTTCATGGGCTCGCCCTACTTCAATACCCAGTTGAAAGATTTGTACGCTGCTACTGAATCTAAGGCGACTAAGTAAATTTGCCTTGGCGGCAAATTTGGGAACCATTTTGCTTTAGTGACATGGAGTCATGCAGGCATGGCTAAAAATTGACATTCTTTAGAAAGATTTTATACAACTGAAGCAGTGTCTTGACCCACGCACCTTAATCTGCTGCGCCTCGCGCTAGCTGATCCCAGGGCTACAGGGGTCCCGTTAACTAGCAGAGGAGCAGGTAATGGACGCAAAACAAGTTGGCTTCGCATTGCTGTTGCTGGGCATATTTTTGCTTATCGGCAAGGTGCTGCGCGTAAAAGTAAGGTGGATTCAAAAGATCTTCCTCCCCTCGTCAATCGTAGGCGGATTCGTCGCGCTCTTTCTTGGGCCCGGCGTTTTTGGGGCGATCGCTGACAAGCTCGGCTACCACCAGTTTGCCGACGGCGGGCTGCTAGGGGAAAACGTCCTCAGCATCTGGTCAACCCTTCCGGGGCTGCTAATCTCAGTAGTGTTTGCCACGCTGTTCATGGGCCAGGATCTGCCGGGTCCTAAACGCATCGTCAATATTGCGGGCCCCCAGCTATCGGTTGGCGTGGCAATGGCAACTGGCCAATACGTTGCCGGCCTGCTACTGACCGTTGCCATATTGGTGCCACTGTTCGGTATTTCCCCAATGGCGGGCGCACTGATCGAAATTGGTTACGAGGGCGGACACGGTACCGCCGCCGGCATGATCCCCGTGTTCAAAGAATTAGGGTGGTCCGAGGGCGGCGACCTTTCCATCGGTGTTGCTACTGTCGGCCTCGTAGGGGGCGTAGTCCTAGGCGTTGCGCTGATCAACTGGGCCGTGCGCACCGGCCGCACCCAGATTGTCAAAGAGACGGCTAACCGCTCTGTCGAAGAGCAGCAGGGTCTGTTCCGTTCTGACGAAAACTACGTGGCAGCACACATGACCGTGCGTCCGTCCTCGATCGAACCCCTGTCATTGCACGTAGCGTTCCTTGCACTGGCAATCCTGATCGGCCAGGCAATGCTTTCCGGGCTGCAGTGGATGGAACAGATGCTGTGGATTGACCACATCAAGTTGATGGCCTTCGTGCCCCTGTTCCCGCTGGCAATGATCGGCGGCATTATTGTGCAGGTGCTGCTGAAAGCCGTTGGCTACTCGCACATCATCGATTCGCAAATGATGCTTCGTATTCAAGGCCTTGCACTGGACATCTTGATTCTGGCTGCCATGGCAACTATCTCTATCAAGGCCATTTCAGACAACCTGGTGCCGTTCCTCGTGCTGTGCCTTGGCGGCGTGGTGCTAAACCTGTTTGTGCTGCTGTGGCTGACCCCACGCACCATCCCCGAATACTGGTTTGAACGCGGCATTGGCGACTTCGGGCAGGGCATGGGCGTTACCGCCACCGGCCTGATCCTGATGCGCATCGTCGACCCGGAAGGCAAGTCGCCCTGCTTCGAAGCGTTCGGCTTCAAACAGCTGGTATTCGAACCCTTCTTCGGCGGCGGCATCATTACCGCCATGGTTGCTCCACTAATCTTCTCGGTGGGGCCGTGGCCGGTGCTGATCGTCATGAGCATCATCTTCATAGCCGCAGTGCTGTCCGGCCTGTTCTACTGGGGCAAGAGCGGACGCGGGTGGATCAACCCGCAGGCCGCCATCGAACACGAAGAAGAACACGTGCGGCGCGACTGGCGTCCCTCCGAAGAACTGGCCAATCCGCCAGGAACTCTGAACTAAGCGAGCTGGCGGGCCCGACCCTAGGGCGGCTTAGTCGCCCTCAGAGGCCCGCTAGAACACTTCGGCTACGCCCTTACCCAACAGCACGGTAGCCAGCACCAGCATGATGATGCCGGTGCCCCCATCCATCACAGAACGGTAGCGGTTTACCCACCGCTGTACCTTCGGGGTAGAAATTAGCAGCGCTACCGCCCCAAACCAGATCACTTCCATGCTGATCAGGTAGACCACCATGGCGCTCATGGACAGGACAGATAGGTTCGTGGGCAGGAAATTAGACAAGATGGCGCCGAAGAAGATGACCGCCTTCGGGTTAGTCAGATTAGTCAGCAACCCGGACCGGAATGGGTGCGAATTCAGGTAGTCCTTGACCTCCTCTTTGCCGTCCTCGGCAGGACGGCGCGCAGCAAGAGCAGAACGGATAGCCTGCCACCCCAACCAGATCAGGTAGAAGCCGCCAAGCACCGAAATGATGGTGATCGCCCAGGGGAAAGCCTTCGCAATAGCGCCCAAGCCAGCAATCGCTGCAGCCAGCCACAGCAGTACACCCAGCACAATTCCCGCCGCAGTCTTTAGCCCGTGGAGGCGGGAAATCGTGCCAGAACGCAACGTCAGAAAGAAATCCGGCCCGGGCGTAATAATGATTGCCACCCAGGCAACGGTCAGGGCAGTGAACTGGCTGAAATCCATCCGGACTCCTAACTGTGTTTAGTTTCTATAACCGGCCGCAGCTAGCGTTTAGTTCTTAAAGCCGTGCACTGGCGAGGGGATGCGACCGCCGCGGGCTACCAGTGCACTAGAGGAATATTTAGACACTTCCATAATTGGCGCGCGCCCCAGCAATCCGCCGAACTCTACGGTCTGGCCCACGTTCATGCCGGGTACGGGAATTACGCGCACCGCGGTGGTCTTGTGATTGATCATGCCGATGGCTGCCTCGTCAGCGATCATGCCGGCAATAGTGTCGGCCGAGGTGTCTCCTGGGATCGCAACCATGTCCAACCCCACCGAACAGATCGCCGTCATTGCTTCCAGCTTGTCGATGGTGATCGCGCCCATTTCTGCTGCCTCGATCATGCCAATGTCTTCCGAAACGGGAATGAAGGAACCAGAAAGGCCGCCCACGTGGCCACACGCCATCAGCCCACCCTTCTTTACCGCATCATTAAGCAGGGCGAGGGCGGCGGTGGTTCCGGGTGCGCCCACGCGCTCTACGCCCATCTCTTCGAGGATGCGCGCAACCGAATCGCCGACCTCGGCGGTGGGGGCGAGCGACAGATCTACGATGCCGAAGGGAACCCCAAGCCGATCGGCCGCCATGTTGCCAACTAGTTGGCCAACGCGAGTGATCTGGAACGCCGCCCTCTTTATAGTTTGGGCACACTTGCCAAAAGACAGACCGGAAGCCTTCTCGAGGGCGCGGCGCACCACCCCCGGCCCGGATACGCCCACGGACAGCACCACATCCGGTTCGGCAACGCCGTGGAAGGCGCCTGCCATGAACGGGTTGTCGCCCACGGAATTGCAGAACACGACCAGCTTGGCAGCCCCGATGGCACTGCGGTCGGCAGTCTCCTCGGCCGCCTGCTTCACTACCTGCCCCATCTTTGCTACGGCAGACATGTTTATCCCGGAGCGCGAGGAACCAATCGACACCGACGAACAGACGTATTCAGTCTGTGCCAGCGCCTGGGGGATCGAATCGATCAGCAGCTTGTCAGCTGTTGTCGCGTCCTTGTCAACAATGGCGCTGTAGCCGCCAATAAAATCGACTCCTACCTCGCGGGCTGCAGCGTCCAGAGTGCGCGCCACTTTCACCATGTCCTCGGCAGACTTTGCCGCACTGGCTGCCACCAGCGCAATAGGAGTCACGGACACGCGCTTGTTCACAATGGGAATGCCCAGTTCGCCCTCGATATCGCGGGCTACCTGCACTAGGTTTTGCGCCTGCGTGGTTACCCGGTCGAAAATGTTCTTGCACAGGCGGTCCAGGTTGGGATCGGCACACTGCAGCAGCGAAATCCCCATGGTTACGGTGCGGATGTCCAGGCGATCCTCTTCGATCATCTGCAGCGTATCTAGAATCTTGTTGTAAGTAGCCAAGTTATACCTCGTGCATGGCGTCGAAAATGGCCTCGGACTGAACCTTGATGATCAGATTCTCGGCCGCGGCAACCTTGCCCATGCGTTCCTGCAAAGCAGAAATGGGCAGGCGGTCGGCGTCAAATTCGCAGTGCAAGATCATCGTGAAGTACTGGTCCATCAGCGTCTGCGAAATATTTACAATGTTTACTTTTTCTTCAGCCAGGGCGTTTGCAACAGCCGACACAATTCCAGTGTGATCGACTCCCGCCACGGTTATTATCGCATCCATGTCAACTATTGTATGGATGTTAGGAGCTGCGTCTAATGCTGCCCCCGATCCGGACAAGGGAGAGGCAGACGGAGGCCAGTTCAAGCCACCAGCAGCACGATGCCGCCGCCAATAGTTACCACGTAGGCAAGGAAGTCGAAGAGCTTTTGGTCAATCCGTTTTGCCAGCAGGTAGCCAATGACGGCGCCGATGGCCACGGCCGGTATTAGCGGTAGGGCAATGGTGAACGCGTGCCAGCTGAGCACGCCCGCGAAAACCGAAAATGGTGTCTTGATTACGTTTACTAGAAAGAAGAACCAGGTGGAGGTGCCAAGGAACGCCCTCACATCCATTCGCCTTGACAGCAGATACAGGGTCAGCGCGGGCGAACCAGCATTGGCTACCATCGTGCCAAATCCGGCAAGGGTGCCGTAGAAGGCGCTGGAAACATTGCGCAGAGTAGGCGACTTTGGCGCCCTATGTTTGTGCGGCATATAGGTGATCGCAAGCTGCATAAGCGTAAGGACGATCAGGGCAATGCCGATGCCGTACCGAACCACCGCGTCGGAGGCTAAGCGTAAGAACACGGTGCCCAAGAGGACACCTAGGACAACAACGGGCATTAGCTTCTTCAGGATCGGCCAGTTAGCGTCCTTTCGGTAAAACCACAGCGCTAGCAGATCGCCGAACAGCAAAATGATCAGTAGCACCCCTACTGATTCTTTCGCTGGCAAGACGATCGCGGCGAGTGCTACCGCGATCATGCACGCTCCTGGGATGAGTCCTTTGGAAAGGCCCGCCCCAATGCCGGCAATGAATAGGATGATCCATGCTGTTGCGCTCATGCATACAGGTTTAGCACGCGTTCGGGGTCCGACCAAAGAACGAGGGCGGGGCAACTAACGCTGGAGGCGGGTAGGTGGTGGAGGCCTTAATGGGTGCGCATGAGGGCGCAGATTTGGGCCCGTGCAGCAGCTCCGGCGCGCGTTGGCAAAAGCGGGTAAACGTGCAGTCCTGAGGGTTCTTCTACCAGATCATAGTGGCCGCCCTCGGCAGCGATCTTGTGCGCGAGCAGGTGGGCGTCCGGGTTGAAGATGTCTGCGGTACCGGTAAAGATCGTGACCGGTCCTAGCGAGGCTAGCTCCGTTGCGGGTGCTAGTAGAGGGCTGACTTTCGGATCGGTTAGCGGGGTGCTTGCGGCCCACTCTTCTAGGAACACTTTGCATCCGGGTACGCCCAGCCACGGGTCTGCCTGCTGCGCTGCGGGGATATGTGGGTTCGAGAAGGTGGCGTCGAGGGCGGGCGATATCAGAACGATTGGCATGGTGGCAGTTTTTCTTATTTCGAGGGCCGCGGACAGTGCAATCTGGCCCCCAGCCGAGTCCCCGCCTAAGGCGACTTCTCCAAACTTTTCTTTAGCCGCCAGGGTGATCCGGCCTATGGAAGGGATCACCTGCGCTGCCGTGCCAAAAGGTATGAGCGGGTAGATAGGAAGTAGAACTGCCCGCCCGGTGGTGGTGGCCATCTCGGCTGCTAACTGCCAGTGCTGGGGTGCGATCTGGTTGACCCAGCCACCCCCGTGCACGTACACGAATGCGCCCCGTGGCTGCTGATCATTTGGCACTAGCACGTATATGTACTGGCCTGCCGAGTAGGTGACCTTGATGCGCACCTGTGTCTTTCCCGGAAAGAAGCGTGGCACAATCGGCTGGGGCAATAGCGCTCTTTTCGCGATTCGCTTCCGAGCCGCCGCCGGGTCTAGGTAGGCGCGGTTCGCCCTCGTGAGTTTCAAGAAAGCGGTCACCGTCCACTGCGGGATGTGCATTGGTCCTCCTTACCGGACATTGGTATAGGCAGGACTTTACTCTGCTTCCGCCTAGACGATTGGCGAGGGTGGCTTCGCGGTGTTGGGCCTAGGGGCGGGAGCCTGTCGATCCATGGTGTTTTCGTCCAGCCTTGGCGATCTACACCATGTTTCGCTGAAAACGCCAAAGGTCGAAAAAACACCGAGGCTCGCCGTCAATTCCTGTGGAGGGGAAAAGTCTTAAGATAGCCGAATTGATTACTTTTTACGCGCAGGCTGCAATTGCCGCCTTATCGGGGGTGAGGTCGCCCTGCCGCACAGCACTTACAAGCCCAGGTTTAGCTGGTGGACCAGCAAGTCAAACTGGCCGTGCTCTCGGTAGGCAGCCGCCGGTCTAGCTGGCGAAAGAATTCAAGAAAGGGTTCGAGCCTCCGCCGGGTAACTTTAGTTTTCCCACTAGAGCGCGCCGGTTTGGCGGGCCTATTTTAGGTCTATTTTGTTGCACATTAGCGGCTACGGGCACATACCGAAGCGCATTCACTCTTTGGACTTTCCCGCCCAATTACAACGAAAAACCCCGCCGTTCCAACGGGACAGCGGGGTGCTGGCGGAGGATGGGGGAGACTAAAGGGGAGTAGTCGCTGCAAGGGTTTGGCACGCCCGTGCCACTAATATGCCATCAAA
>NZ_JASONH010000005.1:0-216260 GCF_030217145.1 Winkia sp. UMB3158 | reverse complement strand
TTAAGCACGCCGTCAGCGTTCGTCCTGAGCCAGGATCAAACTCTCCAAACAAAAACATTCAGAAAACACCCCAAAAAAGGGCAATCCCAACCAAAAAAACAAAAAAGACCAAACACAACCAAAACAGTTGCGCAAAGCCCACACACAAAAAGAGCAAAAACAAAAACACACTATCGAGAACAAAAACAACCACACCACACCAACCCAAAAACCCAGGTCAGGGGCCGTGTCGAACCGGTTGATCACCGGCGCAACGAGAAATACTTTAGGCAGGATTGCCACCCAAATGCAAACCAATTTGCGGTGACGCTGCACACACACTTTCCTCAGCAATCCGTAAAGGGCTAAATACTGCCAAAAACGGGCCGGAAAGTTTTCCGGGAAAGCGGGCTTTTCACCCTCGTTTCAACAAAAAGCAACCGCCCACACATTCGAAAATGTGGGGCGGCAAACAAAGACTACTAAGAACTATCCTTCATAGAACGGGTAGTCGGTATAGCCCAACTCGCCTTTCGCGTAGAAAGTGGACTGCACGGGCTCGTTTACAGGTAAACCCTCCTGCCACCTACGAGCCAAGTCCGGGTTAGCCAAGGCTGCGCGCCCTACGCTGACCGCATCAGCGCAATCGCCCTCGACAATTTCAAGGGCCTCTTCGCGGGTAGTTACTCGGTCGAAGCCATTGTTCAAAATGAAGGGCCCGCCGAAAGCCTTCCTGATGCCCGCCACCAACTCAGATGTCGGATCCCCGTAGATGACGTCCAAGAAAGCCAAGTCGGCCTCGGCTGCGAAACGGGCATACTCCAGATACGTAGCGCGGGTCTCTTCCAGATCCGGCTCCAGCGCTCCCTGAACATTGTGCTGGGGAGAAAGACGCACTCCAACTTTGTCAGCGCCGATCGCATCGACGACAGCCTTAGTTACCTCAATCGGGAACTGCGCCCGCTTCACCGGCGAACCGCCATAGCGATCCGTACGCTTATTAGAAGATGGAGCGAAGAACTGGTGAAGTAGGTAGCCATTAGCCGCATGCAGCTGCACGCCATCCATACCTACCTCGATCGCATTCTTCGCAGCCTGCGCAAATTCGGAAATGATGGTGGCGATCTCGGCCTCAGTCAAAGCGTAGGGAGGCGGCGGGACAACCTTCCCCTTCTTGGTACGTGCGAAACCGTCCAGCTGCTCACTGGATGCAGACACCGTCCGCCCAGTCTGCGTGATCTCGGGGTGCGACACCCGGCCACCATGCATGAGCTGGAGGACAATTAGGCCGCCCTTGGCATGGACTGCCTCCGTAACCTTCTTCCACCCTTCCAGCTGAGCCTCCGTGCAAATGCCCGACTGACCGTACCAAGTGCGCCCCTCCAAAGTAGGCCAAGTCCCCTCGGCAACAATTAGCCCGAGGGAAGCCCTCTGTTCGTAATACAAGGCGTGCAACTCGTTCGGAACGCCGTCATCCTCGGCCCGAAGGCGAGTAAGCGGAGCCATAACCAGACGGTTCTTTAGGTGAAGACTCCCCATAGTAAGCGGCGTAAAGAGGGCAGCAGCATCTTTCATATAAACCTCCAACAAGTATTAGTAGATAACCTAAACAATTGCTTAACTCATACCTAAGTCAATGATCTTGCAGTAATTTGCTCAAAAATAGCAATACTATTCTGCCGATTGTGCCAAAGGCGGATTAGCGATAGGCAAACAGGTATTTGCATCATGAAGAAAAATGTGCGAAATCTGTATATAAATCCCCATCTACAAGCGCGAACGGAGAAAAACGGTGACCGCATCCCCGCAAAAGCACCTGCCCGCTTGGTCGCTAGCAGTAACCGGCATGGTGTCCGTACAAATTGGCTCAGCACTTTCGGTAGGTCTTATAGACACCTACAGTGCCGGAGGAGTCGCATGGATGCGACTAGTGGCGGGAACGGTAGTTTTCTGGCTAATTAGTAGGCCGCCAATTCGCTCTATTCGTCGCAAAGACATACTGCCTCTGATCGGGCTGGGGTTAGCCACTGGATCCATGTCCACCCTATTCATACTGGCCCTGCCCTACATCAACCTGGGGACGGCGGTCGCGATCGAATACCTTGGCCCGCTCAGTGTGGCGGCGCTTCGGTCACGTTCACTAAAACCCGTGGGCTGGCTGTTTCTAGCCTTCGCGGGAGTGCTAGCAATGACCCAACCATGGTCGTCGGCCTTCAACCTAAAAGGTGTAATGATGGCGGCCTTTGCCGGGGCGTGCTGGGGCACCTACATCCTGCTCACGCAGAAAGTGGGCGACCACTTCACAGGGCTCAGTGCACTGTCCATTACCGTTCCCATTGCCTCACTCGTTGCGGGCGCAGTCGGCGCTCCAACCATCATCAGCCAGTTCGACCTCAAAATGGTGGCAATTGCGTTCGGTATCGCGCTACTACACCCCGTAATCCCATTCGCCCTCGAAATGATGGCGCTGCGCAGGATGAACCCAACCGCGTTTGGCACTCTTACTTCTTTGGAGCCGGCCGTAAGCATCCTCATCGGCATACTGATCCTGGGACAGATTCCGAACTGGCTCCAGGCCCTTGGCGTAGCCGTAGTAGTAATAGCCGGGGCAGGCTCACAGCAAAATGCTGCCCGCGACCCCGAAGCTATCACCGAACAAAATGTTACCGAACTACTAGAAGATGAGGCGGCAATCTTACCGAAAAAGAAAACTCGGCGTCATTTCAATAAAACACCATCATTCAAGTGGCGCAAACAAAAAGATGATTAAGGACACCAGTTCTACGAAACAGGCGGACTAGAGCATAGACTTTAACCGAAGATAAAGTTTTTCGGAATGAGGTATTGATGCCGTCTGTTGCAGAAAACATTGTTGCTAGCCTCAAAGCTAGCGGCGTCTCCAAGGTTTGGGGCGTTGCAGGAGACTCCCTGAACGCACTGACCGATGCGATCCGCCTGACTGACGGAATTGGCTGGGTTCCAGTCCGTCATGAGGAGGCTGGCGCCTTCGCTGCTGGTGCTGAAGCAGCCGTCACCGGCAAATTAGCGGTAACCGTAGGCTCCTGTGGGCCCGGAAACCTGCACCTTATCAACGGTTTGTTCGACGCAAACCGTTCCCACCAACCCGTTCTTGCGATCGCCGCTCACATTCCTCACGACGAGATCGGCGGGAGCTATTTCCAGGAAACTCACCCCGAGAACCTTTTCCAGGAATGCTCCGTATACTGCGAACTTGTTTCGAACCCCGCTCAGATGCCACGCATCCTTCGCGTAGCTATGCGCGCTGCCCTCGACAAGAAGGGCGTTGCCGTTCTAGTAATCCCGGGTAACATTCTGCAGGCCGAAGTCAAGGGCGAACCGGAAGTCGTATTCCATTCCCCCACTCGCTCCATTCCCGCCCAGGAAGCACTGGACAAGGCCGCCGAAATCCTGAATCACTCCAAGAAGGTATCGATTCTGGCAGGCGCTGGTTGCGAGGGCGCACATGACGAACTCGTTTCCTTGGCAGACAAACTACAGGCACCCATCGTGCATACGATGCGCGGTAAAGAATGGGTTGCCTATGACAATCCCTTCGACGTCGGCATGACCGGTCTGTTGGGCTTCACCTCCGGCTACAACGCAATGACCGACTGCGACACTTTGCTGATGCTGGGCGCGGACCTGCCCTACAGGCAGTTCTACCCGAAGAATGCGAAGGTAATTCAGGTGGATCTGGCCGGAGAACACATTGGCCGCCGCACCAAGGTTGACGTTCCACTAGTTGGCACCGTGAAAGACACGGCGCCTGAACTGGAAAAGCTCATCAAGCCCGGACGTTCCTCGAGGCATCTAAAGAAGATGCAGAAGGACTACAAGGAAGCCACCAAGGACCTGATGGCCCTAGCAAAGCCGTCTCGCGGCAAGATTCACCCGCAGTACTTGGCAGAACTGCTAAACCGTTACGCCGACGACGACGCCATCTTCGTTCCCGACGTTGGCTCCCCCGTGATCTGGGCAGCCCGCTACATCGATGTCAACGGCAAGCGCCGCATCATCGGTTCCTTCAACCACGGATCAATGGCAAACGGCCTGCCCATGGGCATGGGCGCACAGGCGGCATACCCGAACCGCCAGGTCATCTCCATGTCTGGTGACGGCGGCCTCTCGATGCTCATGGGTGATCTGCTCACCTTGAAGCAGGACGGGCTCCCGGTGAAAATCGTCGTCTTCAACAACTCTTCGCTGAACTTCGTCGAGTTGGAAATGAAGTCGGCCGGCTTCGTCAACTACGCTACCGACCTGTCTGATCCGAACTTCGCCAACATCGCTGAAGCTTGCGACTTGAAGGGCTACCGCGTTGAAAAGGCGAAGGACCTAGAAAAGACGGTGAAGGAATTCCTAGCCCATAAGGGCCCGGCCATCCTTGACGTGATCACCGACCGCCAGGAGCTAACCATTCCTCCGACTATCGATCTGGATCAGATGAAGGGCTTCAGCCTGTACGCAATGCGCACCGTGCTTTCCGGCCGCGGCGCAGAATTGATCGACATGGCAAAGACCAACATTAGGCAGCTGCCCAGCTTCTTCTAAGCACAGCTACCAAACGAACGAGGGCGCCCCTGCGGGCGCCCTCTTCTTATATAAGCTGCTGCAACTAAGCTACTGCCCGCCCATGCCTGTGGTAGCAAAGCCTTTAACGATTTGGCGTTGAAACAGGACGAAAACAATAACCAGTGGCAGTGCACCAATAACTGCGCTTGCCATACCTTGCGCGTACTGCACGCCATAAGCATTCTTTACAGTTCCTAACCCGACAGGGATGGTCATCAGGTTCGGCGAGTTTGTAATGATAAAAGGCCACAGGAAGTTATTCCAACACCCAATAAATACAAAGATCGCAACAGCTACGATGATCGATCTAGACAACGGCAAGATAATTGCAGTCAGGATCTTCACCCGGGAGGCGCCTTCCAACCTTGCTGATTCTTCCAGTTCAACGGGTAGCTGATCGAAGAAATTCTTTAGCACGATCACCATCAAGGGGGCCACTACCTGCGGCAAAGCTACACCGGCAAGCGTATCCGATAGCTTCATGAACTTCATCTGTTCAAACAGAGGAACTATCAGTATCTGAGGAGGCACCATGATAGCTGCAACAGTAAGGCCGTAGCATAACCGTCGACCAGGAAAATCTGTTCTCGAGAATACATACGCTGCAGGCACGGATATTAGCAGAGTGATCGCAGTTACTACGGCTGCCACTACCAGGGAGTTCCACAGCCACAAAGGTATATCTCCGCCGCGAATTACCGCGGCATAGTTATCGAGGGTCCATCCCCTAGGAGGCCAAAAAGCGAGGGGCGCTGCCGAAGCATCGGCCTCGTGCTTGAACGACATCTGGAGCGCAAAGAAAATCGGGATTGCCCAAGCCAGTGCGGCAATAACCAAAGCCACGAATGCTCCGACCCCTTTGTAAATCGTGTGGAGTTAGCACCTAATCAGATGCCTTTTGCGGATGGAAGCTTCTCTGTTCCCTACGCGGGCCAACCATTCTTCGTCTCTGAGTTTGGAGGCATCTGGTGGAACGAGGAGGAAGCGAGAGCGCAACAGGAAGTAAATGATCAGGCCGCTTCATGGGGATATGGGGACAGAGTCCGTTCACTAGAGGAGTTCTACGAGCGTTTTGCCGGCTTGGTCTCAGTCCTAACTGCAATGCCGCAGACATTTGGCTATTGCTACACCCAGTTGACCGATGTATTCCAAGAGAAAAATGGAATCGTTGCGTTCGACAGGAGCTCCAAGCTCGACATAGAACGGATCAGAAAGATACAAACTAAACCAGCAGCCTATGAAGAATAGGCAACCATAGACAAGATCTTGCTAAGGGCAGCCGACAACATGTTCTTGTGGCTGTGGAGGTGCGTCGAACGTTGAGTCTTTAGAGCCGCTCTTCCAACGCATCTTCCTGAGTGACACGTCTGATAACCCGAGCATGATTTCCGGCAGCTATAACTCCCCGCTGGAACATTCCGAGTCACTACCGAACCGGCACCCACAATCGCGCCGGCACCGATCGTGACACCAGGAAGTACACACACCTTCGCGCCCAACCACACGTTGTCCCCTATCGTGATTGGACTCGCCTTCTCGATCCCCCTATTTCGGCCCTCAGGCAGACGCGCATGGTCGGCAGTATAAAAGCCACAATCGGGGCCATTAAAGCAATGATCCCCAATAGTGATGCCACCACCATCCATAAAGTAGGCATTATGGTTTACAAAGACGTCATCGCCGATCTTCGTCAGCGTCCCATAGTCAGCAAACATGGGAGACAAAATCGTCGCATGTTCTCCAAGGGTTGGAAACAGCCTGGCAAGCACGTCCAGGCGTTCCTGCTGCCTTGACGGTTGCAAACTATTCAGTTGAAAACAGAGCTCGTCTGCTCGCTGCCGTAGCCTCAAGATTTCACTGTCGTAGTTTGCGTCATAATACTGCCCAGCAAGCATCTTTTCGTATTCGCTCAAAACGCCCCAAGATACAAAAAACTCGCGGTCAAAACCGCGAGTAACTGGTGGAGCTAGGGGGATTCGAACCCCCGACCTTCTCATTGCGAACGAGACGCGCTACCAACTGCGCCATAGCCCCTTAGGACTTGTATAGGTTAGCACTAAACGGGCACCAGTTTCCAACTGCCGCAGCTTAGATCACAATAAGGCCGGCCAGGAACACCTGACCGGCCTCAAAAGCTGCGATTCATTAGGACGCGTTCGCTCTACGAGCCTCCAACATATCGTCCCCATCCATACGAACAAGCGCAGTACGTGCCACCTCGGCAGAAGTCATCGCAACCTCGGCCTTCCGAACCGAGCGCGGCCTGTACGGTACAGCAACCCCCGCTGCAGGAGTATCCCCACGCATGTGTTCCACCGCCACAGTGCGTGGCTGGACCAGCGGCTTCAACTTGTGAGTCGGAGCAGGGACCGGCATAGGAGACCAAGTCATCCCCTTGGCATACTTACGAGGCCGCTCGTTTCCCGCAACCGGCTGCGCAGTAGAACCAGTCTTGGCCTCTTCTTGCTTCTGCTGACCTTGCTCCTGATCCTTCGCCTCAACCTGCTCGGTCATCCCGGGATCATACTTTGTGAGTCTAGAAAGCTGCCGCCAAGACCTGTTCGCCTTCGGTGCGGGACGGTCGGCCGCAAGCGCTTCCTGCTTCAGTTTGCGAATACGTGCCATATCAGCAACGTCCTGCTTGCGATCAGCAACAGTTGAGCGCCTGGAATAGTAGAGTGCAGCGCCAACTCCCGCAGTGGGCAGGAGCGCCCACAGCAACGAGATCTTCCCGGCCGCGGCAACAATCAGCACGAGTACGAGGGCGGCCACCATCAACACGGTAAGCGCCACCCTGCGTTGGGCAGCAGCATGCCTGCGGGCAACTAACGCGGCTCGCTGCGCACGCGCATTTACCAATTCAGACCTGCTGTTGTTCATTTTGCCTCCTATTTGGGGGAACAGTATCCCACCGTTTTCCCCGCGGCTTTGGTACTGAACGCTTTCAGTATTCAATATTTGCAGTTTTCCGGAGAACCTATCCGCTTCGTTGCCCTGGCTGGTTGCCAAACGCCACAAGACGACCTTGGGGAAGACAACCCCAAGTACAACAAGCACGACTGCTGCGAAAGCCACTCCTCCAAACTCCACATCGTTAAATCTATGAAAGAAACAGCTGGATCGTGGACGACTCGCCCCGAAAGTTCCAAACCATGAGAACGATTCAATAACCGCCCTTATCAATAGTCACAACTTTCACATCAGTAACAACTGTTGTTCTGCTTGTGAGCCTCCAGCCTGGCCACAAACCCACCGTGGGCGTCCTCGACAGTAGCAGCGAAAGAGACGTGGTCCGCCCAACTGCCGTCGATACAGATGTATTTCCGCCGTACTCCCTCTTTACGCAGGCCAAGCTTGCGCGGAATCGCCAAGGAACGGGCGTTCTCGGGCCGAATATTGATCTCGGCTCGGTGCAGGTTCAAATCGGTAAAGCAGGCGTCCAGAGCCATAGCCACTGCCAGAGTCATCAAACCCATATTCGCCCAAGTCTGCGAAATCCAATACCCAATAGCGCAACTTTGCGTAGCCGCCCTCGAGATGTCGGAAATAGTAAGTTGCCCTATCGCTTGACCGTCACCTTCGATGACCAAAGGCATCATGCGGCCATCCAATATCTGCCTGTTACAGCTGGCCACATACTGTTCAAAGGTGGGTGGGTCTACCGGGTACCCCACCGGCGCGCTAGCTTCCCAAGGCCCCAACCACTCTCGCTCCCCATAGCGAAGTTCATTGACCCGAAGGTGATCAGCGCGCTTCATTTGCCTAAGCCGCAAATAGCCCAGATTCGCCGTGGTAATCGCGGCCAGCTCGGGCTTGTCATAGACCAAGTCAAGCGGTCTGCGCAGCGCCAACCGCGCCTGATCTATTAGCGAGAACACTAGTCGAGCACCATGCACACTAGTTCGTCCCCGGCGCGCACTTCCGTAACATCCTCCGGAACTACAGCGAGGGCGTTCGCCTCCGTGAGCTTGGAAAGTAGCCGATCCTTGGGGTCGCCACAGACGCTGGCCACATAGCCTTCAGCGGGAGCACCAGAGAGCGCCACGCGGACGAATTCTCGTTTCCCAGCCGGCGAGGCCCAGCCCCGGTCTACCCGGGCAGTAAGGGCCGTGCGGTAAAGCTCGGACCAGCCTGCCATGGACCGCAGTGCCGGCCGCACAAATACTTCGTAACAGATCTGAGCGGTTACGGGATCACCGGGCAAACAGAAAATCGGAGTATCTTCTACCGTGCCCACGCCCATATGTTTGCCGGGAGCAATGGCTACGGAATCGAAACGGACAGTCCCTAGGGGCGACAAGACCTCTTTTACCGTGTCCCCTGCCCCGTAGGAAAGACCGCCGGTAGTAATCAATAGGTCGGCGCGTACTAGCTGGTCCTCGATAGTTTGCCGCAGGATGCGGTGCTCATCTGGCACGGCATTGACGCGGAAAGTATCGGCACCGGCATCCGCCACCGCAGCCGCAAGGGCGTGCCCATTAGCATCGAAAACAGCACCGGGGCTAGCGATCCGACCGGGTTCTACCAGCTCGTCACCAATGGACATGACGACGACTCTAGGATGCGGATGCACCAGTACACGCAATCTGCCCACCCCAGCCAGCAACGCAATCTGCCTGGCGCCGATGCGCTGGCCTTCCTGCAACACGTTCTGGTAGGCCTCAACGTCGCTTGCTCGGGGACGAATATTCTGCCCCGGCAACGAAAGCTTCTTAATCTGCACATTCGATTCGTCCCGGTCGGTGTCCTCTAGGTCCACCACGGCATCCGCCCCTGCTGGCACCGGCGCCCCAGAAGCAATACGAACCGCTGTTTCGGCAATCACTGAAGTAGGATCAACATCGCCAGCGCGAACCTCATCAATTACGCGCAAATAGACTGGCTCGTCAGCGCTAGCCCCCGCAATGTCGACGCTGCGCACTGCGTATCCGTCAATCGTGGAAACATCGGTGACGGGCAGATCGAACGGGGAGGCTACGTCCTCGGCAAGAATGCACCCGACCGCATCCGGTAGCAGTACCTCTAGCGGTGGAAGCGGACCCACCTGAGCCAAACAAGCTTCTAAATGCTGGGCGACAGTTCGCATGCGCGCTCCCCTCAAAGTTGCAGTTTCCTTAAGGCTATCTGTTTTCCATGTGGCAACCTTGCTCGCACGCCGAAACCTGCAATGATGGGATCATGAATAAGGAGCAATCATTTGACGCGGTAGTCGAAGAAGACATCGAGGACAAAAAGGCAGCTCTAAGAGCCAAAGTGCGCGCCTGCCGCAAGAAGTTAACTTCTCAGGCCCGGAAAGAGGCGGCGAAAAATATCCTTGACGCAGCTGCTCCCGTGCTGGAACGCGAGGACGAAACTATTGCCTCCTATGTTCCGGTAAATGCTGAGCCCGACGTAATGGGCATCGCAAATGAGGCGTTCAGACAGGGCAAGGAAGTCCTTCTGCCACGCCTTGGACCCAAGCTTTCTCGCACCTGGGCGCTCTACCGCGGCCCGGGCGACCTGCAGGTACACGCACCCGGCCGTCCTCCTGCCCCGTCTGGCGAAATACTTTCCCCGGACGTCATCAGTAGAGCCGGGCTGCTTATACTGCCTGCCCTCAGCATCGACCGTTCCGGAAATAGGTTGGGCCAAGGTGGGGGTTGGTATGACCACATTTTGGAAAATGCTTCTGCCGATGCCTGCATTTGCGCAGTTGTCTACACTTCGGAATTTTTAGATGCCGAGAACGCTCTTCCTATTGCCCCTCATGACAAGAAGGTGAACGCGGTACTTACCCCTGCCGGATTCTTATACCTTAACTAACCCTTCATAACTTATTGGTTGCAAAAGGTAGACTGCATAGCACTCTAACTATTATTTCCTATACTCGTCCCTCTAAACTTGGAGGCAAATAACCCCGTTTACACAGGAGAAGAGAATGCTTCAGGGATTCAAAGAATTCGTAATGCGTGGCAATGCACTAGAACTTGCCGTTGGCGTCGTTATTGCCGGTGCCTTCTCGGCAATCGTCACCGCGATCGTCGACGGCATCATTAACCCGATAATTGCTGGCCTAATCGGCAAACCTAACTTTGACGAGGTCGCAGCGTTCCACCTGGGCAACGCCACTGTCAAACCCGGCTTGCTAATTACCGCCATTATTAACTTTATTTTGATAGCTGCAGCCGTATATTTCCTGATTGTGCTGCCCATGAACAAGCTCAATGAAAAGATCGCTGCTCGCCGTAAGGCTGGCGAAGAAGTCGAGGACGCAGCCGTTTCCGAGGACGTCGCTCTGCTAACCGAAATTCGTGACCTTCTTGCAGCCCAGCACGGTGACACCGCTTCTATTTCCAGCGCAGAAGGCCGCCACCGCGCAGATATCTGATTTGAGCTGAATGTAAAAATGGGGACCAATTTGGCCCCCATTTTTATTTGCCTGATTCAGCTTCCCCAGTGCGGCGGAACATTGTCGCGTAAGCGCGCGTCATTTTCTCCTTTGCCGTGGTCAGTCGAAGTCTTGGCTAGCTTTACGTAATCCGGCTGCACAGTGCCTTCGTCCCAACTTGGGGCCTGCCCCATCTGGAGGCGCTTCTTGTCCGCCTGCGAAACGAATACTGCCCGTCGTCTAGGCTTCTTCATCGGCCGATTCTTCTGCCGGGTCTGCCACGGCTCCATTGCGACGAGCTACGTTCGCCAGCACCGCATTTACCTGCGCCCCGCGGCGTACGATCTGTAGGGCTTCAATCAGTTCCGCAACCATCTGCGACTCGCTCCGTTCCACCCCGTCAGAAGCAATCCACCTCGCCATCTCGTCTAGCTGGTCATCTCCGTAGGCGGTGAGCGGCAACCCCGGCGCGATGGGAGGACGCGGTTCGGAGCGAACCGGAGCCGGTTCACTGACCTCGCCAGATTCGTCCACTTCCAGTTCGTCCGTCTGCTCCACCGAAGGTTGCGGAGCCGACTCCGGCAGCGGTTCACCCTGCGCTTCCTCGACAATATCGAGTACCAGGTTCAAGATAGCCTCGGCCTCTGCCTGGGGATTCATGAAGACCGCGGTGGAATACACCGTGTACACGCCCCACCCGAATTCGGCTAGGCGGGCAGGCAGGATCCGCTCCCGCCGCCGCAAAGAAGGCTCTGAAGCGTAGGCGACATTGTCGGTGAGTACCGCTACCAGCAGTTCATCCGGGAATGCCGGATGGCCAATTGCCAGCGGAATGCGCACCCCTTTATCTATACCCACGTTGGGCAGCACGGTAAGACCCAGACGATACAAGCGTTCTGCCAGGTCAACTAGCAAACGATCCGGTTCAGATTCCTCTTCTGTAGAAGCCTGTGCCAGTTCGATCGGAGACAACGCCTTGCCGGATTCCTGGGCGCTAGCTAGCAGATCTACCAGCATGCGAGCGCCCTCGGAATTCAACCGAGATTCGTCAATATCTTCCGGGGCAAACGAGGCAACCACGTCCAAATCCCCGCGCACTGCTGAAAGGGCGTCAACCAACAAAGATGGGCCCGTAGAACCGCTGATTGCCCCGAAGTCGTGCAAGACGCGTCCGTGCGGAGTCTTAGCAAATCCGACCGCCAAAATGATGCGGTCTCGGCGTAGTCCCGCCGCGTGCGCAGCATCCAAGGTCACGAACGGTTCCACAGCCGTGGGCTTGAAGAACGAATCTATAGCCGGCGAATCCGCCACCGCGGAAATGATCGCCTCTCGGATACGTTGAGCATGCCGCGCGTTCAGCGTGACCACTGCCAAGGACTCATCGGGCCGCGACAGCGCGTGGTCAATTACCAAGTCGACCACGGCCTCGACCTCGTCAGCAGAAGATTCGATAGCCGAAAGTCCGGGGGCGGGCATTCCGCGCCCGTCTACCAAATGTAGTCCCAGCGCCGAGGACGTCCGAGGGACCGGAACCGAAAACACAGCGCGCCCGTACCCGTGCGACGCCAAGAAATCAGTAACCGCTTCGTTCGACTTCCCTACCGAGGGCGGCACAGTGATATGCGGCAGTATTTCGGCAAATTCGGTCACTGCTCCGCCGAGTTTACGCCGCACGTCCCCGGCCACGACCACCTGGGTGGCCCTGCATAGAGCCGGCAACAGCTCCGCGACTTCGAGGCGCTCCACGCCGTCAAGAACTACCACGTCAATGCGTGCCTTCTCGTCGAACAGGCTAGACATCTGCAGCGGCGGAACAATGCGGATCGGCATCACGTACGCCGACAGCGGGTAATCTGCCAGTATCTGCGGCAGTGGCAGGTCGCTATCGGCAGCCAAGGCCTCGTACAAGAGCCCCGCCTGGTCGCGATCATCTAGCAGCCGCCGGCGCACCTGCTGGGCAATCTTGAATCGTGCCTGTGGCACCAGCGAACGTTCCTGTTCCCGATCTAGGTTGCGTAGCTGCGTGCTGAGGCCGGCCAACGTTTTTCCGGTGTAGTGGGCCAGGCGGTCATCCTGGGACAGCATCACCGAAAGGGCGGAAGCCCACCATGCCAAGTCTAGCTCGGATGGGATCAGATAGTCAGGCACCTGCCGTGCCCGCAGGTCATCCACTAGATCTTCAAGCCCGAGCGCCTTGATCTTCTTTAGCACTTTGACACGTTCAGGGAGCCTGGCAGCGCCGTCTTTGTCCTGGGCAAGCGCGTCCATGAGCCGCACTAGGTCGTCTACCGGCATCTTGGCCAAATCGCCGTGCACGGTAGAGAAGAACGGCGAAATTGCCTTCAGATCAGTGCGCAGGGCCTGGTTGACGTTGATCATCTCGTCAAGGCCGCCCGGCAGTTTTGGCCACCCGGCCGCGTCTCCGTATTCGGCCCAGACACTCCGCAGATTCTGCACCCTAGTAAGGCGTTCGTGCAGGTTGTCTACCTTTACTCCGGGACGAACCATGTCCCGAGCCTGCCTCACCAGACGCCTGCGGGTCGATCCCTTCATGTTGAGGGCGCGTTCCTTACGCCATTCCTTGGGCGCGGTCGCGATCATCATGTCTGCCGCGGAGCGTTCGAACACCATCGGCAAGAACACGTCGAGGCTGTCGCGGACTCCGGCTAGCAGTTCCAGCTGCTGTTCCCAGTCTTCCAAGGTGTGGGCCTGGGTTAGCCCGGTCTCGCGTGCAACGCGCCCAATGTTGGCACGCACTTGCGGCAGCGATTGGATAGAGATGCGCTGGACGCATTCGACAGTTTCGGCAACGGCTTCGGGCGCGGAAATTACTGCCCCGTGCCACGCGTTAGACTTCTTGCCCGCCTTGAAGATGCCCAACTCGGCAGCTTCCTGCAACGCTGCACGCGCGCTGGCTGCGCCGTCCTCGGCAATCTTGTCCAAACGTTCTTCCGAAAAGCGCACCTTGGTGCGTGGCCCGGAAGTACCCGCAGTAAGGTCAGTCAAAACCTGCAAGGCATCGTATGGGGAGATTCCCCAAGTTTCCTTTGGCTTGTGCAGAGCCTGGGTGTAGCCCCCCAGCTTCTCGCGTACCTTCACCAACTCGGTGCGGATGTCCTCTACCATGTCCGCATCTTGGGTATTAGTCGGTTCGATAGTGATCGCGTGCCGCAGCGCGGCGATAGCTCCGCGATCCCAATCGGTGCTATCCGATAGATCTAGCACCAAGTCGTCTAGCCCCAGTTCGCGCAGGTAGGCCATCAAGGCTGTGGCGGCACGGCGTTCGCCCGGCACATACGCCACGCGTTTGCCGCTGACAGCTGCATCGACCATGATAGCCGCAATGGTCTCCGCCCTCTCGGATGCGGGCGGGGTGTCGAGTACCAGGGATCTGCCGGCAGCAACCGCGTCGAGGGCGTCATGCTGCAGCGGGTCGAGCAGGCCCACCCCTTTTTCGGTGTGCGGGTCCCGGTCGGTGCGAATCGGCTCGGCAAGCGGCTTCGCCAGCGCCGCACGCGCGGTATCATCGCCGGCAAGAGCGGCAACCACCGTAGATTCCACGGCTCGCTCGCGCAACCGCTGCAAATCGCCAATCACTATGTCCGCTGGCTTCACAAACACTCCGAGCGTGAGCGACTCGTACATGTCGAAGCCAACCAGGTTCAGCGACCCAGCTTCGCGCAGGAAACGCAACGCATTGAGCGGCGAAAAATCCCCCACCTTGTCGAATTGGGAGATGTCCAGCTTCAGCCCCTTATCGCGAAGGGCCTGCGCCAATTCACTATTCAGGCTGAGCCCGGGGCGAAGCGTCAGAAGGATGTCGTCGTCCTCGGCAAGCTGCATAGTGAGCGGGCGCAGCAAGGCCGTGACAGAGTGAGCAGACGAAGTGCCGTCAGTAGCATCCGTCCAAGAAGCGGTACCGATCCCCAAGTGCATGGGGATTGCCCCCTGGCCCGAGCTCAGTTCACTCTGAGCCGCAAGGAGGTCGTGAGCGCGCATGCGCACGTGCGCCAACGCGTTCGGTTCGCGCACCAAGTTGGTAAGACGTGTAGCCCTGCCGGCATAGAGCTGGGCAAGACCGGTCGGATGCGCCGCAAACAGCTCCAATTTGGGCAGCGACGGAGCGGAAGTAGCGGACTGCTGGAGTTCCTCTACCCACCCGTTCAAAGCCTCATCTACCAGCTGAGACCTGGTAGAGGGCGCGCCTTCGGTGGCCTTTTTTGGGCGCAGCTTAGAAAACTTCTCACTTTTGCTCACCGTTCCACCTTATCCAGACCAGACACCGGAACCGAGCGACGGGCGCGCGCGCCTTAAAATAAGCCACAAAAATTGCCCCACCTGGGGGCAATCCTTGCTTCTTGGGCCTAGCTAACGAACCTTCACGCTAGAGGCAGCAACACCAGCTGCCTCGCGGGCCTCCGCGGTAGAAGTTCCCACTGCGAGGGCGACCCCCATGCGGCGGTCGTTATAGGCTTCAGGCTTTCCAAACAGGCGCACGTCAACGCAGGCATTCGTACCGTTAGTGGTTGCCAAGGCCTCTTCGACGCCCTCGAAACGAGGCTGGTCGGAATCTACCTGCGATTTGATCGGCACAGAAGCGCCGGGGCGGCGGATCGACACGTCCAGCGGCATTCCCAAGATGGCGCGGGCATGCAAGTCGAATTCGCTGTGGTACTGGCTGATCAGGGTTACCATGCCCGTGTCGTGGGGGCGCGGAGAGAGCTCCGAGAACATGACTTCGTCCCCGGCCACGAACAGTTCCACCCCAAAAATGCCGAGGACGGGCCCCTGCCATTCGGGAGTTTCGGCTGCCAACGCATCAGTGACTGCCTTCGAGACCTCCCGCGCCCGCGCCAGCACCTTCGGCGGCATCTGGTGCGGCTGCCAGCTTTCGACGTAGTCTCCGCGGGACTGCGTGTGCCCGATGGGGGCACAGAAGCTAGTTTGTACCTGCCCGTGAGCGTCTAGGTGACGAACCGTGAGCAGGGTAATTTCGTAGTCGAAATTGATCTTGGATTCGCAAATGACCCAGTTGGTGTGTGCGCGAGCCTCGCTCTGCGCCTTCTTCCACGCGGTAGCGATCTGCTCCGGAGCGGTTACTAGGCTTTGGCCGTGGCCCGAAGAGGACATCGTGGGCTTCACAAAGCACGGGAAACCGATCTTGTTTGCCAATTCCTCCAATTGTTCTTCCGAGGACGCAAACCCGTAGTTCGAAGTGGGCACCCCCGCCTTCTCAGCCGCCAGGGTACGGATAAACCGGCGATCAAAAGTTGCCTGGACCGCGGGCGCACTAGGAACTACGCGTACTGGCGAAACCTTGGCCTGACCGCGTTGTTCTTCCATCCACTGTTCCAAGACGCCGGCAGCCAGCTTTTCAACTTCGGGGACGACCAGATCCGGGTTCACCTCGGAAAGTAGCTGCGAAAGCGCCTGGTTATCCGTCATATAAACTATGCGCGAGTCGTCCGCGACCTGCATAGCAGGGGCGTTGGCGTAGGAATCGACGGCTATAACCGTGCAGCCGAGACGTTTGAGCGAGATGGTCAGTTCTTTGCCTAATTCGCCGCTTCCCAGGAGCAGGATCTTGGCGGGCAAAGTAAGAGGAAAATGGTTCGCGTTCATATATAGAATCGTACATGCCTGATAGCGCAGGCCTCGCCCTAATCCACTTTTCTTGTGTTTTCGGCCAGGATTTTTCTGTGCACGGGGATGGTCATCGCGTTAGCGAAGGCGACCAACGCGATGCCGCCTATAACTACCACTGCCCCTGTAAGCACCGCTACTAGCCCGTCATACCTACTTAGCTCGTCATTGTTCAGGGCAAGAAGCATCATGGGAAACGCGTTGAGGACGCCAATGAGGTATCCAATTAGGCACACGCCGGCTACTGGCGCCAGAGCCTCGGTAGCTGACACTTTCAGTGCGAAGGAATCGGGGGCACCCATTCGGGCAAGGGCTCGCGTTTGGCAGGCGTGTTCATATTCTGCCGATAGTCCTGCGAGCAACGTGGAGGCGGCAGCCAGTAGAAAACCGAATAGCACGGTAAGGCCGGCCCCGACCTTTACGTCTGCCAAACCGGTGAGCACTATTTGTTCGTCTTTGTGTGATGCCACCCCCATCCCAAACCGGGGCGTAGTTGCGGCAGCGCCGGCAATTACAGACAGGAAAGCCACCCCTGCGACCCGCCTCCACGTATCACGCGGGGCTGCCATTATGCGTCTTGCCGACACGGATACGACGAGGTTAGAGGAGACGGCAAAGGCTCTTGCGACGAGCCGCAGCAAATAGGGCATTGCCATTACCATGGTCCACCCGGCCACCAACAACACCATAATGACCAGGAGCAGGTTGGCCTGCATCTGATTATTAGCAAAGGTGGACGGGATGATGATTGCTGCCGTTGCCGAAGCCACAAACAGTAGTGCTCGTCCTCCGCGCAGCTTGCGTGAGCGGGATTTTCTAACCACTCCTTGGGGAGAGATAATTACGCGCCGCAGTCCCAACGTCGCCGCTTCCCCACTGAGCAGAACTATAGCCAGTGCGCAAGCTAGGTACCCCAGAGGCGGAAGAAACATTTCCCTCCAGAGCAACGGGCTACCTTGAAATGAGAGTTTGTGTAACGGGGGCAGTGCCAGCATGCAGAGGGCGAAGCCACACACCGTTCCGATGCTCGCCTGCAGCATCGTCTCTAAACCTGCAATTTTCACTATTCCCCACTGGGACACTCCCAGCAGCCGCAAGGTCGCCATTCTGTGTTCGCGCGCGTTAGCGCCCAGTAAAGAGGCAGAACTAGCAAGCGTAGTCAGAGGGCCGATGAGTAGGGCTAACGCCAGCAATGCCAGAAGAAAGTAGAACCCTGCAGTCGACTTGCCCAACGTCCAGTCTGCCAGCGCACTCACCGGGTGAACGAATCTACGCCAGAACATGTAGGTGCCGGTGGCAACCAGGTAGGTAATGGCCGACACCACCGTAAATGCCCCTACAGAAGCTAGCACCAGCGGCCCCTCACCGCTGGCCGCCCCGAATCGGTGCCTAGCTATTTGCGCGGTAGTCGAGAGCAGGTTTTTCGCCTGCAAGGCACGCTCAGGCATCTTTTCCCCCGATCAGCTGTTCAGAATGAACCAGCCCGTCACGAATTTCCACCACCCGATTACACCAGGAAGCAACGTTCAGATCGTGGGTAACTATTACCAGAGCCGTATCGAAAATACGCGCTAGAGCCGTAAGTACTTGCATCACCTCGTGTGATGTCGGCTGATCAAGCGCACCGGTAGGCTCGTCGGCAAACATGATCGCCGGATTCGTCACAATGGCACGGGCAATAGCTACGCGTTGGGCCTGACCACCTGACATGTCTCCAGGCAGCACATTGGCTTTGTCTGCAATCCCAAGCCTGGCCATCGCATCGGTAGCCACCCGCAGCGCCTGGGCCCTCTTCATTCCACGCAACTGCAACGGTAACGCCACGTTGTCACGCGCCGGCAGTTCCGGTAACAGCGCCCCATCTTGGAACACGAACCCGAACGAGCCTAATCGCACCGCCGACCTAGCTGCATCGGACATGGTAGAGAGCTCTTCGCCCTCAAAGACAATGCTTCCTGTATCCGGGGTCAGGACGCCCGAAAGACAATGCAGCAGAGTGGACTTGCCAGAACCGGACGGGCCCATGACCGCGAGCGCCTCGCCCGCGCGAAGCTGCAAGGACACGTCGGCTAAGGCGCGCACTTTGCCAAAAGACTTGCTGATGTTTCGCGCTGCCAGGATTGTTTTCTTCATAGCTCCATTCCACTAATTGCTGCGGCGACTTGGAATATGCGCCGCCTGAATAGTGTGGTAGGGCCTGCCCTACTTTGTTCACCTTACCGGGCGGACTCGCGGGGCCGCCGGATGCCTATCGTTAGGATAGGCACGTGAGGTTATTTTCCAGATGGCAGGAGCGTCGTGAGGCGGCAGAAGAGGTGCGCCGCCTTGCCAAGTCGCGCCGGGCTATTGTCGACGCGTACGAGGTGGAGCGTCGCCGCATTGAACGCGATCTGCACGATGGGGCGCAGCAGTACTTGGTGGCCGCCGCACTCACCTTGGGGGAAGCCGAGTTGGATCCAAGCTTGCAAGAAAATCCGCAGCTGGCCGACTTGCTTGCGAAGACTCACGAGAATTTGGATACCGCACTGGCACAACTGCGAACTACCGTGCGTGGGATCCACCCGCAAGTGCTGGAAGATAAGGGGCTCGTAGCCGCTCTCGAGGACGTAGTGCGCCACAGCGCTATCCCGATCACAATCCGCTGCCCCGCCCCTGTTCCCCCACTTCCCGAGGGCGTATTGGCCTGCGCCTACTTTTTCACCACCGAGGCGATCACCAATGCCACCAAGTATGCGGCAGAAGCTCCGGTGAACGTGTTGATAACGGTAGGAGAGCAGTTACGTATTTCTGTGCAGGATGACGGTCCGGGCGGAGCCACGCTCCTTGAGGGGCACGGCTTGGCCGGCATTCAAGAACGGCTGGCAGCCTTCGGCGGCTCCCTAACCATCTCTTCCCCGTTGGGCGGTCCCACCCAGGTGATCGGCTCGATCCCACTACTGCTCTTTGCTGGCGAAAGCGCTATAAAACTGGAGAAACAATGAAATTGGTATTAGCTGACGACTCCGGCCTGCTGCGGGAATCTTTGGCGGGCATGCTGGAACGGCAAGGCTTCCAGATCGTGGGGCAAACGGATAATGCGCAGACTCTGCCGGTGCTGGTAGATGCCCTGTTTTCCGAGGACAATGCTCCCGACCTGGTGGTCACTGACGTGCGCATGCCCCCGAATATGGCAGAGGACGGCCTGGAAGCCGCGCAAAAGATCCGTGCCGCTCACCCGCGCCTCGCCATTTTGATCTGCAGCCAGTATGTCGCCCCCGCATATGCCAGGGCGGTACTGGACATGACCCAGCCGGGCACGGGTACCGGATACCTACTGAAAGACTCGGTGGGCCACGTTGCTGATTTCATTTCTACCCTGCGCGCTGTGGGCCGCGGTGCGGTAGTGATAGACCCGCAGGTGGCTGGGGCAATGGTGTCTTCGACTGGCATAGACCAGCTGACCGAGCGCGAGTTGGAGGTCCTGGCCCTAATGGCGCAGGGGAAATCCAATTCGCAGATCGCCGAATCACTCTTCGTGTCCGGGGCCGCGGTGGGCAAACATGTGGCGAATATTTTCGCCAAGATGGGGCTCACCCCCGATCAGGAAAATCGCAGGGTGCGCGCCATTTTAACCTATTTGCAGGACAAAGCTCCCCACTAGGTCAGTTGTAGGTAACTTCTGCCTTCTTCTCGGCAAAGTCGGCTACCAGTTCTGCCCAGTCATCCTTGTTTTCCCAAGTTAGTACCAGACGGGAATCCTGCTCATAGGAGCGCACCTGGCACTTCCCCTTGAAGGCGGGGTGGGACTTGCGCAGCTGCAGCAAACCCAGAATTCGGCGCACTACAGGGGAGCGCAATTCCTCGCGAACCTGGGCGGCACTATAGTACGGCCGGTTTATGTCGCGGCCAACGCCCGTTTGCGCCAGCAGTTCCAGATCGCAGGGGGCCGCAAGCAGCCCCGCGTAGTAGACCTGGCAGACGCCGGGAGTGAAGGCCTGCACCGCCCTCGCCAAAAAGTACGCGTCCTCGTCTGCCCCACAAGCATCGAAGAAAGTGCAGTTCACCTGGTAAATATCCAGATTGGAAGCGTTCCAGCCAGTGGCCTTCCTGGACGCCCCCTTGGAAGCCTCGTGGATGCCTTCGACAAGGCCGTCCACTGCCTCAGCCGAAAGCAGCCCGGCTTCCCCGCTCTGCTGATCAGGCCCCACGTCGACAATGCCAATTCCATCGTGAGTATCCAAGACCGTAATCGCGTTCGTGGGACGAACCTTCAGCCACTTAGTCAGCGGCCCCACCTGCCCCGTGTAGAGGGCGTGCAACACCAGCGGCGGCAGCGCAAAGTCATAGACACTATCTACCTTCTGTGCCACCTGAATCTGGTTCTTGTAATGCGAATGGATCTCGACTAAAACACTCATGCCTAGGGCACGTGCCTGCTCGGTGAGTTCGCCGATGAACTCGTAAGTCTGCGGAGTCATAAAACAGCTGCTTCCAGCGGTCTTCACCGAATACCCCACCGCGTCCAGGCGCACCTGGCTGACTCCGCCAGCAGCCATAGCGGAAAGGATCGAGGCAATGTAACGGCGCCCGCCCTCGGAACGCATATCCACGTCGATCTGCTGGGGCGTAAACGTAGTCCACACAAGCCGTGTCTGCTCCCCCCACTTGTAGTGGGTGAAAGGCAGCCCGGGGCGAGGACGATAAATCGCTGCCAAATCCTGTTCGCTAGCCCCTTCCGGGAACACCGAGGACAGAGTCAAGAACATGTCCGCATAAGGCGAACCCTGCCCCTTCTCTACAACGTCCTGGAACTGGGCGGACTTATAAGACATATGGTTGACGATCATGTCTGCCATGACCGAAAAATCCTGCGAAATCTTCTTTACGTCATCCCAGGAACCAAGCCGCGGATCGACACTGGTGTGATCGGAGGGATCAAAGCCCGCATCCGCCCCATCGAAAGGAGTAAAGAAAGGCAGAATATGTACCCCGTCGAATGCGTCGCGAAGCTCAGTCATCAAAGAGGCTAGTTCAGAAAGATCTTTCCCGAACCTATTGGCGTACGTAATTAACTGAGTCGAATCGGAATACTTCGGCTGGGACAGAGTAAAAGAATCATCTGGATGTGGTGGAATCAAAACGCCTCCAAAGCACTAGTGCTTACAGGTTAGGACAAGTTGCGCCCCGGCAAAAGTAAAACAGGGTTTGCCGGGTACTACCGGACATAAACCACTAGTGTTTAAACGCCATTGTCTTTTCGCGAAGGAGCAATAGTGAGCGCCCCGACACCTTCCAAACCGGAAGAGACTAAACCACACCTGTCAACCCTGCAGATCATGCTGATGAACTTCGGCTTCTTCGGCATCCAATATTCCTTCGGTATGCAGCAAACCGCTGTAAACCCGGTGTACCAGTTTCTGGGTGCCGACCCGGCAACCCTGCCGATCCTAAACATGGCCGGCCCGATCACCGGGCTGTTCATTCAGCCAATGATAGGCGCACTGTCAGACCGCACCTGGTCCCCGAAATGGGGTCGTCGGAAGCCATTCTTCCTGGTAGGCGCCATCGGCTGCTCAGTCTGCCTGTTCTTGTTCCCCTTCGTCTCGGCCGTGTGGATGGCAGTGCTCCTGCTCTGGCTACTAGATGCCTCTAACAACACCGCCATGGAGCCCTTCCGTGCTTTCATCGCCGACAAGCTCCCCGAAAACCAATTGGCCAAGGGCTTCCTCACCCAATCCTTCTTCACCGGACTAGGCATCACGCTGGCAAACCTATCCCTATGGGTCTTCCAGCAACTAATCACCTCCTCCACCGCAGCAGGGATCCCCTACTGGGTAGTCGGCTCCTTCATGCTCGGAGCCGTCTGCTCCATCGGATCCGTTCTAGTTACCGTTCTTTCCACCAAAGAAATTCCCCCTACCGAGGGCGAACTGGAACGCCTGCGCGCAGAAAAGAAAGGCTTCGGTGGGGCCTTGAAGGAGATTTGGGGGGCAATCAAAGACATGCCGGTGGGGTTGCGTAAGCTCGCCCTCGTCTACCTGTTCCAATGGTTCGCCATGAATGTCTACTGGCAATTCGTAGCGGCCACCGCTTCGGATGCCGTCTGGGGTACTCATGACCCGGCAAGCCAAGCCTTCGGAGAAGCAACCGCTTGGACCGGCGTCATCAACGGCACCTATAACATCGTCACCTTCTGCACCGCTTTCGGCCTCGTATCCCTAGCGCACAAGATTGGCCCCAAAGCCGTGCACTGTTCCTGCCTGCTAGTGGCCGCCGTGGGGCTGTTCGTATTCCCATCCATGACCACGAAGGGAATGCTGCTGGTACCCATTATTGGTCTAGGCATTGCCTGGGCATCCATCATGGGCGTGCCCTACATTATGGCGGTACGCATGATCCCCAAGGAGCGCTACGGCGTGTACATGGGCATCATCAACATGATGATCGTTATCCCTCAGCTACTACAGACGCTGACCTTCGGTGCGATCTACACCCACTTCCTAAACGCCACTCCCGCCAACGCAATGCGTTTCGCCGCAATATTCCTGGCCATCGCCGCAGTCGCAATGCTGTGGATCAACGAACGCAATGACGGAGCGGGCGATCTGACACACTAGCGGGACAGTCCATCCCGCTAGCCGGCACCCTTTGAGGAGCGGGCAAGGAGGCAGGCATAATTGGGCCTACAGCCAACTCTAAGGAGTCCCAATGTCCGCATTGATCGACACCGAAATCGATCGGATTACCCCACAGCTGATTGCACTTCGCCACGAACTACACCAGATGCCCGAAGTAGGACTGGATCTGCCAAATACGGCACGGCGCATCCGCAGCGAGATTGACTCCTTAGGCCTTGAGGTTGTAGCCGCCAAATCTTCTACCGGCTACATGGCAATCCTCCGAGGCGGCGCAGCCGGCGAAAACCGTCCCCTAGTGCTACTGCGCGCAGACATGGACGGCCTTCCCGTAAAGGAAGCCACAAAACTGCCGTGGGCCTCAAAGAACGGAAACATGCACGCCTGCGGGCACGACCTGCACATGGCCGGACTAGTAGGAGCCATGCGCGCCCTGCATCACGTAAGGGAGCACCTTGCTGGCGACGTCCTCTTCATGTTCCAACCCGGCGAAGAGGCCCACCACGGCGGAGACAAAATGATCGCCGAGGGGCTGCTAGAAGCAGCCGGGCGCACCCCAGATCACGCCTATGCCTGCCACGTGTGGGCGGCCCGCTACCCGGCAAAGACCATCTTCTCTAGGCCGACCGGAGCCATGGCGTCCTCGGATAACCTCTACGTAACCATAAAAGGTCGCGGCGGCCACGGCAGTGCGCCCCACGAAACTCACGACCCAATCATGGCGTGCGCCCAAATCCTCAGCGAAATACAGGTGACCGTAGCCCGCGAATTCGATGCTTTCGACCCGGTCGTTGTGACCTGCGGGCAGATCCATGCCGGATCCACCGAAAACATCATCCCGGGCGAAGCCAAAATGGACTTCACCATGCGCTCCGTGAACCCGCAAACCCGCATCCGCCTGCAGGCGCGGATCCAAGAACTAATCCACTCCCTAGCCCAAGCAAATAACGTGGAAGCGAAGTGCGTACTGGACCAGATCACCCCAGTGACCTTCAACGACGCCGCCGAATACCAGTTCGTAGCCAACACCCTGGCAGTGAAATTCAAAGAACGGTGGATGCCCCAGTCGCACGCAATGGCCGCCTCTGAAGACTTCGCCTACGTCCTCGAAAAGATCCCCGGCTGCTTCATTGGCGTGTCCGCGGTCCCCGAAGGAACAGACGAAAATAAGGCCCAGTTCAACCATTCAGCAAAAGCCAACTTTGCTGATTACGCGGTAGCGGACACCGCCAAGGTACTAGCCGAACTGGCCTGGTCCCGCCTAGGTACAGCCAAAGAGGCGTAGGCAAGAAAAAGTGCCCCCGAGACGATTCGAACGTCCGACACCCGCTTTAGGAGAGCGGTGCTCTATCCCCTGAGCTACGAGGGCAACGCCATAAGGTTACCAGCATGAAGGCCGACTAGCTAAATGCCTAGTCGGCCTTCACAAAAAATGTAAGCGAAAACTCTACCTATCCCACTTCGGTGCCACCGCGTCGCCCTCGTCTCGGCTACGGGTGGGTACCACCATGACCGGGCACTGCGAGTGCCCCAACACCGCCTGGGAGGTAGACCCAAGCAACAACCCCGCAAAGCCGCCCTTGCCGCGACTACCGACCACTACCAGGTCAACCGCAGTAGAGAACTCCGTGAGCAATGCCGCCGCGTTTCCATCTAGCGCATGGCGACGAATAGTTACCCCGTCCCTGTCCTGGACATTCTGCACCAGTTCAGTTAGGCGCTGGCGCGTGTCCTCGATGACTGCATCGCGATCCACAGACGCTGGGAACCAGCCCATGGTCGAGGACGAAGTAGCAAGCGGCACAGCAGAAACTACTGTGAGCTCTGCGCCCCACGCCTTTGCTTCCTTCACGGCGTACCGCAGCGACGGGCTTGCCGCAGAAGAACCATCCACACCGACGACGATGCGCTTAGCGGGAGTGAAAGCGGGGCCGGAATGGTGACGAGGCACTACCACTACCGGACAAGATGCGTGCGCGGGCAGAGCCGAAGAGACGGTCCCCAACAGCCTGTCGGCGAAGCCCCCGCCTCCCCTGGTACCCACAACTACCATCTGGTAGTCCTCGGAAAGGTCGATCAGTACGCCAGCCGGATCACCCGGCTCAAGAACAGTATTAACAGTAAGCCCATCCCGCTTAGCCGCCTGCGCGGCCTCATCAACAACTGCCTGCGCGGAGGCCTTGATCGTCTCGTCATCTAGAGCGGCATAGCCACCGCCCAAAGAAGCGGCGGTAAAGGAAGGGAGCGCATAGGCGCAAACAATCGTGAGCTCACTGCCGGTACGACTGGCTCGGTCAGCCGCCCACTCGACAGCTTGCAGGCTCTCCTTCGAACCATCTACACCAACCAGGATTGCTTTACCAGACATAGGAACCTCCCAAAAGGTATTACCTACTCCCTATTGTGCACTATTAGCACGCCTAGTGGGACAAATTTACGTACGCCACTTCTCACATAAACCCCTCTAGCAGGCAAAATATCGATAAACTACCGCCCTCGCAGACATAAAAAACGCGCCCCCGAGCAAAAAGGGGCGCGTTCTATCTAAAAGTTTTTGTTAACGAGCCATCCGGTAGTAGTGGAAGGAAGTGTATACATCACCGATGACAACGCCAGTTGCGGGTGTAGCGGCGTGGATCATCTTGCCATTGCCTAGATAGATGCCGACGTGGCCGGGGGTCCACATTAGATCGCCGGGCTGAGCCTCGGCTGCGGAGACCTCGTAGGAGCCCATAGCAGCTGCCTGACCTTCAGACTGGTGCGGCAGAGAAATACCGAACTGGCCGTACACAACCATGGTGAAGCCGGAGCAATCGAAAGCATCCGGGCCAGCAGCACCAAAAACGTAGGGCATGCCCAGGTAGCGCATCGCAATGTCAACGATCGCGTTGCCGGTAGCGTCAGAGTGGCCGAGCTGCTGAGTGGAGGACGCCTCAGTGGTATCCCCATCCTGCTGGGTGCTGGAAGCAACCGCTGCACGGTTCTGGCCCTGCGTCTTGGAAGTCTTAGCCTCGGAGTAAGCAGCCTTGGTCTTGGTGCTGGAATCGTCCCAAGACTTGATGGTGGCCTTGACCGAGCCGTTCTTGGCAACGCTGCTCTTTAGAGTCTTCGCTACGCTCGCAACGTTGACCCCTTTAGCTGGCGCCTGGTGGCCGACGGTGCCTGCTAGGGCCGGCACTACCACGACGCCGGAGAGGGCGATAGAAGTACCTACGACGGCGCCTGCGCGACGACGAGTAGCAGGTGCGGCAAGAGAATTGCCGAGTTCGGTCAGAGGTGTCGAGGGGCGGCAAGCTGCGCGATGCCGACCAGCGGACTTCTTAGCCAAGATGACTCCCATTAGCTCCTCACCAACTACTGGCACTCGCACCGTTTGCTCATTGATTTCCGCTTCTGCGAGGCAAGTTTGAGGACTCGCAAAAACGCGATCTGAAGATCTGTCGAGAAAAAGCATAACCGGAAGATAACGGTTTGTCACGTTTTTATTACAGAAACGCGGGACAGATCACGCGAATATTAATTTATGGCTACGAACAGGTGGGCCAGCAAGGAGGCATCGAAACGCACATCCCCCCTGGTGGAGGCAGATTTCAGGCGGGCGACGTCGCCCTCGACCAAAATTGTTACAGTTGTGCCCACCTGTATGGAAAATTGTTGCAATTGCCCTAAAACGCCTGGCTCTGCCTGTAGCGGCTCCCCGAAACGAGTGATCTGCACCTCTTTGTTGCCGTCCAGTTCAAGCTCTGAGGCAGCTACCTCGTGCCGTTCAGCCACAGGCTTGTGACCGGGGATCGGGTTCCCGTACGGATCCACCGCGGGATCCCCCATCACATCCGCCAGCCGCTCCTCTACTTTCTTGGACAGGACATGCTCCCACCTACAGGCCTCTTCATGTGCCTCGGCCCATGGCAGTTTTAGGGGGCCAACAAGCAGGCATTCAACAAGGCGGTGTTTTCTTATTACCTCTATCGCCCGCGAACGCCCCTCCTTTGAAAGCTGAATAATACGATCTTCACCGACAAAAACTAGCTTGTCGCGTTCCATCCGCGCCACAGTTTGCGACACGGTAGGCCCAGATTGGCCCAATCTTTCAACGATTCTGGCACGCAGAGGAGGGATGCCATCTTCTTCCATCTCGAAGATAGTCTTCAGATACATCTCCGTGGTATCGATCAGATTGCCCACGTGCTCCTCCTTATCGCGCAAGTTGCCGTTAATTCTATCCAGACTACCTAGTTCTAGCCGGGCGAGATCGCTAGGGTTAGTTTATGGAGGAACTGCAACTACCAAAATCCCTACTGCCCAGCGACGGCCGGTTCGGCTGTGGCCCAACAAAGATTCCGCCCTCGCATCTACAGCAGGTGGCGGCCTCGCCCCTGATGGGTACCTCCCATAGGCAGCAACCGGTGCGAGCGCTGGTGGGTTCCATCCAAGAGAGGTTCCGCGACTACTTCGGCCTACCCAAGGAATACGCGGTAGTGCTAGGCAACGGAGGCGCCTCCACTTTTTGGGCTGTAGCCACCACTTCCCTGGTGCGGCGCCGCAGTGCTCACGCGGTGTTTGGAGCGTTCGGACAAAAATTTGCTGCGCATACCGCTGCCGCTCCGCATTTGCGCGATCCGGTTATATACAAGGCGGCCCCCGGGTCTTTAGCAATGGTGCGTCCCAACGCCGAGGTCGACGCCTACGCCTGGGTGCATCACGAAACTTCCACGGGGGTTGTCAGTCCGTTGCAGGTCCCCACTGCAGGAGGCTTGCGGCTTGTGGACGCCACCTCCATCGCGGGAGCGCTTCCTCTTAGTACGCTCCCCGACGCGTACTACTTTTCGCCGCAGAAGGTGTTTGCCTCCGACGGGGGCCTCTGGTTTGCCTTCCTCTCTCCGGCGGCAGTCGAAAGAGCCCACGAGTTGGCAAGCGATCAGCGCCGGTGGATGCCCGACGTGTTGAACCTGGCGCTGGCAGTAGAAAAGTCTGCCGCCCAACAGACCGTGAACACCCCCGCACTGGCCACGCTGATCCTGCTCTCGGAAGAACTGGACGCGCTGATAGATGCCGGTGGGCCACAGAAAGTGGCAGCTGCGTGCGCCCGCAAGGCACAACTGATCTACGAATGGGCAGAGTCTTCCGACTTCGCCACTCCCTTCGTCAAGGTACCTGCACTGCGTTCCCCGGTAGTTGCCACAATAGATATAGAAGGACTGGACGCAAAGGCCATTAGTAGCGTCTGTCGCCGCGCGGGCATTGTCGACATCGACTCCTACCGCGCCTTGGGGCGCAACCAGCTGCGCATAGGCACCTACCCCGCAGTCAGCGAAGCGGACGTGTGCGCGCTCCTTGAATGTCTAGATTGGATTGGCGCGCACCTCTAGTCGTCCTCGGCGCGTTCGCGTGGCCCGTAGCTGGTGAGGAACGGGCGATACCGTTGCACCTGCACCTCTACCTGCCACTTGCGCCACGCCCAAACGCCCATGACGAGGGCGATAATCACCGCTGCGATAGAACCTATGCCAATCGACCAGCGCGGCCCCCAGGCTTCAGCAACCCACCCGACGATCGGCGCCCCTATGGGGGTGGCTCCCATGTTGACGGTCTGGTAAATAGAGATGACCCGCCCTCGCATGGAGGGATGGGTATACATCTGAATTGCCGCGTTCGCCGTAGTGAGCATGGTTAGCGTGGCAAGCCCGGTAGGGATCAGCAGCAACGCAAAGGTCCAGTACCCGGGTGCTAGCGCTGCCGCTCCCGAGGCCACCCCAAAGGCGAGGGCGGCGAGGACTACGATCCGCACCCTGGGGTACCTGCGGCGCGCCGCAAGCAAAGCTCCCGCCAAGGTACCCACCGCCATGGCAGAAGTGAGCAGCCCGTACGCCTCCGGACCGCGATGGAACTGGACGCGGGCCATGACCGCGGTAGTCATCTGGAAATTGAGGCCGAAGGCGGACACGACGCCGGCAATGCACATGATCACTATGATGTCGCTACGCCGCTTGATGTAGCGGAAGCCCTGCATAAACATGCCCTTGCGCTCGGGCTTTTTGGCTGGCGCCGATTCGTAAGTCTCTTTGATCAGGAACATGACGAACACCGGGCCGGCAAAAGTAAGTGCGTTCAGCAGAAACACCCAGCCCGGCCCGACCGCGGCCACCGCGACACCGGCAACGGCTGGCCCCACTAGCCTGGCCATATTAAATGAGGTCGAATTGAGCCCCACTGCATTGGGCAACATTTTTGGGGGCACTAGAGAAGAAATATAGACCAGCCGCACGGGCGTATCAGCTGCTGCCACGCAGCCAGTAAGGAACGCAAACACGTACAGGTGCCACAGCGCTGCAGTGTTGGTAAGTAGCAGCACTGCCATCACAATCGCCAGGATCCCCATTGCGGACTGCGTAAAAATTAACAGCTTGCGCTTATCCATTCGATCCGCCAGCACTCCCGCTGCGGCGCCGAACAGCAGCATGGGCAAGAACTGCAGGGCGGTGGTTACCCCCACCGCAAAACCAGAGTTATCTGTCAGCTCAGTAAGAACCACCCAATCTTGGGCCACCCGCTGCATCCAGGTACCAACATTGGCAAACACAGACGCTATGAACCAGAGCCGATAGCTTCTAAACTTCAGTGACGCAAAGGTTCTTCCCATACATTCATCTTCGCTCACTTCATACAAATTTGCAGGCCGCACGGGGAATGAAAATTATTCGAGGGATCCGCGTCCGCCTTCTGCCTCAACCTGGCCCCTACATATCTGCCGCTACCTGTCCCCCCTATATAAGGAGAAAAAGAACTGCCCAAGCCAGCTAGTGGCTTGGGCAGCTCCAAGAGTTATTTACTCAGGCAAACAGCGCCTTGATGGGGCCGAGCACAAAGTAGAACACGAACAAGATTGCGACTAGCGCCATCAGCGGGTGAATTTCGCGCGCCTTGCCGCGGGCCAGCTTGATGATGGTCCAGACGATAACGCCCGCACCGATGCCCACCGTGATCGAGTAGGCGAAGGGCATCATGGCCACAGTCAGGAACGCCGGGATTGCAATCTCGGGATCCTTCCAATCGATGTCCAGCACCTGCTGCATCATCAAGAAACCAACGAAGACCAGCGCGGTCGAAGCAGCTTCAGACGGTACGACCTCGACCAGCGGGGAGAAGAATACCGACAGCAAGAAGAAAGCACCAGTAAACACGGTAGCCAGCCCAGTACGTGCGCCCTCGCCAACGCCTGCGGAAGATTCCACGTACGAAGTGTTCGAGGACGTGCCCGCCAGGCCACCGACGGCGGCAGCAATGGAGTCAACCAGCAAGATTCGGTCCGAGTGCGGCGGGATGCCGTTCTCGTCAAGCAGGTCGCCCTCGGCACCGATCGCAACCATGGTGCCCATGGTGTCAAAGAAGTCGGCGAGCAGTAGCGAGAAGATGATCAGCACTGCGGCTATTGGGCCCAGCTTGGAGAATGCGCCAAAGAAATCGATCTGGCCCAGGGTGGCAAAATCGGGAAGGCGGATGGGCGAACCAGTCAGGTTCGGAGCATTAAGCCCCCACCCGGTTGGGTGAGCTACCTTGCCAGTTTCGTCATGCATGGCCGGAACGTGCGCAATTGCCTGCACAATTACCGACAAAGTGGTGGCACCGACGATACCGATCAGGATCGCACCGCGAACTTTCTTCACGTACAAGATGACGATCAGGAGCAAGCCAACCACGAAGATGAATGCAGGCCAGCCCGCAAGGGAGCCGTCAATACCCAGCTGTACCGGAGTCCCGCCAGGGCGGATGACGCCAGCATTGAGCAGGCCAACGAAAGCAATAAACAGGCCGATGCCCACAGAAATAGCAGTCTTCAATTCGGCGGGAACTGCCCTAAATACGGCCTCGCGCAACCCGGTAAGAACCAGCAGAGTGATCGCTGCGCCCTCCCAGAAAATCAATCCCATTGCTTCGGCGTAGCTGAGTCCCATAGCACCGCACAAGGTGAATGCCACCATCGCGTTTAGGCCCATGCCCGCAGCAAGCGCCAATGGGTAGTTTGCGACAACGCCCATAAGAATGGACATGAGGCCAGCCACCAAAGCTGTGCCTGCCGCAATAGAAGTAGGAGGAATCGACGAATCGACTCCCCCTAAAAGATTGGCGTTGACTACAAGAATGTAGGCCATCGCGAAGAAGGTAACTAGACCTCCGCGGAATTCGCGCCCAACTGTAGAGCCACGCTCACTAATGTGAAAGAACTTATCAAGCCCGCTGCGGTTCGCAGCTGCAGTAGTGTTTGATGCCACGTCTCTTCCAATTCAATGGGGAACAGTCCGCACCAATATTTTCAGAGTTTTTCCCGCAGCGGAAAACTGCTTGCTCACACTTTTCGTAGATAAGGGCCAAAAACGGCATAAATAAGCCATTTTTGCATAAATGTTCTTCGCGCCACGTTACGAGGCAGTTACCTCCAGATCGGCGTCGCTGAGCGCCGCCTGATTCTTTGGCACGGTAGTGGGCGCTACGTCCTCGTCAGTTTCTGAGTGGGCCCCACACACGTGATCCAGGCTTACTACCCTGCCGTCAGAGGGCGACCATTCATTGGCACACACCCCAAACATGGTGCGCATCGACCCGTGCAACTTCATCAGAAAACCGCAGGTGGAACACTGTTCCCCCTTCTTCTTGCGCGCGCGTTCCGGACCGTGCTCGCGGGACCGGTACCAGCGCTTAGCTGCCTGATCACGCCCCTCAGGGGAGAGCACCCGCTTGCGCCCCAGTCCGACCTCGTCAATCTGGAGGGCGTCCCGGTTTTCCTGATCTACCTGCGTGTACCCAGGTTCTAGGCGCTCGTCCTGTTCCTGGTAGGGCAACGTGTCGCCGGGACGCATGTCGCCTGGCTTCAGCCGCTCTTTCCACGGCACCCACTTGGGAGCCAGCAGCGCGTCCGGGCCAGGAATCAGCGCGACCTCGCAAATAGTAGCCTTGCGGCCCCGGGGCACGCGGGCAAGGGTAGTGACCCAGCGCCACCCGCGATAGCCGGCCTTCAGGCAATCAAAGGAATGGGTGCCCAGCCGCACGTCATCTAGAACAAAATCTAGATGTTCACCGACTTCATCTGGCTTTGCAATTGCCAGTAAAGCCTCCCGGGCGAGCTCTACCGCCCCGGCTAGCACCTTGTCAGTTTCAGGCATCAAAATCATCCGCAACTGCGCGCAGTACCGACGCGATCTTTTTCCCATTTGCGGGGTAGCGTCCCTTGCGCAACGACGTAGAAGAATAATCCAACAGTTTGATCAGGTCCTCGACAACGGGCACCATGACCGAGGGCTTACGCCGGGCCTGCTTCGCTAGGGAAGGCATTGGGGCCTCGACTGTTAGCCCAAATGCTTGCGGCCCTTTTCGCCCATCTGCAACAGAGTATTCCACCCTGGTACCCGCCTTCAGATGCGTGGTACCGGCGGGAAGAGCCGAGGCGTGCAAGAACACTTCTGCCCCGTCGTCGCCCGCGATAAAACCGAATCCGCGGTCGGCGTCAAACCACTTCACTTTGCCAGCTGGCACTTTTACTCCTTCAGTACTCTTATGCGTTATCTAATGATAGCCGAGGGCGGGGCTAGGAAGTATATTCGCCTGATCACTTCCATAACCTTTTCGCAAGCTGCGAATAATTGCGCGGCTTGGCCAGCGAAAGAGCAACATACTTGCAACAATATGCTTATGAAGCACTTTTCCCGTCTCCGCAAAGCAGCGGCCGTCTTAGCGGCTGGCGCCGCCTGCATGTTTGCATTCCCGGCTGGGGCTGCCGCGCAGGAGCCCTACCCTATTGAAGACATGATTTCGGATAAGGCGAACGTATTGGACTCGCAGGGGCTAGCTGAGGCCAGGGAAGCTGCTCAGGCTACCCGATCTTCCAAGGCGGGCAACTTCAACGCGGTCTTCGTCGACGACTTCTCGGGCATGTCCACTGATACCTGGTGTGAGCAGACGATGCGCGAGTCTTCACTGCTAGGTCGCAACGTCCTAATGGTGGTCGCGGTCAAGACTCGGGATTACGGCTTTTGCTTCGGCAACGAGGTGGAGCTGTCCAGTTCGCAAAAATCCAGCATCGACCAGGCCGCGGTGTCGGCACTGTCTAACGAAAACTGGGCGGAAGCGGCCATCCGCCCCGCCAAACAGATGCAAGACATGGAACCGGGCGGCAGCTCCCATTTGGGCGGCAGCGGCCTTTTATCGCTACTGGGCAGCGTACCCGTGCTACTTGGCTTCGGCGTGGTGGTTATCGGACTGATAGTTATGGCGCGCAGACGCAAGCAGTCGCCCTCCCAGGTAACGGGGCAGCGCCAGGGCGTACCCACCAATTCGCCAGAGCAGATGCAGCAGGTAGTCCAGCAGGCCGGCTCCGTCGCCCTGGAGGCGGACAACGCGGTGCGCGCAGCTGAAGAGGACGTCCTATTCGCACGCGCCCAGTTCGGCGCCACCCGCACCGACTCCTTCGAGGCGGCATATCAGAGTGCCTCCAAGGAACGCGACCAGGCACTCGGCACGCTCAACCAGATGAATCAGGCGAGCCAGCTGCAAGACAAATTCGCGCTGGCAAACCAGGTACTCCAGCATGCCAACACGGCCCTGCAGATCATCCAGGCCAAGCGCCAAGAATTCGAGGAGCTGTCCAACGACCAGGCGCAGGCCGACAAAGGCTTGCAGGATGCGGAAAAACGCATTGGCGAATCCAGGCAGAACCTGCAGCCGGCCAAGGCAGAACTAGAGAACCTGCACCTGTCTTTCCCCGGAGTCAACCTCTCCTCAATTGACGACAACGTGGACCAGGCCAACGCACTATTGGATTCCGCGGCGCAAACCGTAGCAGAAGGCAAGAAGGCGTTTTCACAAGACAATCGGGCCAGCGCGGTAGAACATCTGCACTTGGCACGGCGGGCCATCACCCAAGCGAACGGCCTCCTTTCGGGCATCACCAATGCCCGCCAGAACCTGGCTCAGTCCAACGAGTCGCTGCTTAGGGCCATCGGCTCCATCAGCTCCGACTTGGACGACGTGGCCCGCGAAAACCAAAAACGCGGCCAGTCCCTGTTCGAACCGCTAGTTGCCGAAGCAAAGGCAGCCATCGAATTTGCGCAGCAGGCACGCGCAGGCAAAGCCGATCCGCTGGCCGCCGCAGAGCGCATTCGCACCGCCGAGGACGCCCTCGACAACGTACTGGATCCAATTAGGCAGCAGAACGAACGCGACCAGCGCAAAGCCGGCATCTACCAGGACCGCAAGCAGAGCGCGCAGTCCCACATTGCCGAGGCCGAATCCCTGATCTCGCCTAACCGCGGCATGGTAGACGTGCAACTGCGCTCGCTAGTGTCGGGAGCCAAGAACAAACTCGAAAACGCCCGCCAACTGGAAAACACAGATATAACCACCGCCCTCACGCTTGTTACTGAAGCCGACAAGGATGCCCTGGAAGTAATCAACCAGATGCGCAACTTCACGCCGCGAGGCGCCATGGGAAACTACCAGGGTGCCGGCGGGATCGACATTGGCTCATTCCTACTGGGCGGCCTACTCTCGGGCGGGCACCACTCCAGCTGGGGCTCTTCAGACTGGGGCTCCTCTGATTGGGGTTCCTCCGACGGCGGCTTTGGCGGCAGCTTCGGCGGCGGCAGCTTCGGCGGCGGAGGCGGCTTCGGTGGCTCCTTCGGCGGCGGCAAGTTCTAACCATATTTCCTCCAACCAATTTTCATTCACGAAAGGCAAGAAATGGCTGAAAAACAATCGATTCTAGGACGCATCACTCAGCTGGCAAAGGCCAACATCAACGCGCTGCTGGATCGGGCAGAAGACCCCGAAAAGATGCTAGATCAGCTAATCCGCGACTACACCAACTCCATCGCTGATGCCGAAAACGCAGTAGCCCAAACCGTAGGAAACCTGCGCCTGGCCGAGCGCGACCGCGAAGAAGACTCTAAGGCCGTTGCCGAATGGGGTCGCAAGGCGGAAGCTGCCTCTTCCAAGGCCGACGAACTGCGTGCTGGCGGCGACACTGCCCAGGCCGACAAATTCGACAACCTGGCCAAGATGGCCCTGACCAAGCAGATGCAGTTCGAGGACGAAATCAAGACCGCCGACCCGATGATCGCCTCCCAGACTCAGGTAGTCGAGAAGCTAAAGTCCGGCCTAAACGACATGAAACTGAAGCTGGACCAGCTAAAGTCCAGGCGTGACCAGCTGGTCGCCCGCCAGAAGACCGCGGAGGCACAGAACAAGGTGCGCGACGCGATGGGCTCCATCAACGTCATGGATCCGACCTCTGAACTCAGCAGGTGGGAAGAGAACATTCGCCGCCAAGAAGCACAGGCTGCTGGCAAGATCGAACTGCAGAAGGATTCCTTCGAATCGCAGTTCGAAGAGCTAGAAAAGATGGGTCAGCAAAGCGAGGTCGACGCTCGCCTCGCCGCTTTGAAAAACAAGAAGTAAAAGCCGCTAGCTAGCAGTGCCCCGGAGGAAACTCCGGGGCACTTTTTGCCCTGGCTCCGAAGGCGCGGGCAAAAAGTGGCCACCCCGAAAGGGGTGGCCACTGCGGAAACTACCGATTACTTAGTGCGTCGTCGCTGCAGGAGTACGCCTCCCACCGCGAGCAATAAGCCTGCCACTGAAAGCAGCGCGGTTGCCGCTACACCGGTATGCGCGAGCGCCCCGGCATGGCCGGCTTTACCAACTACGGTCTGCCCATAATGGCCGTCCTTACCCGGCTGTCTGGTCTGCCCATCATGGCCGTCCTTACCCGGCTGTCCGGCCTGCCCATCATGGCCGTCCTTACCGGGTTTGTCCGCCTGGCCGTCATCTCCGCCTTGCGGCTCGTCGGGATCAACCTGCTCTGCAGCCGTCAGATCCTCAACTAGCACATTGTCGATAGTCATGTCCGACTGTGCACCGCCGCCAGCTTTTTCGATTCCGAACCAGTATGCGCCCTCGCCAACTTCCACTTCATGGCTGAAGTGCTTGGTCCCGTCAGTGGGAGCAAAACTGTGCTCGAAGATCCGCTTGGTCTGCTCGCCGGGCACGTCCGTTCCCAGCACCAGTTTGTAGGTGTCAGGCCTTGCCACCTGGTAGTCGAAACCAATGCGGTATTTGTGTCCCTTCTGGAAGGGAACAGTTGCGGTGGTAGTGCGCAGAATCAATCCCGGGTTTTCCTCGTGCGACAGCAACGACCACTTGCCGTCGAGGACGTTGTCAATCAGCTTTCCGCCCTCGACAACGTTGCCAGCATCGTTCTTACCCCACCAGCCGCGCTGGGAGTACGGGGCATGCCGCTCCGCCAATTGGGTGCGCGCGTCGCCACCGGCATTGGCCTCGCCGGTAACGAACGGCCAATAGCCAACGTCCGGGTGTTCGAAGTCTTCGGCAACAATGGCGTTCTTCGGTGCCTTGGTTGGCGTGAACGAGGTGAGCCGCAGATCGTCGATGCTAACCGTGGCGTCGCCTGCCTTCGCTCCGATAGTGAAGTTCACCTTGCCGCCGGTAGTGGTAAAGGTGACGCGCGCCCGCTGGAAGTAGGTCCCCAGTTTTTCATCCGAGGCCGTAGAGTTCTTCGCCGTTGTGGAACTCAGGGTGGTCGTAGGCACGCCCTTTACTGTTCGCTGAGTGCCCGCTGCCTTCACCCCGGCACCGGTCACCGCAAGATTCACCTGGCGGGCCTTCCGCGGATCAATTTGAATCCATGCCGACGCATTGTAGGTACCGGCCGGTAGTTTGCCCTGTTCGAAGGTAGTAGTGATGGACGAATCGTCCTTGCCTAGTTCCGCCTGGAAGTTGCCTCGATCAGTGCGCACGACCCTAGCTCCGCCGGTAACGGCGTAGTGTTTCAGTCCCGCCGAGAAGAAGCCGGGATCTGCAATACCGGATCCCTCGCCCCAGGCCGGATCTACCTGCCGGTCCTGAGTATCCAGCACATAGGCCGACTTTGCGTCTGCCTTCAAAGTGACCTGCCCATTTACCACGGGCACAGTTCCCACCGCCTCGCGGCCAATGTCGGTCAGTCGGTACATCTTCAGTTTCGACGCCTTTGCCCACTCCCCGGTCAGCTGCCAGGTAGTGGTACCGCCCTTGATGTTGTAGTGGTACAGGCGATCGTTAGTCCACGGCAGCAGGTAGGCGCCGTCCTCGTAAACGGTTTTGCCGTCGTAGGTGATCTTCCGGTTGGTCGGAATCGTCTTTCCGTCGATCTTCTTCACCGGCGAGGTTGCCACCGTGCCATTTTCAAAAGTGATCTTGCCGTCTTCCCAGGTGCGGATAGCAGAGCGCTGCAAGAACTTGGTGGGCAAGTTGCGTTCCCACACGTTGGTGATAAACGGGTTGTAATCGATGTGCCCGGTCCATCCTTCGAACTCGACCACGTTGGTGTTACCCAGAATTGGGTCGGGGTTAAAGGTGTCGCGCCGGGAGTTTTCGACGAAACGGAACACCTTCGATTCGATGCCCTTATTATTTTGCCCACCGTAGTTCTCGTCATTAGACCAGTGCGACCACAGGGATATTTCGGGCAGGGAGTAAGACCATTCGGAGCCTACCTTCCAGCCCTGCTTCTGCAGTTCGGCGCCCAACCTGTTGGGTTCCCATCCGAAGTCGCGATAGACGTCGATATACAGCCAATCCAGATTTTCGGGCGCTTCCTTTCGCAGCTGCGCGAAACGATCCAGTACCTTCGCGGTGCCCAGATCCTTCGCCGAATCGATCGTATAAGCCTGGTTCATCCACCCCCAGGCTGCCTGTGGTGGCCAATTCAATAGGTCTTCGCCGAAGTTATGGGATTCCGAATAAGATTCGGTTACGTTGACGTGCACCCCCAGGTTCGCATTGAAGCGTTTGGCGCCCTCGGCTAGGATCTTCAGATCCTTCAGCCCACCGGCACGCTCGTTGTAGTGGCCGGCGTAGTCGGGGTGGGCGCTGTCGTGCCCTTCGGCCTGGTAGCCCTTCAGCAGCAGCTGCTGGCCCAGCCCATCAGTGGCGAGGGCGATTCGCTTCGTGTCGTCTAGAGTGCGCAGGAACGGGTGGGTAGCCTGCGACACGATGTTGAACGGGATGCGGGTGGATCACCTTGGTTGGTACTTCTTCGGCGCCGTTTGGAGCCTTCCGCAGGCTTCGCAGAGCGGTGGCGCCGTCCTGCCAGTCAACCTTGCCGTCCTCGTTGGCGTCCGCTACTGGCTTTACTGCAATCCAGGGATCCGCGTCATTGCCAATGGCATCGGTTGCTGCCGCCCCACGCCAGGTGAAGGTGCCTGGGTAGATGGTGGATTCTGTGGCGGTGTGGGTGTCCCACCGCCCGTTGGTCGCCAGATTCTTGTCGGGGTAGTCGGCGGTCGCGTCGTCAACCGCGTTCGATTCCATGCCGAAAGATATGCCCCTGGTGGTGGGCACTACCAGCCAGGATCTATACGATCCCCGTTTTAGTTCGGCCGGACTGGCGATCACGTCTCCGCTGTTCGCCCGATCCACGCTCAGTCGGGTCAGGGCGAGCTGTCCGTCCCGGTCTACTTTCACCAGTCCGAGGGCGGGGATCCGCACCCGGTGTATTTTGTGCTGCGGGTCCTTCAGGTTCGTAAGCGTGAGCTTGAACGTCCCGTCCTTTACGGTGGCTACAGCCTGCATCGTGACGTCCAGTTTGTCTACGCTCACGTCCCAGGTGGCGCTCGAGGACGTGGTATTGGCAGGAGTGAAGGTAACTTTCTGTTCCTGCTCATCAACCAGAATCGATTCGATCCCCTGACCGGCACCAGGTGCGCTCTTGCCGTCTACCTGCCAGCTCAAGATGGCCGGGCTCTTGCGAGCCAGTTCCACCGTGAGGGCGCCATCGCTGATAGTCAACGAGTCCGCTGCTTTAGCTTTCCTTGGTTGCGTCGCGCTTTTATCTGAGGGCTCGGGGGCCGGATCCGCGCTCGGCTCTGCCGCAGACTCCGCAGATTCTTCCGCAACCTCTTGTTCTGGCTCGGCCTGATCTTCGGCAGGCTGCTCTGCCTGCGCCTGGCTGGCCGCGTTTTCCTGGCTGCTTTGTTCTGGTTGGGGTTCTTCTTCAGCTAGCGCCGGGGTCACGCCCCATAGCGCTAAAGCTCCGGCTGCAAGCAGGGTTCCGCCCGCGCGCGCGAGGCGGCCCGCCTGTTTCGGCTTAGTTGACATCTTTGTCCCTTCGATGGTTTTTCAGGAACTACCCTATTGTGCTTACCTGTATGACGAAAGCAGTTTTGGTAAAGAATTGAAACTGAGCACGGGAAATGATTTCTTTCCTATGAATATGGCCCGAGCTACTAGTAGCCTTAAAAACATGGGTAAAAATTTAACTTACATAGTTATTGATGGGGAAAATATTGATGCCACGTTAGGCATGTCTGTTCTTGGCCATCGTCCAGAATCAGAAGAACGTCCCCGGTGGGATCGCATTTTGGAATATGCCCGCGAGCGATGGGGCGGCGAAGTACGTGCCCTATTTTTCCTGAATGCTTCTTCGGGGCATTTGCCTATGGCGTTCGTGCAGGCGCTCGTTGCGATGGGGTACACGCCCGTGCCGCTGTCCTCCACCAATCCCAACGACAAGGTGGTCGACATTGGTATTCAGCGCACTTTGGATGCCATTTTGGATCAGGGCGAGGGCGACGTCATTCTTGGCACTCATGACATCGATTTCTTGCCTCAGGTCGAGGACTTGTTGGATGCTGACAGGAGAGTAGGAATCATGTGTTTCCGCGAATTCTTGTCTATTGCTTTCAACGATTTTGTCGATGAGGGCATCGAGATCATTGATATGGAATATGACATGCATGCTTTCCAGGTGCCGTTGCCCAGGTTGCACATTATTCCGCTTGATGAATTTGATCCTACGAAGATTATTTAGTGGGCAGAAAGGAAGTCGGCTAGTTCGGCTTCCTTTTTTGTTTCGCTCCACTTGCATGCCCTAGCCACCACTTCGGCGATGGCTGGTGCCGCCTCTTTGCCAGCGTCTTGGTGGCGCCGGCCCAGCATCAGGCGCCGGTCTATGACGTCAGTTAGGGTGAGTGCTCCCTCGCTGCGTAGTGCCCACACAATTTCGACTTTTAGACGTTCGGGGGCTCCGGGGATCTTTTCGGCCAGCACCGGTTCTTGTTTGATTAGCGCCAGCATGTCTTCGACCTCGTCACCGTACCTGTTCAGCATAGAGGCGATGTGTACGGAGTCTAGGCCGGCGGTGGCGGCCACGGAATAGCGGGTGTTCCACATCTTGGCGTAGTCGGCTGCTCCGATCAGCGGCAGCTTGGCGGTGCGTGATGGCCGCCATTTGTCTAGGTGGCGCATGATTTGGTCGATGGTGCGTTCGGCCGTCAGCCGGTAGAGCGTCATTGCTCCCCCAAATATTGCCGTGATGCCCGAGCCTACGTCGGAAATGTACGGCCAACGCATGGTGGCTCCCTGCGGGTGGTCCTTGTCTACGATCAGATAGCGAACGCCTGCCCATGCCGATTCCACGTCGGCCCGGCTGATCGGCACTGACAGGTAGGAGTTGACCTGCTCTAGTAGTGCCTCAATGTCTTCTTCCAACACTTTGGGGTGAGACTTGTCGCCGTCGTAAGGCCGGCAGTAGGAGCCGATGATCCAGTGGGTTCGGCGCGGCACCAGGGTGATTGGGCGCGAGGGCGTAGCTAGGTAGACGCCGGTAGAGCCGCGGATGGCACTGCGCGGCACAGAAATGTTGACTCCTTTTTGCAGCTGCACCTTGTCGGCCAGTTCCGGTGACATCTGCAGGGACGAGGAGGCTACCCAGGGTCCGGTTGCCAGAACGGTGTGGCGGGCACGTACGCGGAAGCGGTGGCCTGGCCGCAGTTGATCAGAAACCTCTGCCCCGTTGACTTTGCCGGAGGCGTCGCGCAATATCTTAGTTGCCTGCACGCGCGAAGCCACCGTGGCACCGTAGCGTTTCGCCGTGCGCAACACGGTGATGACCAGTCGGGTGTCGGTTACGACGGCGTCAAAGAACCGAAGCGCGCCTGCCCTGGGACTACGCGCTAACGAGGGGAACGCGCGTACTGCCTCTTTCACCCCGCACGTGCGCGGCGGCGGCACGGCTCCCCGCACGCCAGCGCGGACCACCATGTCGTGGATGAAGGCTACGCCAATTTGGCGGATGCGATCCTTGATGCCAAATTCGATCGGCCAGATAAAGGGCATGAGTTTGACCAGGTGTGGCGCCGTGGTTTGCAGCATAATGCCACGTTCGGCCGCCACTTTTGCTATTTCGTGTACTTCGCGGTCCTCTAGCCACGAGATGCCGCCGTGGATCAGCCCCTTTGTTCTAGAAGAGGTGCCCTGGCCCCAGTCTTGGGCTTCGATTAGAGCTACGCTTAGCCCGCGGCTGGCCGCCTCGAGGGCGATACCCGCCCCATTTATGCCGCCTCCGATTACCAGGATGTCGAAGATCTCTCCGGCTTCCATCTTGGCTATGTCCCGCGCCCTCTGAGACGCGTTGAGCTGCGAATTTGCCACGGATCCCCCCCCTTCGATTTCCTGTAAAAAATCTATCACCACAAATGTGTGTGGCCCCGCCAAGGCGGGGCCACAGCTGAGACTTGTTCTAGCCTTGCCGCTTCACTAGTGGGAAGGTGATGGTCTCGCGGATACCAAGACCGGTAATAGCCATGAGCAAGCGGTCAATACCCATACCCATGCCACCGGCCGGGGGCATACCCAGCTCAATAGCCTGCAAGAACTCTTCGTCCACTTCCATTGCCTCAGGATCACCATTAGCGGCATCCAAAGACTGCTTCTCGAAGCGCTCGCGCTGGACCACCGGATCGTTCAGCTCGGAGTAGCCGGTAGCCAACTCAAAACCACGCACGTACAAATCCCACTTCTCTACAACACCCTTGCGCGAACGGTGCTGCTTGACCAGCGGAGAAGTATCCTCGGGGAAGTTCTTCACGAAAGTAGGCTCGTACAGATCGTCACCGACCTCTTCTTCCCACAGCATTTCGGCCAGCTTGCCCGGCACGTAGTAGTCCTCGACAACAATCCCACGCTCTTCAGCCAGCTCAACCAGCCGCTCACGCGGAGTCTCGGGAGTGATCTGCTCGCCAATCTTCTCGGAAAGAGTGGAATACAAATCCATCTCCTTCCACTCGCCACCCAGATCATACTCAGTACCATCAGCCAAAGTCACCAGCGTAGAACCGGTAGCCGCAATAGCCGCGTTCTGAATCAATTCCTTGGTCAACTGGGCAATAGTGTCGTAGTTGCCGTAAGCCGCGTAGGCCTCAAGCATGGTGAATTCAGGCGAGTGCGAAGAATCAGCGCCCTCATTACGGAAATTCCTGTTAATTTCGAAGTTGCGCTCAATGCCACCAATCAGGCACCGCTTCAAGAACAGCTCAGGCGCAATACGCAAGTACAGATCCGTGTCATAAGCATTCATGTGAGTGGTAAACGGACGAGCCGCCGCCCCACCGTGCAGGTTCTGCAAAATCGGAGTTTCCATCTCGATAAAGCCCTGCTCATCAAAGTAATCACGCAAAGACTTCACCACGCGAGCACGAAGACGCACCATCTCACGCGCCCTAGGCCGCATAATCATATCCAGCTCACGCCTACGAACACGCTGCTCCTCAGACAGCACCGACGCCCCATCCTTGCCCTCAAACGTCTTCGGCAAGGGCAAAATGGACTTACACGTAAGCATCCATGCCGGAGGAACAACCCCGGTACGCTCATCAGGAGTGCTCCCCGGAATGGCCATAACCGACAACTCGCCAGTACGCGAAGAAATAACCCGACCATACACAAACAAGTGATCGCCCAAGTCAACGTCGGCCTTGTAACTCTTCAATGAATCAGCACCGATCTCGCGAGCCGACAACATAGCCTGCAACTTGTTGCCTTCGCCGTCCATCAGAGTAACGAAACACAGCTTGCCAGTATTACGCGAAAGCATCACGCGCCCAGCAACACCAACAAAATCATCAGTCTCTTCGCCAGCAGCCAGATCATACTTCTCACGGACCTCGCTAATCGTGGCCGTAACCGGCACCAACACTGGATACGGGTTACGCCCATCAGCAAGCAAGCGCTCACGCTTTTCCGCACGAACACGCACCTGCTCAGGAAGATCTACTTTTACGTCTGCTGCTTCATTCGTTTCTTTTTGTGCCACGGTTAACAAGTGTACAGGTACTTTTGAGCTTGCAGGTAGTTTCTTTTGTCTACGTAGACCTGCCTGGAAACCTGTCGTTCACCGATTAGTCAACTGCGGGTAATAGTAGGCCGCTAGCTTTGGCGGCGTGAAACTATTACACAAAACTCTGGCGGGTATAGCCGCCATTTCTTTGGGCGCAGTAGGCTTCTCGCTTCCAGCCAGCGCCGATACAACCCCGGAACCGCCGGCATCCGCAACGGGCGGAATTGACCTAGATAAGTCCGAGGGCGCACGCGGCTCAATCGCCGTTGTTCCTGACACCCAGTTCTACTCTCGTTATGGCGAGGGACAGAACGACATGTACACGAAGAACTTCCCCGACCTGCCCAACCCCTACGATTCCCAGGTGCAGTGGATCATCGACCACCAGAAGGACTACCACCTGGCGATCACCCAGCACCTTGGGGACGTGGTCGATCAGGTGACGGTAGACGGGCAGTGGGACCTGGCGTCCAAGTCCCAGAAGAAGCTCGAAGATGCAGGCGTTCCGTACGCAATCATTCCCGGCAACCACGACTGCCACGACTGTGTCCCGCAATGGCAGGGAAAACCCTCGGACCTGTTCTCTAGCTACCAAAGGAATTTCCCGGTCTCGCGTCAGGCTAAATCCTCTACCTTCCAGGAGGCTTCGCCCTCGGGACTATCCAATTTCCACGAATTTACCGTGGCCGGGGTCAAGATGGGCTCAGTCAACCTGCCCTGGCATGCGGACGATGCCGAGATCGCGTGGGCAGGAAAGATTCTTGACGCGAACCCGAAACTTCCCACGGTGATCACCTCGCACCAGATCATCAACGTCGACAGTGCAGGCAATCCCTTAGCTACCGATTTTGGCGACAAGCTGTGGGACAAGATTATTCGTAACCACCCGCAAATCTTCCTGACTATCAACGGTCACCACCACGGCTCCACCAACCGCGTGCTCAAGAACGATGCTGGACTGGACGTGTTCGAGCAGCTGGTCGACTTCCAGGGCGCCTACCAAGGCGGCAATGGCAAGATGTCCATGTTCGAATTCGACTTCACCCACAATCAGCTCTCGCTCACTTCCTTCAGCCCCTGGGTGGTGCAGAAGCCGCAAAAGCAGGTTACCCCCTTCGACCACGCGATAGACAAGAGTGTGGGAGCCACCTACACCGTCCCCATCGATTTCAAGAAACGTTTCGAAGCATTCGGAGCCGAGTTCACTCCCGAGGGCAGTGTCGCCTCCTCCACCTCGAAGCTGCGGTCCTGGCTAAATGCCAACTTCACCCCCGCCGAGACCATTGCCAAGCCTGCCCCCACCTCCTCCACCGACTACCCGAAGGTGGATGGGACTCTTGCCCACTGGCGGCCAGCCAAGCAAGACGGAAAGCTGGCGCTAAAGGATCTGAGCGGAAACGGCAACGACATGGCGCTAGCAGGCCCGGCCGACCTCGTCACACTTTCGCAGGATGCCCCCACCGATTCGGCTGAAAATTCTTCGCTCGCGTTCTCTCCGGAGGGCAAAGGCCAATTTGCCCACTTCGCCACCTCTAAGGATGCGCCGCTAAACAAGGCTGCTCTGAAGGATGGCTACACGTTCGAAACATTCATCAAGATCGACAAGAACTATTCCGAAGCCAATCACTGGATGGCGTTTGTTACCCGCGAAGGGAAACGTTCTGACATCAAGAATTTCGGCGAAGATTCCGACATTGAAGAACCTCCTCTAGCCGGCGCCATCTCGTCCCTGAAAGAGGTCCAGTGGGCTTTTGCAGATGCCGAGGACGTCTCCCTTGGGCACTCGAACTGGTCCTGCGAGATTCCCGTGGGGCAATGGCACCACATTGCAGTTGTAGATGATCCTAAGATCGACGCCGTAACCATGTACGTCGACGGCGCTCCGGCACTGCGCGCAACCAACGGCGCGCACGGCCTCAACCCGGTAAACGCCGGGGCATGGCTCATTGGAGGGTCAATTTACGACGGAAAGCTCAATACCGGCTTTTACGGCAACATCGGGGAAACCCGAATCGTAGACCACGCGCTCAGCTCCGAGCAGTGGCTGACTGCCCGCTCCGCAGATAAACCGGCCCCCACCACGGACAAGCCGGCAACTGACAAGCCGGCAACTGACAAGCCGGCAACTGACAAACCCGGCACCGAAACTCCCACCGCGGAAGGTTCTTCGCAAAAGCACCAGTCCGCCTCTGGCGCAAATAGAACTGTGCCCTCCCACCTTTCCCACACCGGCGTAAATCTTGCTGCCACCTTGGCAACTGTCGCCGCTGTAGTTCTGGTAGGAGGGACGCTGATGTTCTTGCGCAGGCGCGAGGACTAACCCTTCACAGAGCCTGCCGCTAGGCCGGACTGCCAGTACTTCTGCAGTCCCAAGAACAAAATAATCAGTGGTACAACCCCGAGGAGGGCGCCCATCATTACGGCTCCCTTTTCGGGGTTGTAGTAGCTCATCATGCCGTAGAGACCCAGGGTGACCGGTTTGATCTCTTGCGAGGAAACCATCATCAAAGGCAGCAGGAAGTTATTCCAGGTGGCCACGAAAATGAACAGGAATATGGTGACCATAGCTGGCGCTAGCAGTCGAAGTACCATGGTGAAGAAAATCCGCGCCTCGGAGGCGCCGTCGATACGGGCGGCCTCGATCAGTTCAGTAGGCACCGAGGACTGGGCGTAAACACGGCCCAAGAACACCCCGAAGGGGCTTACACACGACGGGATAATAATGGCCGCCATAGTGTTGGTGAGTCCCAGGTGCTGGAACACGATGTACATGGGAATGGTCAGCAACGCTACTGGCAGCAGCAACCCGCCCATAATGACGCCCATAGCCACGTTCTTGCCGGGGAAGCGGAATTTGGCCAGGCCGTACCCTGCCATTACCGAGATGAGGGTGCCGATGACGCCGGCTACCGTAGAATACACAAGTGAGTTCAGCACCCACCGCCAAAACATGCCGTGAGTCCAGCTCATCAGCCGCCGGTAGTTGTCGGCGAACCCCTGCACGATTCCGTCAAAACCCGAGGCGAACCAGACGCCCGAAGAACCCACCAGTTCAGGGTTCGACTTCGAGGAAGCAATGATCACCCAGTAGACGGGGAATAGGAAATACACCAGCGCGAGAAGCAACAACCCCGTGGTAATCCACTTTGCCGCCGAACTTGGCGCGACCGAGCGGACGGGCACGCCCTCTAGCGAAGGCCGATATTTGATTCCGCTTTTGGTAGTCAGAGTGCTCATTTTGCGGTCTTCCTATCTACTAGGGCGTACACGATGGCGAGGGCGCCTGCGAACACCGCCATCACAATGGATACTGCCGAGGCCGGCCCATCGCCCGAGGGCGAGAGGTTGCCCATCATGGTGTTGTAAGCCATCATCATCGGCGTGTATGCCTTCCCCATCCAGGTTTGGGAGGTGGCCATGATGGAAGGCTCGTTGAACAGCTGAATCGTACCGATGATAGACAGGAGCACTGCCAGCAGTGCTGCCCCGCGCACCAGTGGAATCTTGATGCGGGTAACGATCTGGAACCCGGTGGCTCCGTCAATGCGGGCGGCCTCTGAAAGGTCCGCGGGGATAGCTTGCAGTGCCGCCAAGAAGATCAGCATGTTGTAGCCCGTATACGTCCACGTGGTCATGTTTGCCATGGAAGCCAAGATGACGTTGCGGGACAAGAAATTTACGTTGATGCCCAGTGAGGAGAGCCCAGAAACGATTGGCGAGAGTTCCGGCGTGTACAGGTACAGCCAGATCATTGCTGCTACGATGCCGGGAATAGCAAACGGCAAGAAATAGCCAAGCCGGTAAATAGTTACGTGTTTTGTTAGGAATGAATCCAGCAATAGCGCGAATATAAGCGCCAAGATGATCATCACGGGCACCTGGAACAAGGTGTACAGGATTACCCTGCCCATCCCCCGCCAGAATTCTGTATTGGCGAGGACGGCCTTGTAGTTGGCGAGGCCAACGAAGGTAGATACGGATTCCCCACCCCCAAATGCGCCTCCTCCCGACGCTTCTTGCGCGAAGAAGGACGAGAAGATGGAGACGCAAATGGGGATTAGGAATACAAGGATGAACAGGAGGCAGAAGGGCGCCATGAACGCCCACCCGGTCCTTGCATCATGTCTTTCTCTGGCGCGCGAACCTCGGTTAGCTAGCCCTTTAGGCATTGCAGAGGAGCCGCGGACTTTTTCTGCACTCACTTGTTCAATTCCTTATCAATGTTGCTAGTTAGCTACCGGCAGTTTCTGATCCTGCAAGGACTTGACGGAGGCATCCTGTGCAGTCTTGAAAACGTCAGCAACCTTCTTCTCGCCAGTAGCGGTGTTAGCTGCGGTCTTGTTCATTTCTTCCATGACTCCGCTGAAGCCAGGCATGTAACCGAAGTCCTGAGCCATTACCTCGTTGGCCTTAGATAGCTCGGCAAAAACGTCCTGGCCACCGTAGAACTTGGAGATCTTCTCGGGAGTCTTGGCATCGCCCTTGGCGGCCACTACTAGACCCTGAGACACGAGCGGTTCAATTTGAGTGTTGAACCAGCCAGCAAAGTCGACTGCCGCCTCGGGTGCCTTGCAGCCCTTCATCACGGCTACGCCAGAACCACCGTCGGGGCCAGACTTGACTCCCTGACCGTAGTCCGGCAACTGGGTAACGGCCCATTCGCCCTCGTTGTCAGTTCCAGCCATGTCGTCGACCAGTAGCGGAGCTTCCCAAGCAGCACCGATGGTGCCAATGAGCTTCTTGTCGCCCAGTGCCTTCTTGAAGGAGTCATCCCAGCGATTTTCGGTCAGCACCGCCTTGCTGTCTAGCAAGTCCTGCCAGAACGCGGCAACCTTCTGCGACCCCTCGCCGTCAGTCTTTACTGCCCACTTGTTGTTTTCCACCTTGTACCAGCTGTCTCCAGCGGCGGCAGCCTGAGCGCTCAGCCAGAAGGCGGATTCGTCCGGCTGGAAGTCGGCAATGTACTTGCCAGCAGCAGCAGCCTTCTTGGCAGCAGCCTTGAAATCATCCAGATTCTTCGGGGCTTCGATGCCAAGCTTTTCGAATTCTGCCTTGTTGTAGTAGTAGACCAGCGGGCCAGTATCCTGGGGCAGTCCGACAGTCTTGCCGTCGACGCTCATTAGCGAGAACGGGCCGGCAGCAAACTTATCCTTGTATGCTTCAGCCTGCTTCGTAACGTCCTCAACTAGTCCCTTGGTGTACATCTCCGGGACCTCGGAGTAGCCCAGCTGAGCCAAGCACGGACCGTTATCAGCCTTGATGTCGGTCTCGAGCTTCTTAGTCAGTTCCTGTGCCTTGCCATCGAACTTGGTGGCCTTGACCTGCTTGTCAGGGTTTTCCTTGTTCCACTTCTTCACAATTTCATCGACCTTGGTCATTCCCTCGCCATCGGGCAGGCGGTGGATGAACTGGATCTGAGTATCGGAAGAACTAGAAGTCTCGGTATCTTTCTTAGTCTTGTCAGCGTCAGAAGAGCACGCTGCCAGAGATAGGGACGCAAGCGCGAGCACAGCGATGCCCGCACCGGCTTTACGGAAATTCCTCATTATGAACCTCTTCATTGAAGTGAATAAAATACGCGGGAATATGCGGAACTAGTTTATCTTTTCCGCCCCTCCCTTCCGGTTTCGCACATGTCTCACAAAAACCTCACTTAACCCATTTGACCTGCATAGATGGAACAGTTATAGCTTCTTTCGACACTGTAGAAAATGTGCCAGATTGATCAGTATTGCTGATGTTTGCGACCAGCACCTTGCCGTTGGGATAATGCGCTACTTCCAAGGCCGGGTTATCGCTTACGCCGCTGCAGGCCCACTGCTCTTCGGCTCCAGCCGCCCAGTACAGTGCGCGGTGTAGAAGGCGCGCATTAGGGATCGAATAGGCCAACCCGGATGCGTAGACTGCGCGTCCCGCAAAGTACTGGTTGACTGCTAGGATCAGCCCACCCTCGGTATGAGCTAACGAGGTACCAGTGGTAGCGAATACCCCATTTATTGCCTCGCCGGGAGCAAAGGGGGCAGACAAATCGGCAGTAATAAAGTGATCCTCTGCCCGCCTGGGGTACTTGTCAGTGGACAAGGACCAATCGCGTTCCCGGTCAACACCCAGCACATCGGAGAGGGCGAAAGTAGCGCCCGTACGCCCGGCAGCTGCCGCGGTCAACGCAGTAGGTTCCCCTACCCCGATGAAGCCGCCCCCGCGCGCCACGAACTCGCGCATAGCCACCACTAACTTCGGATCCTCCCATGCCGGACCACCCGAGAAAGCAGTACCAGCAGAACCGGCATTGATTACCACGTCGACGCCCTCTAGCGCCCCGTCTACAACGTCGGCGAAACTGAGGAACTGCACCTCAAAAGGTAGCCCCGCGAGCGCTTCAATAACCCCCACGTAGGAGTAGGCCTCGCGGTAGTGCAGGGCGTGCGCCACCATGTGGGTCTGCCAGCTGCGCAGAGCGCCCCAAGCGTTGACGATTCCCACCTTGATAGGACTGTTCAGCGGGCGCTGCCCATCGGTGACCGAGTGGAGGGAACGGAATTCTGCAACAATCTGTTCCACCCGGTCGATGAAGTCAGGGTGTTGCATGGCTAGTGAGAGGTAGCCGCCGTAGCCCATGCGATCCAGGGGATTACGAATGATGGCTCGGCGAGCGCCCAGCCACGATTCGTTGGCTTCGCCCACCGGATCGCCCTCGGGGTTGAACACATCTGGGAAGAAATAGGGCAAAAACCGTCCCTCCGTGTAGCGCACGCCTGGAATGTCACTGATCATTCGGCAGGTCGCGGCGTTGCCAACGGACCCGACTACCGCATCCAATTCGATGTCTGGGAAGTACTTCCCGTAAGGCTCGGTGCCAATCCAGTTGTCGCCCAGGAACATCATGGCTTCCCTGCCGGCATCGTGAGTGGTCTTCACCAGGGTCTTTGCCTTGTCTGCCACCTGCTTGCTGACGAAGTCAATCCAGTCCAAGAAATGCGCTTTTGGAGGGCGGAAGGGCGAGTTGTAATAGCCGGCATCCACAAAGTCTTCAGGGCGCAGCGCATAGCCCTTTTCTTTTTCAAACGCCTGCAGGGCGGGCACGGAAACCGCGGCAGAATAGCCGAACCAGTCTACGTACTTCTCGCGGGCATCTTCACCGAAGACCAGGGTGAAGTGGTAGAAGAAGGTGGTGAAGCGAACCACGTCTACTTCGGGGTGTTCATCCAACCATTCCTTCAGGGCCTTCTGCATGAACTGCCAGGTCTGGGCGTAGGCAGGATCGTAAGTCTTGTCCTTCTTGCGGGTGGGATCGCTTGCCCAGTCGTTGGTCAGGTAGTTGTAGATCTGGGTCGAATCCCAAATCTGCCGGGCCAGGAAGTTTACCGTGTATTCGTGGAGCAGTTCGGGGCTGGCAATGGTGACGATTGCCGAGGCCGATTCTGCGTCTTCTGGACCGGAGTTAGCCGCTTCCGCTTCCCGATCAATTGGGCGGGCGGGGGCCGGCGCTACGCTCCACCCGCTGGGAGGCACTTCCCTGCCGGTGGTACGGTCTATGACCTGCCAGTACTTAGCCAGGTCGCACTCTAGTTCGGGCGCAAACTGCTGGGCAAAATACCCCTCCATCACATCGATCTGGAGCGCTTCATTGCTGCCAGCTACTTTGCGGCGGCTCATCAAATACTGGTGCACGCGCTGATCTGGGTGCGCCCGCGACCAGCCGTGGTCGCCCCTAGACGGGAAATAGGTGGCATACACCTTGTCGACTAGCTCCTTCGCTAGTGCGGGCAGGGCGGTGCCGTCAGAATTTCGCACCGCATCCGGTTTTAGGCGGGCTACCAGTTCACGAATCTGGCTGTCCATGCCCTCTTCGATAGGTAGGGTCAAGCGGCCACTATCCATTGGTGCTCCTTCTATATGCTCGTCCGGCAAACGCCGCCACGTGGGTGGCAGCGCGGTCTTTCAAATACGGGAATACCCGCAGGTATTCCTTTAGCCATTTACTGGCGAATTCTTCAGCACTCTCGCGCCTGACAAGGGCCCAGACGCTGCCCCCGAAACCAGCCCCGAATGCACTGGCTGCCTGCGCGCCTAGCTGCCGGGCGCTGCGGGCTAGGAAAACGGTCTGCTGCACCTGGTTCTCTAGGCCTGTCTGCGCCAACTGCTGAGAACGGTCCACCAGTTCACCAAAATCTTTCAAGTGACCGCCTGCTAGCGCGTCGGCCGCCAGCGGCACAATTTCTTCGGATTCCGCGTAGAACTGGTCCAGCCGGCGACGCAAATAGTTGTCTTCGCCTACCAGTTCCCGCATGCGGTCTAAGGCATGCTCAGAGGAGGCGATTGCCTCGGCCAACGAGGTATCGGTACGGCCGGTATCTGAATTCCACAACCCCACAATTTCGCGCACCGCCAGAGACACCCGGTTGTAAGCGTCGCGGGCAGCACCGGTCTTTTCGGCCAGCACCCCGGACACTGCCACCACGAAGGCATACCCTTCGGGCACGGGTACCAATGCCCGGCGCCGCACCGGCGAGAAGGAGTATTCCGCTAGTTTGCCCTGTTCGCAGCACAGCATGGCGGTGTGGTCTTCGCTGCCGCCAAAGGTTCCTACCCCGCGTCTGCCTTTTAGATCCCCGAAAGTCATTCCGTTCTCGATGCAAGCCATGTAGCCCGCCAACGATTCGTAGTCGCGAATGTGCCGGCGGAAGAGCGCCAGCGAAGCAATACCGCCCAGGTCAATGAGGCAGCGGGAGATGCCGATGACCATTGCCGAGGAAGAAGACATGCCCGATGCCAACGGCAGGGTGGAGTCCACATCTATTTGTGCCCCCACCACGTAGCCGGGAAAGTTTGCTTCTAGGCGGGTCACTACCGCTTCGGGGTAGGCGGCCCAATGCCCCGGCGGCAGTGGCGGCCTATCCCCGCTGATCTGAATGTCTACGCTTTCGCCAACTGCCGACGAATACACGCGCACCACCGGCTCGTCGATGCGCCTGGCGGTAAACGTAATCCCGCGGTCTACTGCCGCAAGCAGTGACCGGCCACCCGCATAGTCCGTGTGCTTGCCCAGCACTTCAATACGCCCGGGCACAAACCAGGACACTTCGTTTACAGGCCCCGGCAACGCGTCGGGGGTAGATACCTTTGCGGCAATGTTGATTGCCCCGGTGATGGGGCCTGTGGGATAGAGGACCGGATCCATGATTTACAGACTCACCGACACATCTGCCAAGGCTTCTTTGACCGCCGCAATGTCGCGGCGCGAAGACATGTCCAGCACGCCCTCTTTAGAAGGCACTACCGTCACCTGTTCGCCCTGCTCAATCAAATATCTAACCGCATCCACTACCTCGTATTCCCCGCGGGGCGAGGGCGAAATATTGGCGCAGGCAGTAATGACTTGCGGGGTGAACCGCCAGCAGTTCATTGACACGGGAGCTCCGGGCAATTCTTGCAGCTGCTGCGCAGTCGGCTTTTCCACGATGTCGCGAAGATGGCCGTCCTCGGTTGCCATGATGGCGAAGGCCGCAATGCGGTCGGCAGGAATGTTGGAGTTAGCTACTAGCCCGTCGCGGTCAAAGCCAACAGTGGCAGTACCATCGGTTTGCGCCAGTGCCTTGAGCGCGCCGACCGGATAGTAGTTGTCCGAGTTGAGCACCAATGCGCCCTCGGTAAGAAAATCTTTGGCGGCGGCCACCGCGTCGGCAGTGCCTAGCGGCTTCTCTTGTACGGCGTAAGAGATGGTGACCTTCTTGGTAGCCAGCGAATCGTAGTAGTCGCGGAACGCTTGCTGTTCTGGCCCTATTACCAGGCAAACTTCCTTGATACCGGCCTTCACGAGGGCGGAAATAACGTAGTCCAAAAAGGGACGGCCCACGTCGATCAGCCCCTTGGTGCCGGCGGATGCGGCCCCTACCTGGGAGTCTTCTAGTTTCGTGCCGTCGTCGGCGCGCATGCGAGTGCCGAGTCCGCGAGCCATAATGACTGCCTTGCGCGTGCTCATGCTACGGTGACCTCGATTCCGTGTCGTGTTAGTGCGGCTATCTGATCGGCACTGGTACCACCGTCGGTAATAACTTGGTCGATCTTGTCGAAAGAGCAGATGTTAGCGAAGGCGCTTTGCCCGAATTTGGTGTGGTCTGCCAAAACTACAACTTTCTGAGCCACTTCCACCAAGGCCGTATTCACTACAGCTTCGGCTTCGTTGTTTGTGTAAATGCCACCTGATTGTATATCGAGGGAGGTGACTCCTAAAAACAAGAGTCCCACTTTGATGCGCTCCAATACGGCCTTGGCCAGCGACCCTACAAGTTCGTAGGAGCGGGAGCGCGCCACCCCACCGATCACCACGAGTTGCACGTTGGGGCGCACAGTCAGGTCGTTGGCAATGTTTACGGCGTTAGTGATCACTGTCAGCGGCCGTTCGGTAAAGGCTCTTTCCGAGGACGTGCGCACGCCCAGTTCGTAGGCCGCCACTGTGGTGGTGGTACCGCCGTTGAACGAGACAACAGAGCCGGGTTTTGCGAGCAGGCACGCGCGCCGAGCAATGGCCTGCTTTTCGTCCCATTCCCGCGAAGTGCGGTAGCGCATGGGCAATTCTCCCGAGGACGCGTTTGCCTTCGCACCACCTCGTACCCTGGTGATAAGTTGCTGCTCGCTCAGGGCATCTAGATCGCGGCGAACCGTAGCTGGAGATACTCCGAGGGCGGCGACAATATCGTCTACGTGCACACTTCCACGCTCGATCACTAAGTCGACAATTTTTGACTGTCGGTCTTGTCTGCCCACTGCCACTCCTTTGCTAGCCGGGACAAGCAAAATCTTGTCACATTCGCTCAAGCTGTGCAAGAAATTTTGCTCACTTTTGCTGATCGAAGCTTATATGCCCCGCCCAGAAGCCTATTTCGCGATGATTTTTTCTGCCTAAACCCCTTATTTTTCACCGTCACAAGCCCGACTCATTGACCGATTTTGACCGAAAACCCTAGCCTTGAGTCGAAATTCAATCAGAAAGGTGCAGCAATGTCGCTAACCAGTCAGGAAATCAATTCACAGCCGGAAACCTGGCGGAAAACTACGCAGGTGGATGCCTCCGCCCTCGTCACTGAGAAGGGGCGCGTCGCCGTGGTTGGCTGCGGCACCTCATGGTTCATGGCGCAGGCATACGCCCGGATGCGCGAACTAAAGACGGGAGAGGCAACTTTCGCCTACACCGCAACCGAATTCCCCATGGGCGACTGGCAGAAGGTCATCTGCATCTCTCGTTCCGGTACCACTACCGAAATCGTCGATCTGCTGCGGGCGACGCGCGAACAGAACGTTCCGAACGTCCTGATCACCGCGGTCACCCCCGGCCCGGGCAGCGACTACGCGGACGAAGAAATTACTCTTGCCTTTGCCGACGAAGAATCGGTGGTACAGACCCGCTTTGCTACCACCGCCCTACTATTGCTGCTCTCTACTCTTGGCGAGGACGTACAGGCGGCCGCCGCCGATTGCGAAAAGGCCCTGCAACTAGACATTCCCGAGCGATGGGTAAAGGCAGACCAGATCTCGTTCCTGGGTACCGGCTGGACCATTGGCCTAGCAAACGAAGCAGCCCTGAAGAACAGGGAAGCCTCGCAGTCCTGGGCTGAATCCTACCCGGCCATGGAGTACCGGCACGGCCCCATTTCGATCGCCCAACCCGGCAGGCTGGTGTGGGCCTTCGGGAAGCTCCCCGCCGGACTGGCGGAGCAGGTGGCCCAGACCGGCGCAGAACTGGTTACCAGCGAGCTGCACCCGCTAGCACACCTGGTGCTCGCGCAGCGACTGGCGGTCGCCCGCGCCGAGGATCGCGGCCTAAACCCAGACACCCCTCGGAACCTGACCCGTTCGGTGATTCTTGCTGAAGGGCAACACTGATGCACGCCTTCGGGATAGATGTCGGCGGCACCAACATCAAGGCGGTGCTTGCCAGCAAAACCGGCGAGGTCGCAGCCAGGTGGAATCGCCCCACTCCGCGCACCGGCAAGGTGGAGGACATTATCGACGCGCTCGCGGATCTGTATGCCACTATGCGCGCTGAAAGTAGCGGGCTCGAGGGCGTCACCGAGTTGGTACCCACCGTAACGGTGGCAGTACCGGGCATTGTTGACGAGGAACACGGGGTGGGGGTCTACTCCGTCAATTTGGGGTGGAAAGATTACCCGCTGCGCGACGCCCTCGCCACTGCCCTGCAGGTACCCGTAGTGCTAGCGCATGACGTGCGTTCGGGCGCTCTTGGGGAAAGCAGGTGGGGTGCGGCAGAGGCCGATAGCCTCTACATTGCCCTGGGTACCGGCGTTTCCGCAGCCTTGATCATCGACGGCTACCCCGTGGCCGCCCACCCGTGGTCTGGCGAGATCGGGCAACACCTGGTGCCCGATCCGGATCGGCCCGGCCAGAACACCACGTTGGAAAAGGTGTGTTCGGCCTCCGCTTTCGCACGCCGCATGTGGAGGGCGGATCCGCGCCTCATTGCAGAGGATGCGGGGGCGCGCGAGGTCTTCGATCTGGCTCGCGGCGGCAACGAATTGGCGCGGCACATCATTAGTTCTGGTCTGGGCGAGTTGTCGCGCTCCATTGCCGCTGCCATTCATTTGCTTGGTCCCATTCCCGTAGTCGTGGGTGGGGGTATGGCTGGGGCTGGTCCTCTGCTGCTCAATCCCATTGCACAGCAGCTGCGCTCGTACTCGCCGCTGCTCCCCGAAGCTCCTCTGCGCAGTGCCACCTTGGGTACTTACAGTCAGGCTCTGGGGGCTGCAGTGCGCTCGTTCGATTCCTACGTGCAGTGGCGCGCACTGCCCATTAGTTTCCCAGCGGTGGATTAGATGATTCTGACACTTACCGCTAATCCCGCCCTCGACGTTACCTACCGGGTGGAGCACCTGCAGGTGGGGTCTTCTTACCGCGTTGCGCCCACAGTTGCCGCTGGCGGCAAGGGAATCAACGTGGCACGGGTGGCAGCCCGTCTTGGGCATCGGGTCGCGACTACCGGTCCGCTGGGTGGAGCCAACGGGAACCGCATTCGCCGCCTGCTGCAAGATGATGCGGTAGAGCAACGGTTTGTGCCTTCTGCCGCCCCTACCCGCCAGACCGTAAATATCACTTCTGACGGTGACGCCACGATCTTCAACGAGGCGGGGGCGGACCAGCCCGATTCGCTGTGGCAGACCTTGGCTTGCCAGCTGCGGGACGAGGGCGCCCAAGTTGTAACTATCTGCGGCTCCTTTCCACCCCACACCCCCGCGGGAGTGTTGCGGATGCTAGTTGAGGCTGCCAAGGAGGGCGGAAGCCTGGTGGTTGTAGATACTTCCGGCCCGCTGCTACTGGAGGCCGCGAACGCGGGCGCGGACCTTCTGAAACCTAACGAGGCAGAACTGGCGGCGGCGACCGGCGCGGGCGAAGTGGCCGCGGGGGCGGCCCGGCTTTTGCAACTGGGGGCCCAGATGGTGGTGTGTTCTTTGGGCGCCAAGGGCGTGGCTGCTTTTACCGCGCATATGCAGGTCAGCCAGCCGCCCGCCACGCGGGTGCACGGCAACCCGACCGGTGCTGGCGATTCTTTAGTTGCCTCGCTGGCCTCGCAGATGGAGGAGGCCGGCCAGCTCCCACAATCCAAAGACGAACTTTCTTGCTGGCTAAGGAAGGCCAGCGCATTGGCGGCGGCTACGGTAGCCGCCCCTACGGCCGGTGCTTTCGACCCGGCGCTTTACCAAAAACTTTTGGAGGAATAATGCCCCTATCCGACACCGCTGCCCTGGCTCGCCAGGCAGCAGCAAACAAGCAGGGCTTGGGCGCTTTCAATGTGGTGCTGCTGCACCACGCAGAAATGTTCGTCCGCGCCGCCGAAAACGTAGGGCTGCCGGTGATCTTGCAGCTGTCGCAAAATGCCGTGAAATGGCACGGCAGGTTCGCGCCCCTATCTTCAGCACTGCTCGCCCTCGCGAAAGAGGCAAAAGTGCCGGTGGGGGTGCATCTAGACCATGCGGAAGATCCGCAACTGTGCCGCCGCGCCATTGACCTGGGCTATTCCTCGGTCATGTACGACGGCTCCAAGCTGCCGGATGCGGAAAACCGCGAAGCTACCGCGCAGATCGTCGCTTACGCGCACCAGAACGGCGTGTCCGTCGAGGCCGAGCTAGGTGAGGTCGGGGGCAAGAACGGCGTGCACGATCCGAAGGCCCGCACTGCTCCCGAAGATGCGGCCCAGTTCGTAGCGGATACCGGCGTGGATCTACTGGCGGTGGCGGTGGGTTCTTCGCACGCCATGGCAACTCGCGAAGCGGTGTTAGACAATTCCCTGATCGAACGGATCCGCCAAGCAGTGCCTGTTCCCCTTGTGCTGCACGGGTCTTCGGGGGTTCCTGACGACGGCATGGTAGCGGCAATCAGGGCCGGAATGACCAAGATCAATGTCTCTACCCACCTGAATGTGGTCTGCACCCAGCAGGTGCGGGCGGCTTTGAAGGAGGACGAACAGCTGGTCGACCCTCGCAAGTATTTGGGGCCGGCAGATGAGCAGGTGCGCGCAGAGGTCGAACGCCTCCTGCAGCTATATCGCTCATAAGGATGGAACAGTTGGCCGATAACTGGCAGTAAAACCGCAGGTGGTTCATTAGAATCTTCTAATAATGCCAGTTATTGGCCTTCCCGGCCCATCCAATTGCGCATACTTTAACGGTGCACGCAGAGGTGCATAAAAACAGTTAGGGATACATATGCGCAACGCAACGACGCGATTACTGGCGGCAGGTGTCGCCGGAGTTACCGCCCTCACCCTTGCCGGTTGTGGGCAAAGCAAAGATGATTCCGCTTCCTCAGATTCAGGTACCACCCTAAAGATGCTGGTGCCCGCCTACACCGACAATGTGAAGGAATTGTGGGGCGAGGTTATCGACGGTTTCAAGAAAGAAAACCCAGACATCAACATCGACCTGCAGGTTGAATCGTGGGAGAACATCAATGACGTGGTGCGCCAGAACATTCAAGCGGACAAAGCACCCGACATTTTGAACATCGACTCGTTCACTGATTTTGCCGCCGACGACCTGCTCTACAGTGCCGAGGACGTTGCCTCGAAGAAGACCCTGGATAACATCCAGGACTCCTTCAGGAAGAATGCCTCCATGGAGGGCACCCAGTACGGGCTACCCCTATTCGCTTCGGCCCGCGCCCTCTTCTACAACGAAGACCTATTCAAAGAGGCCGGCATCACCGCCCCACCAAAGACCTGGGCTGAGCTAGAAAAGGACGCCAAAGCAATCAAAGCCCTAGGCAAAGATGGTGTAGACGGTTACGGAATGCCGCTCGGTAACGAGGAGGCCCAGGCTGAGGCTGCAATCTGGTTCTTCGGCGCAGGCGGCGGCTACGGTGACGAAAACAAGATCACGGTAGACCAGAAGGCCAACGTTGAGGCCGCCAATTTCATGCAGAAGCTGATCAAAGAGGGCGCCACTGAAGCTAACCCCGGTTCCGCCCAACGCACCCCGCTCGGAAAAACATTCTTCCAAGGCAAGCTCGGCATGGTAGTCGGACTACCCCAATACAAGAAGCTGATCGAAGAACAGAACCCCAAGCTGAACTACAAGATCGCCCCAATACCCACCAAAGACGGCTCAGAAGTAACCCTGGGCGTTGCCGACCACCTGATGGCCTTCGACAACGGCGCCGACAAGCAGGAAGCGATCAAGAAGTTCTTCGACTACTTCTACTCAGATGCTGCCTACCCCAAGTTCGTAGGAACCCTAGGCTTCATCCCGATCACCAAGAGCGCTGGTGAGGCCATGAAGGACGACCCCACCACCAAGGAATTCATTCCGCTGCTCCCCAAGGCGAAGTTCTACCCCTTCACCAACCCAAAGTGGCAATCCGTGCAGGGCTCGATCCAATCCAACATTGGCAAGATCGCCACAGAAGATCCAGCCACGGTACTAAAACAAATCCAATCCGAATCCGAACAAGACTAAAACGGTGGGGGTGGGAAACCACCCCCACTCCACCCCCATGAAAAATAACAAAAATAAGACCTCCGCGGCGCTCAGAGCACTCCCCTGGCTCGCGCCCGTCCTCGTCCTAATCGCAGCCATCGTTGCCTACCCAATGGGACTGATGATCTTCAATTCCACCCGCAAAATATCGCGCATCGGCCGTGACAAAGGATTTGTGGGACTGGACAACTACACCAAGGTGCTCTCGGACCCGGCTCTTCCCCGCGTCCTGGCCAATACCGCCATCTGGGTAATCGCCGTCGTAGTGATCACCATCGTCCTTTCACTAGCACTGGCCAACTTCCTAAACAAAGCTTTCCCAGGCCGCCGCCTAGTGCGCCTGGCAGTCATCATCCCCTGGGCTGCCTCGGTAGTAATGACCACCACCGTGGTCTACTACTCCCTGCAACCAAAACTAGGGTTGGCACAGCAATTCCTAAAAGACATCGGACTGACTTCCAGAACCGACCTAGGAATCACTTCCCAACCCATTCCCGCTTTCCTAGTGGCAATCGCAGTAGCAGTATTTGTTTCACTTCCGTTCACTACTTACACGCTGCTGGCCGGCCACCAAGCCATCACCAATGACGTGCTAGAAGCCGCCCGCGTAGACGGCGCCTCCAAGGTGCGCACCTACTTTTCGATCATCCTGCCGCAGCTGAAACCAGCACTGGCAACCGCCACCACCATCAACATCATCAACGTGTTCAACAACATCCCAATCCTGCAGGTTATGACCGGCGCCATCCCCGGCAACAGCGCCGACACCACGACCACACTGCTGTTCAAATACATCCGCGCTCGCGGCCACGTCGACTGGGCCAGTGCCCTTTCGGTACTGAATTTGGTCCTGATGATCGTCATCATAGGGATCTATCTGGCTCTTGCGAAACCAATGAGGGGGGTTGAAGACTGATGCTCAAAAACTGGTGGAAACGGCACAGCGAACCGTCGGCCCCGGGAGCACACCCGCACACCGGCCTGCGCGTTGCAGCGGGCATAGTGCTGATCGTCCTCTTCGTGTTGCCATATTTGGTAATGGTGCTCGGCTCGCTCAAGTCGCGGGCAGAAGTGCTGTCAATCCCGCCCACGTACCTACCCCAAAACTGGCATTTCGACAATTACCTGACCATGTGGTCCACGCCTGAAACGCCGGTAGGGCAGAACCTGCTGTCTACTCTGATCATTGCCGCAGTGGCCACCCTGATCGTGGTGATCGTGGCGATGCCGGCAGCCTATTACACTGCCAGATTCCGGTTCCCTGGGCGCGGTGCCTTCCTCTTCCTGGTGTTGCTTACGCAAATGTGTCCCCCGGCGCTGGTAGTTGCTGGGCTCTTCCGGGAATTCCAGATGCTGTCCCTCAACGACACGCTACTGGCAATGATCCTTATCAATTCGGCCTTCAACTTGGCCTTCGCAACGTGGATTATGCATTCCTTCTTTGCCTCCGTACCTGCCGAGGTCGACGAGGCCGCACAAATTGACGGGGCCGGGCTTCTGACCGTCCTATTCCGCATCAATTTGCCGCTCGTTTGGCCAGGAATCGTGACTGCGGTGATCTTCACGTTCGTTGCCGCCTGGAACGAATTCGCCGCCTCCCTGGTAGTGCTGTCCTCGCCGGACAAGCAACCACTGTCGGTCGCGCTCACCAAGTTCGTGGGGCAGTACGAGACCAGTTGGCAGTACGTCTTCGGGGTTTCCGTGGTTGCCATCATTCCGGTGGTGATTCTGTTTGCGGTGGTTGAAAAGCGCCTAATCGGCGGTCTCACGGCTGGCTCGATCAAGTAAGCGTGCAAAGTTCTGGGGCGGTTAGCTACGCGCTAACCGCCCCAAATTTTTATCTTTCCGCTACCGGAAGTTTCAAGTCTTTCAGCACCAGCACTGATTCAGCTTGTGCCACCGAGAATAGCTCGCCGACAGGAGCAGTACCGTCGGCCACTTCGCCGGCACTGCGTTTGATTGCCTCGGCTACCGTGTCATAACCGGGAATAAAGTAGGCATCTTGCACCATTGCGTCTTCAGCTTCTTTAGCGGCCGCTACTACATTCTGCCCGCCGTAGAACTGCGATACTTTCGCATCGCTCTTCGGGGTATCCTTCGCGGCTACCACCAGCCCCTGCGAGGCTAGGTCGTCCACGTTGGTGTTGAACCAGTTTGCAAATTCGACGGCCTTGTCCGGGGCCTTGCACCCCTTCATGACTACTACGGCAGAGCCGCCGTCAGGAGCCGTCTGCTTGCCCGCCCCCAGATCGGGCAGCGGGGCAATCCCCCACTTGTCGGTTGTCTCCTGCATGTCTGCGGCCAGCAGCGGGGCCTCCCAGGCTCCTCCGATGGTACCGATCAGTTTTCCCTGTTGCAGTGCCTTCTTGAAGGTGTCATCCCACCGGGGCAGTTTCAGAGCAGCGCCGTCTGCAAAGAGACCCTGCCAAAGGCTGGCGACCCTCTTCGCTCCTGGCCCATCCACGCCCACTTTCCACTTGCCGGACTCGATCTGGTACCACTTGTCTCCGGCGGCCATGGCCTGAGCGGAGAACCAGTATGGGGATTCGTCAGGCTCAAAGTCGGCTACATATTTTCCACTTTCGGCTGCTATTTTTCCTATCTTCCGAAAGTCTGCAATATTCTGCGGCGGGTCAATTCCTAACCGCGCAAAAGCCGACCTGTTGTAGAAATACACCAGTGGGCCCGTATCAGTGGGGAGCCCAAAGTACTTGCCGTCCACCCCGGTCATTGACACTGCCGAGGGCGAATAGTTCTTCTGATATTGCTTTACCTGGGCGGTAACGTCTTGCACCAGTGATTTCGTATAAACACCGGGGATCTCGTTGTAGCCCATCATTGCCAGGCAGGGGGCGGTGCCTGCCTTTACATCCAGCTCGAGCTTCTTGATCAGTTCGTCTAGGCCCGCATCGAATTTTTCGGCCTTGACCTGCGAAGCTGGGTGCTCCTTGTTCCACTTTTGCACCATCTGGGAAACGCTTACCATGTTCTGTCCGTCTGGCAGCGTATGTAAAAATTCGATGGGTTCGGAGGTGGTATTTGTTGTGCACCCTGCTAGCGCACAAATCGGAATGATTGAACTTGCGGCAAGCAACTTGGAGAAACGAGTCCGCATTTTCGCCCCCTAATAGGCATAGAAAAGTTGACTACTGCCAGGTTAACGCAGTTACCGAATGGGCAGGAAACGTTAACCGCATTTGTTCTGTATTGGCTGTTGCCGCATTTTGAGCTACCACTTTTGCGTCTTTTGAGATTCATTTACCCGTGTTTTCTAAAAGCGCTAGGGTTAGAAAAAACCTTAGGGGAATAATGACTGTTGACCTCATTGAAAAAGCGGAAGGTTGCCTGCTAGGCCTAGCTTTAGGGGATGCGCTCGGGGCCCCCACGCAATCCTTGTCGCCGCAGCAGATTATCTCTACCTACGGGCGCATTACGCACCTTCGGGATGCCAGTGCGGACCAACCAATCGCACCGAATCTTCCTGCCGGACGGGTCACTGACGACACTGATCAGGCGCTCATCGTCGCCCACATGCTAGTGCAGGGACTCTCCGCTCCCGCCTTTGCGCAGGCGTTACTCGATTGGGAAGACCACATGATCGCGATAGGTTCGCTAGATCTGCTCGGCCCTTCCACCAAGGCCGCCCTCTATAAGATTCGCGAGGGCGGGGACCTGACAGAGGCGGGAAAATACGGCTCCACTAACGGTTCTACGATGCGCATTGCGCCGGTGGGCATTGCCTACCCGCCTGGCCAGCACCTTCGGGAGTCCGTCTGCCAGATATCGTCACTCACTCACGGCACTACGATCGGCATCTCGGCCGCCATGACGGTGGCGGTGACCATCAGTAATGTCCTGGAGGGGGCGGCCCTGCCCGAGGCGCTAGCTGCGGGGATCGCCGAGGGCAGCAAAGACTACGGCAACTGGGTCGCGGGCGCGTCAATCCCCGCCCGCTTCAAGGCGCTGTGGCCACTGTGTCAATCCATGGGTGAGGAAGAATTTTCTACCTTCTTACAGCAGGTAGTGGGCACGTCTGTGCAGTCTCCCGAATCGGTTACTGCCGCTCTACTGCTGGCCTGCAAGTATGCGGACAAGCCTTTTACGGCCCTGTGCGCGGCGGCGAATCTGGGCGGGGACACCGACACCATTGGGGCCATAGCCGGGGCCATCTTAGGTGCCCTGCACGGCCCTGCTGGTTTTCCGCCCTCGCAGATTGGCCTGGTTGAAGAGGTCAATGAGCACGATTTTGCCGGCACTGCCGAAAAGCTCTTGGCACTGCGCAAAGGGGAACAATAATGGGCCGCCGTCTTACTTCCTACGAGCAGCGAGGCATCGAACCGGTTCCTGCCAGCGAGCGTGGCGGCAACCCGCTGGAATTGTTCTGGGTGTGGTTCGCGGCGAATATTTCAGTGCTCGGCCTTCCCCTGGGAGTTTCGCTGATCGCCCTCGGACTTAGTATTCCGCAGGCTCTCTTTGCGGCCACCGTCGGGTCAGTGGGTTCTTTTGCCGTCGTGGGCATCATTTCGGTAGCTGGCAGGAATGGTGGGGCGCCGTCGCTCACATTGTCCAGGGCGATGTTCGGCACCCTGGGCAACATTGGGCCCACGTTCATCTCCCTGCTCTCGCGATTGGGCTGGGAAACAGTCAATACTGCGACGGCGGCACTGGCGTTCGTGACTTTCTGCTCCTACTGCTTTGGCACTGCCGGCACGGCGGCAAAGGCACCTGTCATTGCAGTGGTTGGAGCTGTTGGTTTTGTCGCCCTGACGGTCGCGGCGGCTGGACTGGGCCACGCCGCTATCTTGGTGGTGCAAAAATGGGCGACTTGGATATTCGGAGCCTTAAACCTGCTGGTGGCAGCCTTTTTATTGGTCCGAGTGAATTTCTCTGCGCTGGGAACAAAGCCCGGTGCCGGCCTTGCCGAAGTGCTCACGGGAATAGGCATCATTGCCGCTGGGACGGGCATTGGCTGGGCTAACTCCGGCGCCGATATGGCCCGCTACCAGCGTCCCTCGGTGACAGGGGGCGCCCTCGTACTTTCTGCCGCCGCGGGTGCCGGCATCCCGCTGGTCATCATGATCGGCATGGGTGCCCTCATTGGCGGTTCTAACCAGCAGGTGCTTGCATCCCCCAACCCGATGGAGGCTATTCGGCAAACTCTGCCCGAGCCGATGGCAGCTACCTACCTACTGGTTTCGATTGTCGGCCTTTTGCTCTCTAATCACCTGTCGGTTTATTCAGCCGGGCTTACTACCCTCACCCTCGGCATCCGCATTCCCCGCGTGTGGGCAGTGCTAGTTGACGTGGTCGCTACCACTTCAGGATCCATCCTGTTTCTGCTTGTGGCGCAGGGTTTTTACGGGCCATTTGTTGCCTTCATTTCCGTGCTGGCGATTCCCATTGCCGCGTGGATCGGCATCTTCTTGGTGGACATGTGCTTCCGGAACAGCTACAGCGGCCCTGACCTGCTAGACCTTTCGGCAGGAGGCAAGTACTTTTACACCGGCGGGATCAGGTGGGCAGCACTTCTTCCCTGGCTGCTTGCCATCGGAATTGGTTCACTATTCATTCAGGTAACCGACGGGTCGACGCCCATATTTACGGGACCGGCCTATTCCACCTGGATTGGTCAGGCAGGGTTGGCTTGGCTAGTAACCTTGGTACTTGCCGCAGCCTGCTACGCCCCTCTTGCTAGGAGGCGATTCTGATGGCGCGACTGATCCATACCGGCCAGGCGATTGTAGACCTCACAATGTCCCTCGCCAGGGTACCTAAGGCAGGCGAGGACGTCTTCGTAGATTCACACAACTTTGCAGCTGGCGGCGGTTTCAACGTCATGGCAGCGGCAGCTCGCGACGGCGCCGAGGTAGTCTATGCCGGGACCTGTGGCACGGGCTTCTTTGGGGACCTAGTGCGCAGCGCAATGCAGGCCGAGGGCGTCCATCTAGCCCTGCCGCCCATTCCCGATCAAGACACTGGTTTTTGCATTGCCATGACGGATGCACAGGCAGAAAGAACCTTCGTCTCTACGGTGGGCGCCGAAGCGCAGCTAACCGCTCAGCTGCTGGCGCAGGTGCCGCTATCTTCCGAAGACGTAATCTATCTTTCCGGGTATTCCTTCGTTCACCCCCAAAACAGCGCGGCACTATTGCAGTGGTTGCCCACGGTCAAGGCCAAGCAGATCGTATTAGATGTCAGTCCCGTGGTAGGCGACATTGCCGCCCTCGATAAGGTGCTTGGCCTGTGCAGTGTAGTCAGCGTGAACGAACGCGAATTAGCGTTGCTCGAATACTCCACGGCTATGGCTGGAGCCGCCCTCGCTAGACAATTCCACGTAACCGTGCTGGCTCGGGCTGGAGCCGCGGGCACCACTATCTATTGGCCGTCCTCGGATCCACCCAAGCACGTGGCAACGCCCGTGGTAAGTCCCGTCGACTCCAATGGGGCCGGAGACGCCCACGCGGGAGTCTTTTGTTCTTCCCTGTTAGCTGGCCTGGACACGGTTCAGGCAGTAAGGCGCGCGAATGTGGCCGGCGCACTGACCGTCACCAAAGCAGGCCCTGCCACCTCCCCCAGCCGGGCACAAATCGAGGCGTATCTACAGCAGCTTTAGGCGCAGACAATTCGCGACGGTGCTCGCAATGTTTTTGGCGGCACTCTTCTTTGCTTCCTCAAGCGACATTGGGGCAAACAGGGTAGGCACAACCGCTGCAAACGGGTGCGGCACCAGTTCCTCCGCGTCGGACCCAACCCTGCCCGCCACCGCGATGGTTGGCACGTGCTGTTCTGCAGCCATCTGCGCTACCCCATATGGGGTTTTCCCGTAACGAGTTTGCCCGTCAATCTTGCCCTCGCCAGTAAAGACCAGGTCTGCTCCCCGGATTTTTTCCGGCAGGCCCACGGCTTCTCCGACCGCCTGCACTCCGGGTCGTAGCTGGGCACCCAGAGCAAGGAGGGCAACCCCCATGCCCCCTGCTGCCCCTGCCCCGGGAAGATCAATCAGTTCTTTGCCGGTAACCTGTTCCAGCAGCCTTCCCCAATACGCCAGAGTGCGATCCAAGTCTTCGATGTCAGATTGGGTGGCCCCTTTTTGCGGGCCGAAAATCGCGGAAGCGCCCTCGCGGCCGCATAGCGGGTTAGTTACGTCGCTAGCTACGGTAAGTTCCATTGCCGCCACAGTCTGCAGAGCAGGTTCCAGGGCCAGCTGCGTAATTTGCGGAATATTCTTTACTAGCGGCTCTACGGCATGTCCGTTCTGATCAAAGAATTGTGCTCCCAGCCCTGCCAGGAGTCCGATCCCGCCATCGTTTGTAGCAGATCCGCCCAGGCCAATCAGTGCTCGATGTATGCCCATCGATGCCATCGCTCGCAGTGTCTGCCCTGCCCCTCTGGAAGAGGCCGACCAAATGTCCCGCCTAGCAGGGGCTACCAGGCCCAATCCCACAGCAGACGCCACCTCAAAGACTCCCGCCTGCCCGACTTTGCCAAAACGAGCACCTACGGAAGTGCCCATTGGGCCGTGCACCTGCAATTCCTGCCAGTATCCACCCAACGCTGCAACAACTGCCGAGGCCGTGCCTTCGCCTCCGTCTGCCATGGGAACCAAAGTGCAATCTGCCTCGGGTGCCACTTCGCGGACTCCCCACTCCATTGCGGCGGCCACCTTGGCGGCGCTCAGGCATTCCTTAAATGAATCTGGTGCAAGTACAACCCTCATGATTTTTCTCCAACGAAAATGGGGCCGGCGCTCTTTGGCGCCAGCCCCACAAATCCGCGCAGGATTTACTTCATCTTGGTGCCCTTGGAGCCGAGTCGTTCACAGGCCTCGACAACGCGTGCAGCCATGCCAGCTTCAGCAGCCTTGCCCCAAGAACGGGGATCGTACTGCTTCTTGACGCCTACCTCGCCGTCGATCTTCAGGACGCCGGAGTAGTTCTCCATCATCCAGGCAGCAACCGGACGGGTGAAGGCGTACTGGGTGTCGGTGTCGACGTTCATCTTGATGACGCCGTTCTTTACAGCGGTGGCGATTTCTTCGGCAGTGGAGCCGGAGCCGCCGTGCATTACTAGGTCGAATGGACGATCGCCAGCGTTGAACTTGGCGCCGACCTCTTCCTGGATGGTGCCCAGGATTTCCGGACGCAGCTTCACGAAGCCGGGCTTGTATGCGCCGTGAACGTTACCGAAGGTAAGAGCAGTCATGTAACGGCCCTTTTCACCTAGGCCAAGAGCCTCGACGGTCTTGATGCCATCTTCGGTGGTGGTGTACAGCTTCTCGTTAATTTCGCCCTTGATGCCGTCTTCTTCGCCGCCGACAACGCCGATTTCAACTTCCAGGATGGTGTTGGCCTTCTGGGACAGCTCCAGCAGCTCCTGGCCAATCTTCAGGTTCTCGTCGAGCGGAACGGAGGAGCCGTCCCACATGTGCGACTGGAAGAACGGATCGCGGCCAGCCTTGACCTCTTCGGCCTCCAGCTCTAGCAGCGGACGTACCCAAGAGTCGATGTTCTGCTTGGCGCAGTGGTCGGTGTGCAGCGCAACGGTGACGTTGTAGTTCTTGGCGACCTCACGGGCGTAAGCAACCATTGCCAGCGAGCCGGCAACGCGATCCTTCTTGGTAGAACCAGAGAAGTATTCGGCACCACCTACGGAAACCTGGATGATGCCGTCAGATTCGGCTTCCTCGAATCCACGCAGGGCAGCAGTTAGGGTCTGGGAAGAGGTTACGTTGATTGCCGGGTACGCGAACTTCTGTTCCTTTGCCCGGTCCAGCATTTCGGCGTAGACCTCTGGGGTTGCGATTGCCACAGGTATCTCCTTTTAACTAGAGGATCGCTACAGGGATAAATTTACCCTGTTTCACATTTTTTTCCGAGTGCCAAAGTCCCAATTTAGCCCAATATTCGCCTGTAGCTAACCGGTAGGGCGGCTAAGGTGCACTCTGGCCCATGCCCACATTGCGACCGCGGCGGCAGCACCCACGTTTATGGAGCGGGTGGAACCGTACTGGGTGATGTGGTGAATTGCGCTGCAAGAGGCTCGCATCGGCTCGCTTAGTCCTTCTGATTCGGAGCCGAAAACTAGCACGCACTCACGCGGTAGTTCCACCTCTTCGATTGGGGTGGAGCCGGGAACATTGTCAATGCCGATGATTAGTTTGCCGCGTTCTTGCATCCGGCTAACAAATTCTTCTGGCGTGGCCAGGTTGTCTACGTGCAGGTACCGGTCGGTGACCATTGCTCCGCGCCGGTTCCAACGCTTCTTGCCAACGATGTGCACCGCTTGGGCATTGAAGGCGTTGGCGCTGCGCACAATGGAGCCGATGTTGAAATCGTGGTCCAGGTTCTCGATGGCCACTTCAAGCGAGGATCGCGACTGATCCAGATCAGCAACAATGGCATCCAGCTTCCAATACCGGTATTTATCTGAGACGTTTCGCCGGTCACCATATTCGAGCAGGGTCGGATCCAATCGCGGATCGTCCGGCCATGCCTTCTTCCCTCCGGGGTAAGGGCCTACCCCGACCTCGCGGGAATCAATACGTTCTTCTGCCACTATCTGATCCTCCAGCTGGATCGTCCGGTGATGAGCCTGATTAGGGGGCGGGGGCTGATGTGGGTGAGGGCGTCGACCACCTTGTACGTAAAGGAAGGTACGACCTCGACCTTTCCTGCGCTAACCCCACGCATAGCTTCGGCTACGACCTGTTGTGGGCTGATCCGAGCAATCGTTGGCAGAGAGGCGAAGTCGAAACCGATCTTGTCAAAGAATTCGGTGGCGGTGGTGCCCGGCCGCACGGAGGTGACCGTGACCCCGCTCCCCTTCAGTTCACTGGCAAGTGCTTCCGAGAAGACGTTCACCCAGGTCTTGTGGGCAGCGTAGGTGCCCCCTGCCGTCCAGGAAGCCATCGAGGAAATGTTGACTATGGCGCCGTGGTGGCGCGCCTTCATAGCGCGCGCTGCAGCCTGGGATAACACCATGACCGCACGCACCATCACGTTCAACGCGTCTAGTTCGCGCTGCGTGTCGCCCTCGACGAACACTTGCCCCAAGCCGAAGCCGGCGTTGTTTACCAGCAGCGAGATGGGCCGCTCCGACTGAGAGAGCCGGGCTGCGACCCGATCCGTGTCTGCCGCTTTCGACAGGTCCGCGGGCAGCACCTCGACATTTACCCAGTCGAGGGCGGCCGCCACCTGCCGCAATTTAGTTTCGTTGCGCGCCACTAGCACCAGGTCGTGTCCACGTTCAGCTAGTTGGCGGGCAAACTCTTCACCGATGCCCGAAGAGGCACCGGTGATTAGGGCTGTTGCCACTTAGTCCAGCTCCAAATCCGAAAGCGAGAGGGCGTGCAGGTACTTGTACCCGGCCGCTTCGATCTTTTCCTTGGCACCCGTGTCGCGGTCTACTACAACGGCGACGGCCAGGATATTGGCGCCGGCCTCGGAAACAGCTTTTGCGGCTTCCAGCGGGGAGCCGCCGGTGGTAGAGGTATCTTCGAGCACCACCACGTTGCGGCCAGCAATGTCCGGCCCTTCGATGCGGCGCTTCATGCCGTGGTCCTTGGCGGCCTTGCGCACTACGAAGGCGTCCACGTCTAGGCCCCTGGAAGCGGCTGCGTGCATGATCGCGGTGGCAACCGGGTCGGCTCCCATAGTGAGTCCGCCAACGGCGTCAATATCTTCTGGGGAAATGCCGGCTTCTTCCAGCATGTCCAGCATGACGTGCCCGATCAGAGGGGCTGCTTCGTGGTGCAAAGTTGCTCTGCGCATGTCCACGTAAAAATCAGATTTGAGGCCGGAGGCAAGGGTAACTTCCCCGCGAATAACGGCCAGTTCACGTACTAGTTCGGCAAGTTTGTTGTGCTGCGGATCGTTAGACATGCCTCTACTTTACAGGCTTGGCGCGCCCGGCCGTGCGATAGCTTAGAAGTATGCGTATTGCAACCTGGAATGTGAACTCTATTAGAGCCCGACTAGACCGCGTCCTGGCATTTTTGGATCGCTCCGAAGCGGACGTGCTTGCCATCCAAGAAACCAAGTGCAAGGAAGAGGTCTTTCCCGCGGACGCTTTTGCCGAGGTCGGCTACTACTCTTGCGCTGCCGGCATCAGCCAGTGGAACGGGGTGGCGATCCTCTCGCGCAGCGAACCGCAGGACGTCCAGGTGTCTTTTCCGAACTGTCCTACTTTCAAAGACAAGGTAGAACCGCGGGCAATATTCGCCACCTGCGCCGGGGTACGCATCGGCTCCCTGTACGTGCCTCACGGACGAGCCTTGGACGACCCCCACTACCAGTACAAACTGGACTGGCTGGCTAGATTGAAAGACTTTGCCAGCGCGCAGCTGGAGTCGGGGCAGGATAGGCTGGCCCTAATGGGCGATTGGAACGTGGCCCCCGAAGACAAGGACGTGTGGGACATGGAGGTCTTCAAAGACTCCACGCACGTGTCCGCTCCGGAACGCGAAGCATTCGCCGCTTTTTCCGACCTCGGGATGGTAGAGGTGACCCGGGACCGGGCGGAAGGCTACACCTACTGGGACTACCGGCGACTGCGCTTCCCCAAGAACGAGGGCATGCGCATCGACTGGATGTACGCCACCGCCGCCCTCGATAAAGCGGTCACTAACGTGCAGATCGACCGCGAAGAGCGCAAGGGCAAAGGCGCCTCTGACCACGTGCCCGTAATTGTTGACTTCGACCTGTAGGAGGAACAGTGCAGCAGGTGGAACGCTGGCTCTCGTGGGCTATGCGCATTCAGTCTTTAGCCCAAACGGGTTTGGCATACACGGATAACAACTTCGATCGCGCACGCTACCAAGAGCTGCGGGAAATAGCCGCCGAAATGGTGGCTCACCAGGCAGATATTCCCACGCAGAAGGCACGAGAGCTGTTCTGCAACGAATCGGGCTATCAGACTCCGAAGGTGGATACACGCGCGGCAATATTTAGGGATGACAAGATCCTTTTGGTGCGTGAGAATGACGGCCAGTGGTCCCTTCCGGGAGGCTGGGCTGACATCTTGCAGTCCCCGGCCTCGAACACGGCAAAAGAGGCAGCCGAGGAAGCGGGGCTGCGCGTGCGCCCCTACAAGCTGGTGGCGGTGCAAGATCGCAACAAGCACAACCAACCCCTGTTTGCCTATTCGGTGTGGAAGCTATTTTTCCTTTGCCACAACGAGGGCGGCAGCTTCGAGTCAAACATCGAAACTACAAAGTCCGGTTACTTCAGCCTGGATGAGCTGCCACAGGTCTCTGATTCCAAGAACACGCCCGCGCAGATCCGCATGTGCTTCGAGGCCCGCGCTCAAGGACCAGCGTGGCAGACCCTATTCGACTAATCGGCGTAGGCTGCCAGGATCGCCTCATTTAGGCCCGGCCAAGCCTGCACATGTTGCTTCCCAAACGGCTTGGCTCCAATGAAGGCGGCCCCCAGTTGCAGCTGCGGGTCCACCCATAGGAACGACCCGGATTGCCCGAAGTGCCCACACACTTTTTGAGAGGCTGAGGGCGCGGTCCAGTGCGGCGATTTCTGCCCCCGGATTTCAAATCCTAGCCCCCACAGGTTGTTGTCTTGCCTGCCATAGCCGGGCAGCACCCCGCTGAGTCCATCAAAATGAGGGCGCATCGCATTTGCAGCGGTTTCTTTGCTGATCAGGGTGGGCTCCATCAGTTCCCGCAGGAACAGCGTCAGGTCATTAGTGGTTGATATTCCCGAATACGCCGGCGATCCGGGCACGGATGTTTCGGTCATTTGCAGCGGCTCCAGTACCGCCTGCTTGATCCACTGCCCCGCGTTTTCAGCTCCCACGCTCTGGCAGACTGCCTGGCCCAAGATTTCGATGTTCCGGTTCGAGTAGATGCGCCGGGTGCCAACCGGAGAGAGCACCTTATCTGAATCCATGGCCAACCCGGAAGCGTGCGAGAAGACGTGCTCGAGGGTTGCCCCCTTTGGCCCTAGCGGATCTGAAAGCGATATCTTTCCCGCTTCGAGCGCTACCAAGTATGCCCACGACGCGAGCAATTTGGTTACTGAGGCGAGCGGGAAGGACTGGTGGATGCCGGGCGTCCACCCTACCGCCTTGCCTCTTTTTACCACTACCAGCTGCCACGGTTCCTGCAGCAGTCGGTCGGTTTCATCTAACGATTGCTGCAATTGCCGAGGCATGGAGTGCATCTATTTCCCCTGTGGGTCTTCTTCTTGCTGTACAGGTGCAAACAGCTGCCGGATCGCTTCTTCCCGATCCTGTTCTTCGCTGTCATCCCAGCCCTTCGCTAGGACCAGGTCCCGATCGGTGACGATGTCGGAGGCAATAATCTTGTCCACGACTCGCTTGGGAACCTCGTGGGCGTAATAGCTGTCAGCAATGTCTTGAACCGTGAGCACATCCGCGTTAAGAATGCGGTAAACCAGTCCGATCTGCAGGTGGCCAACGCCCATATCAGACAGATTGTCGGGGGAAACATCCAGCAGCCCAATGTCTAGGAAGTCCCGAAGGGTCATGCCCGTAACCCGCTGTATCTGCAACATTGCCTGCGGAGTGTCGAGCTCCAAGTATTTTGCGAGCGAAGCGTGATGCGGGCTCAGTATGTCGAAGGCCTTCACAATTTCCCGCGAAGCGCACCCTGCACGTCCACGCTGTGATCGTATAGCCACATGATGCGCAGCCCCCGCCACAGTGCCAGGTGCTGCTGGGCCAGATCCGCGGCAGAAGTATTCACCTTGAATAGGCCGTGCTCTTCAAATGCCTTGTATGCCCTGGTCAACGCCTTCGCGATGCGAGTCATGTTGTACTGGTAATGTTCCCGGGCCGGATGACCGGTAGAAGCAGCCTCCACCTCGATTACACAGTCCATCTGAGCCAGAGCCGGGTCGTGTACGTGAATACCGGTAAGAGCTAAGAAAAGGCGAACGACCTCGTGTGCCTCCAAGTGCTCGACACTGTCGAGTGTTACGCCGAACTGGCTTTCGTAGCGTTCGATAACCGCCGCCAGCAGCGCTTCTTTAGTGGGGAAATGGTAGATGACGCCGGGGTGAGAGATGCCGACTCGACGAGCGATATCCCTCATAGAAAGACCGTAATATCCCACCTCGCCAAGGAGCGCAACCGTTGTATCTAGGATTTTCTGCCGCCGAGCTAGGCCGCCAGCATAAGGTCCCCGCTCTTTCTTTCGCGCAGGCATCACAATCTCCCCTCTGACCTCTTCTACCTTAGTTTAGCCCGTTCCGAGCACATTACTGTAAATTTAATTTTTGCTTTACAAATTGTTATGCGACAGCGCGGAGCGATCCCAAAACTGGGATCACTCCGCGCCAAGCGCCGGTCAATTATGCCACGCCAAGATTAAGCTTCGAATCCGTTGCCGTAACGGTGACGGTTTCGCCCTCCTTAACCTTTCCAGCAAGCAGCATTTTCGCTAGTGGATCGCCAATTTCCCGCTGTACCAGTCGCCGCAGAGGGCGGGCACCGTACGCCGGATCATACCCTTCCCTTGCCAGGTACTGTCGGGCCGATTCATCCACCTCAAGCTTGATCCTGCGGTCCTTCAGACGGGCCGCCATGGAGGCCACCTGCAAAGTGACAATCTGGCCCAATTCGTCCTCATCAAGGGCGTCGAAGATTACTACTTCGTCCAACCTGTTCAGGAATTCCGGCTTGAACGCACTCCGGACCGTAGACATTACCGAGTTGTGCTGCTCCTCGGTGTCCATGGTTGGATCCACCAAGAACTGCGAACCCAAGTTCGAAGTCAGCACCAAAATGGTGTTGCGGAAATCAACCGTGCGCCCCTGCCCATCAGTAAGCCGGCCATCGTCTAGGACCTGCAACAAAATGTTGAAGATCTCGGGGTGAGCCTTCTCGACCTCGTCCAGCAATACCACTGAGTAGGGGCGACGCCGAATCGCCTCGGTGAGCTGGCCGCCCTCGTCGTAACCGACGTATCCCGGAGGAGCACCGACCAGACGCGAAACCGAGTGCTTCTCGGAATACTCGGACATGTCGATACGCACCAGCGCATGCTCGTCGTCAAACAGGAAGTCCGCCAAGGACTTTGCCAATTCGGTCTTACCCACACCAGTCGGCCCCAGGAACATGAAGGAACCAGTCGGCCGGTCAGGGTCAGACACCCCTGCCCGCGAGCGCCGCACCGCATCGGCCACCACCTGAACAGCCTTCTTCTGGCCTATTAGGCGTTCGCCAATGACGTCTTCCATGTGCAACAGCTTGTCCTGTTCGCCCTCTAGCAGTTTGCCAGTGGGAATGCCGGTCCACGCTTCGACTACCTCGGCAACCTCGCTGGGCCCCACCTTTTCGGCAATCATGGGTTCGAGCGGGGTCTCTTCATCCTCCTCGGCGGCGGCGATCTGCCGTTCCACCTGGGGGATGTCGCCATTTTGCAGGCGGCCGGCTTCTTCCCAACGCCCATCGCGCATGGCCACGTTCAACTGGGTGCGCAACTCGTCGAGTTTTACCCTCAGATCGCCGACCTTGTTGTGCTCGGCCTTTTCGGCCTCCCATCTGGCAGTGAGTCCGCGCAATTCCTCGGTCTTGTTGGCCAGCTCTTCGCGCAGCTTAGCCAGCCGTTCCGCGCTAGCAGCGTCGTCTGCCTCGTCCGAATCAGTCAGGTAGGACTCCTCCATGCGCAACCGGTCCACCTCGCGGGTGAGCTGGTCGATCTCTTCTGGCGAAGAGTCCAGCTCCATGCGCAGTCTAGAAGCCGCCTCGTCGATCAGGTCGATCGCCTTATCCGGCAACTGCCTGCCGGTAATGTAGCGGTCGGACAGGCGGGCAGCAGCAACCAGGGCGCCATCCGAAATGGTGATCTTGTGGTGAGCTTCGTACTTAGGAGCGATGCCGCGCAGTATTGCCACGGTGTCCTCAACCGAGGGCTCCCCCACGAAAACCTGCTGGAACCGGCGTTCCAAAGCCGGATCCTTTTCAATGTTTTCGCGGTATTCGTCGAGCGTAGTAGCGCCCACCAGGCGAAGTTCCCCGCGGGCCAGCATCGGCTTGAGCATGTTGCCCGCGTCCATCGCACCTTCCGAACCGGCCCCGGCGCCTACCACCGTGTGCAACTCGTCGATGAAGGTAATGATCTGCCCGTCAGCAGACTTCACTTCAGCCAACACTGCCTTGAAGCGTTCCTCAAATTCGCCGCGGTACTTTGCCCCCGCCAGCATTGCCGAAATGTCCAGGCTAATCAGGCGCTTGTCGCGAAGAGATTCCGGCACGTCGCCCGCGACGATTCGCTGGGCTAGCCCCTCCACTACCGCAGTCTTGCCAACGCCGGGTTCACCGATCAACACCGGGTTGTTCTTGGTGCGCCTAGAAAGAACCTGTACCACGCGTCGGATTTCACTGTCTCTGCCAATGACCGGGTCGAGTTTGCCATCCTTAGCAACCTGGGTCAGGTCGCGCCCGTACTTTTTCAGAGCCTCGAAGGTGCCCTCCGGATTCGGCGAGGTAACGGGGCCGTTCTGCCGAATCTTGGGCATAGCCGCTTCGAGAGCTTCGGACGTAGCCCCGCCAGCTTTTAGCGCCTCGGCTGCCGCCGAGGGAACTTTCGCCAGAGCCTGCAGCAAATGCTCAGTAGAGACGTACTCATCCCCCATGGCCCCAGCGCTCTCGCTGGCCTGGGTAATCACATTCAGCAGCGCCCTGGAAGTGGATGGTTCACTAACCGAAGAACCTGACGAGGACGGCAATGCCACCAGGGCTTTCCGCACGTGCGCGCCGATCTGCTTGCGATCCGCGCCCGCTGCCTCCAACAGGGCCAGGGCAATCCCGCCCTCATCTTCCAATAAAACATTGAGCAGGTGCAGCGGTTCCACCTGCGGATTACCTGCTGCCGAGGCAGCCTGCAACGCAGCGGTTACCGCTTCCTGCGATTTAGTAGTGAGCTTGGTGTTCACTTGGACCTCCTCAAGAATTTCCTATCTGATTAGTCCAACAATCCTAAAGTTGAGTCTATTCCACTCAATCCCGCTTTACAGTGTAGCTTAGCTCACTTCTAATGTATTTCTCAGACTCCTACCCCAACCTGGGCTCACTCCCCTTTTCACGGCGGGCCATAGCAGAAAAATAATGCGCCAATGAATCTTTTCAAGCAAAATAGTTGTGTCCGACATATTTTCTACCCAAGGAGCAAACATGGGACTAGATGATCTGAAGAACAAGGCAACCGAAAAGCTATCCGAGGTCACCGGCAACGAGGAAACCACTGACGCTGGCCTCGACAAGGCCTCCGACGCCGCCAAGAAGGTTACCGGTGGCAAGTTCGACGATAAGATTGATCAGGCCCGCGACGCTGCAGACAAGCGCCTAGGCGAATAATCCAATCGTCAGGGGTGGGGCATTTGCCCCACCCTTATTTAGTTAAAGGGGACGGTTATGGACCTGAACAACATCAAGAATCAAGCAATGAACAAGGTGCGCGAAGCATCGCACAACGAGAAGCTGACCGATTCTGTTCTGGACAAGGCTTCCCAGGCGGCTAAGAAAGTCACCGGCGGTAAGTATGACGACAAGATCGATCAGGCTCGCGGTGCTGCAGACAACTACCTTGGCTCAAACGAGGACAAGCAGACTGAACAGAAGAAGGAAAAGCCCAAGGACGCCCCTAAGGAAAACAAGGACGCCCAGTAAGCGCGATCGCATAAAAATACTGGCCCAGCTTAGCTGGGCCAGTATTTTTATGCCTTCCTTACGCGCAGCCGGCGCACTAGGAGCACCATGCCGATCCCGGCGGCAACCATAGAAGCGAAGACCGCAACCTGGATGGCTATGGCATATCCCGGGGCTAGCCCGCCCTGAAACTCAGGGTCCAAATATTGTGCCGAATCCGTAGCCGTCCCCTGTGCCTTACACCGAAACACGTATTCGCCCGAGGACAGAATGGGAGCTATGTAGACCTTCTTGGAAAAGGGAGCGGGCACTAGCTTCGTGCGTCCCTGTCCCTGGCCGATTGTGCAATCGTCACCGGCGCCCTCTTCGGAAAAACCTACGTACGTGATGCCAAGCTGAGACATCTGGACCTTTGCGCCGTCGTGCACCTGCAGTGCATCAGGAGACTGCAACGCTTTTTGTAACCCTGCCGGCTCCCTCATGAACATCGCTACACCGCCGATCATTGGAGCAATGATGAAAGCGCAAAGCAGCCCACCGATCAGCAAAGCAATTGGCAACCCCAGGCCCCGTTTCTTCTTCTTTGCCACCTTTGTGGACCACTGGCCCGGCCGCGGAGGCCAGGACGGTGTTTCTTCAGTCGGCGCTTTGGGCACCTCCGGCGCGGCCTGATAGACAGATCCGTCAGGCAGGATCGGCCTGCCCTGCTCGTCGCGGGGCAACCGAACCCCATAGCGCGGTTTTTCAGGAGTGGCCATCTACGTCTACTTCTGTTCCGCGTTGACGAGCTTAGAAGTGTTACGCGCAGTTCGCACGTTTGCCACTAGCAGTTCCAGAACTACTCGCCCAAACACCAGATGGAAGAAAGAGGGCACAATCCCAACAAACAGGCACGCAAGGAAGGTCCCAATGAACGTTCCCGTGCCAGATGCCGCGCTGGAGAACTCGTAGCTAGCAGATGCGGCCGAGCCCGAGGCAATCAGCAGGGATCCCCCCACCCACAGCAGGACCACCCAAGCCATTAGCAGGACGTAAAGAACCTGTGCAAAAGATATGGTGACAAACTTTTCGAACTTCAGGTCAAAGAGAGCCCCAAAGAACGTATCCCCGGACCGCTGCGGCTGGGCATAGTAGCCGGGGCCCTGCTGGAACTGTGGGTATTGCCCGGTAGGTGGGTACTGGCCGGTAGGTGGATACTGTCCGCCCTGCTGGTTCTGTCCTCCCTGCTGGTAGGGATACGGGTGGGAGGTATTGCCGCTAGAAGGCTGCTGCGTAGGGGCGCCCTGCGATTGCCCTTCAGAATGCGATTGCACAGAAGAAGCGTAAGAATCGCCCTCAGTAGTTGCCACCGGAGGCGGTGGTGGCGGTGTCTGCGACCTGTGCTGCTGCGGAGTATTTTCAGACATATTACTCACCTTCCATAGTTCGTGTGTACCAAGCATACGAAATCTACTAGGAAGCGTGCAGACGCACCCAGATATACAAATGCGCTCCTCAGGTTTCCCTAAGGAGCGCATCAGTATTCTTGCTAGACGTCCAATACTACGACAGCCCTGGAAGCAGGCCGTTGCTCGCGCGAAAAGCCAAGTCGCGAGCCGTACGGCACCAAGGCACCGCCTCTGGCCGGCGCCCGGAACCGTTCTCCGAGCGCGGATTCCCACACCTCCCCAGACGAGGAAGCAGCGAACACTCGCGAAGAACGAGCCACTAGTTCCTGCAGCCGCTCATTTTCAGCTTCGAGCCGCCCCAGCTTCTCTTCGAGCTCAATAATGCGGGAAATCCCCGCCAAATTGATGCCCTCTTCCTGGCTCAGCTGCTGGATACGACGCAGGCGCGCTATATCCGAGGGCGAATACCGGCGCCCTCTCCCCTTAGTGCGCTGCGGGGTAACCAGCCCCAGCCGGTCGTATTGGCGCAGAGTCTGGGGGTGCATGCCAGCGAGCTCAGCAGCCACTGAGATCACGTACATCGCTGCGTCAAACACGCCATCACCTCCAAACTAGTCTTGCGCTGCCTGCGCCTGCCACCCGGAGCGCGGATCGAAATCTGCCGTCTGAGCAGCAAATTCTTCCAAGGCTGACTTGGCCTTGCGCGACAGCTTCTTGGGTACTTCTACTTTAAGCTTAAGCAGCAGGTCTGAAGCCTTCTTGCCCTTGGGCACACCGCGGCCACGCAACCGCAGCACAGCCCCTGAAGAAGACCCGGCAGGCACCTTCACGGTAACCAACTTTCCATCCAGCAACGGCACCTGCACCTTCGCGCCCAAAGCTGCCTCTTCGACAGTCACGGGAAGATCGGCAACTAGGTTGCCGCCCTCGATCGCGAATACCGGGTGCGGCTTGACATGAATGGTAACGACCAGGTTGCCCGGAGCTCCCCCATTCGCAGATGGGCGGCCCTTCCCGCGCAACCGCAGCTTCTGGCCATCGTGCACGCCCGCAGGGATGCGCACGGTCATAATCCGCCCGTCGACCTTCATCTTCAGAGTGGTACCGTGTACCGCCTGTCGCAGGTCAAGCGAGGTTTCCGTAGCCAAGTCCTGCCCCTTCTGCGGGGCTTGCGAGAAGCCCCCGAACGAGCCGGAATTACCGAAGCCGCCGCCCGCGGCTCCGCCGCCGAAGAGCCCGGACAAGATGTCTTCGAATCCCGCGCCCCCGCCGCCGGAGTTTGAAAAGCGAACTCTTGAATTCGCTCCGCCCCCGCCGAACATTGACGCGAACATGTCTTCGAACCCCCCGGCGGAGGCCCCCTGAGGGCCCGCGGAGAACCTGGCACCTCCCCCGGCCATCCGTCTGAGGGCGTCGTATTGGCTGCGCTGCTTCTTATCAGAGAGCACCGCGTAAGCTTCCCCGACCTCCTTGAACCTTTCCTCGGCGGTCTTGTCGCCAGGGTTCTGGTCCGGGTGATACTTGCGGGCGAGCTTGCGGTATGCCTTCTTGATGGCTGCTTGGTCGGCATCCTTGGAGATGCCTAAGACTTTGTAGAAGTCTTTAGAAAGCCAATCTTGGTTGGTCATCCCAGCTCACCTCCTCTTTATGCGGGATTGGAAACCATAACTTTTGTTGCCCGCAGGACTCGATCGCCGACCTTGTAGCCGGGCTGGAGTACCTGGGTAACCGTTGGTTCGCTTACGTCGGCAGACTCGTTGGCCATGAGCGCTTCGTGCAGCTTCGGGTCGAAGTGGTCGCCCTCGGCTCCGTAGCGTTCCAGACCGAAGCGGTTCTGCAGCGTTTCTTCCAACTTTTGCGCGATTGCCGCAAAGGGGCCGTCTTTCAGATCCCCTGCGGTGCGGGCACCGTAGATATCGTCGAGGACGGACAGCAGCGACTCCAATACGTCCAGCTGTCCAGCAGTCTTGTGCGCGGGAATATCAGCCTTCGACCGGCGGACGTAAGACTGGTATTCGTTGTTCAGGTTGTACAGGTCGGCCTTTGCCCTGGCCAAATCATCGCCTAATTTGCCAATGATCTGGTCGGTGCTAGGCACCTCTTCTTCCTGCTTATCCTTGGGCGCTTCTTCTGTTTCGCCCTCGCTCGCCTGTGTGGCGGGAGCGTCCTCAGTTTCTGCGGTGGTATCTTCCGATGGCGCTTCGCGCTGTGCGGCAGACTCTTCTGCCTTCGCGTTCTCGGCGTCCGAAACGCCGGGAGCGGGCTTGTCAGCCCGCTCCTGGGGCTCGTTTAGTTCACTCACTTGGAGGAATCCTCATCATCTACTACCTCGGCATCGATGACGTCGTCATCGGCGGAGGAGGCGTTCTGGTCGCCAGCCGGGGCCTCGTTCTGCGGGGACTGCTGGGCCTGTGCGTACAGGGCCTGGCCGATCGACTGTGCCTTCTGGTTCAGTTCATCCATGGCGGACTTTACTGCCTCGGTGTCGTCGCCCTCTAGAGCCTTCTTGACCTTGTCCACAGATTCGCGGACCGGAGCCACGGTGTCCTCGGGTAGCTTGTCAGCGTTGTCCTTCAGCAGCTTCTCGATGGAGTAGACAGTCTGCTCTGCGTTGTTGCGAGCCTCCTGGGCGTCGCGGCGCTTCTTGTCTTCTTCAGCGTTTTCTTCTGCTTCCTTCACCATGCGGTCGATGTCCTCGTCAGACAGCGAAGACGTGCCGGTGATGGTCATGGACTGCTCGCCGCCAGTGCCGCGGTCCTTAGCGGACACGTGCACAATGCCGTTGGCGTCGATGTCGAAGGTGACCTCGATCTGCGGGATGCCGCGCGGGGCCGGAGCAATACCGGTCAGTTCGAAGTTGCCGAGCGGCTTGTTGTCGCGAGCAAACTTGCGTTCACCCTGGTAGACCTGGATCAGCACGGAGGGCTGATTGTCCTCGGCAGTCGAGAACACCTCGGAGTGCTTGGTCGGGATCGCGGTGTTGCGATCGATCAGGTTGGTCATCACGCCACCCTTGGTCTCGATGCCCAGCGACAGCGGGGTCACGTCGATCAGCAGCACGTCGGAACGCTCGCCCTGAATGACGCCAGCCTGCAGTGCTGCACCAACAGCAACAACCTCGTCGGGGTTTACGCCCTTGTTCGGTTCCTTGCCACCGGTCAGTTCCTTGACGACGTCAGTCACGGCCGGCATACGGGTGGACCCACCAACCAGCACTACGTGGTCGATGTCGGACACCGAAATGCCCGCGTCCTTGATTACCTGCTGGAACGGCGCCTTGGTGCGCTCGATCAGATCCGAAGTCATGTCCTGGAACTTTGCCCTAGACAGGGACTCGTCCAAGTGGATCGGGCCTTCGGGAGTCATGGACAGGTACTGCAGCGAAATCGAGGTCTGAGTGGCAGAAGACAGTTCCTTCTTGGCCTGCTCAGCTGCTTCGCGCAGACGCTGCAGAGCAACGCGATCGGTAGTCAGATCAGTACCGGTCTTGGACTTCACCTGCTGCACCAACCAGTCGACGATGCGCTGATCCCAGTCGTCGCCACCAAGCTTGTTGTCGCCGTGAGTGGCGCGCACCTGAATAGTGGAGAAGTCGTCCTCGTCCTTGCCAACTTCCAGCAACGACACGTCGAAGGTGCCGCCACCCAAGTCGAACACTAGGATCAGTTCGTCTTCCTTGCCCTTTTCGAGGCCGTAGGCCAGCGCTGCGGCGGTAGGCTCGTTGACGATGCGCTTTACGTTTAGGCCAGCGATCTTACCGGCATCCTTAGTTGCCTGACGCTGGGAATCGTTGAAGTATGCGGGAACGGTAATAACCGCATCGGTAACGGTGTCGCCCAAGTATTCTTCCGCGTCGTGCTTGAGCTTGCCAAGGATACGAGCGCTGATTTCCTGAGCGGTGTACTTCTTGCCGTCGATGTCGACGGTCCAGTCGGTACCCATGTGGCGCTTCACAGAAGAGATGGTGCGATCGACGTTGGTTACCGCCTGACGCTTAGCGATTTCACCGACCAGCACCTCGCCAGACTTGGAGAAAGCGACTACCGACGGAGTAGTGCGGGCGCCTTCCGCGTTGGCGATAACGGTGGGCTCGCCACCTTCTAGTACTGCAATTGCCGAGTTCGTGGTGCCAAGGTCAATACCTACTGCACGTGCCATATTTATCTTCCTTCCATCTGGCCGCCGCGAACATAGCGACCATCATTGAGTCTGTTGCACTCAAGTTTTCCTTAGGAGCTTTCGACTGTCAAGTCGCCACTCCAAAAGTTGAGTCTACTTAACTCAACTATGAGGGCAACGCTTTTATTCCAGCAATTAAGTAAGCTCCCTCACACCCCGCTTGGGTCGAGGTACGCAAGCTCCCACAGAACGTGCGAAACTAGGCAAGTAACAGCAAATCGGAGGAAAAATGGCAACCGAACTACTAACCGAGACTACTGACGAAGTAGTAGCACTAATGCAGGAACTAATTCCGCAGCTATCGCGCTCTTCGAAACCACTTACCGCAGAGCAGACCGCGGAATTTATTGCCCAGGACGGGGTCTATCTGTTCGGATTCCGCTCCGAAACCGAAGAAAACAAGGGCAAACTACTTGGCATGCTTTCGCTCGCCACCTTCAAGATTCCCACCGGCCTGCGCGCCTGGATCGAGGACGTAGTAGTAGACGAAGCAGCGCGCGGCCAGGGCGCCGGCCAGGCACTGGTAGAGGCCGCGGTCGCCCACGCCAAAGAACTGGGATGCCGCACCGTAGACCTAACCTCCCGCCCCTCCCGAGAGGCGGCAAACAGGTTGTACAAGCGCTGCGGCTTCAAACTACGCGAAACGAACGTCTACCGTTTCGCCGATTAGCGCACCTCGGCTCGCTGGCAGGCTTTCGAGTCTGCCAGCAGCACAGACACCTGCTCCATTACGCGCATAATTGCGCGTTCATCCATCTTCGACAGCCCGTCAAAGAAATACTTTTGCAGCACGGGCTCAACTATTTCCATCGCCCCCGCAAGAGCATCGTCGCCCTCGGAGGTCATTACCGCATACATCGCGCGCTGATCTTTAGGGCAAACCTGCCTACAAACTAGCGACCGCTTCACCAACCTAGACACAGCGCGAGTAACCCCAGAGCGGGTCAGCGCTACGGAATCAGCCAGGTCACTCATGCGCAGCCGCCACTCAGGAGCCTGTTTCAGCGAATACAACAACTGTACATCTTGCAAGGACAGCCCCAGAGCAGACAACTCCAGGTCAAGCACGTCATCCACCTTGCGAAATACATAGCCAAGCTGATGCCACAGCGAGAAGTTGTCGGCCACGAGCCCCTCCTTAACTTTCATCCCCGATCTTTAGGTCCCCATTGTAGGCAAAAAACTTTACCCGCACCGAGCAACTGTTTCCTCCGGTGCGACTTACACCAAAAAATTCAATTACCAGCCGAATCATATTAACCCCTGCGAAACAATATTTTCAATATTCATTGCGCGCGCAACCATTTTGATGTTACCGTGAGGCCAAGAGACGAAAGGATAGAAATGACCAAGGTAGCAATCATCTACTATTCCTCGACCGGACACGGCACTGACATGGCAGAGCGCCTTGCCAAGGCCGCGGAAGAAGCAGGAGCCGAGGTGCGCCTGCGCCACATCGCTGAAACTGTAAGCCCCGAAACCTTCGCCTCTAACCCGGCCTGGAGCGCCAACTACGAGGCCACAAAGGATCTGCCAGCCGCCACCGGCGACGATCTGGTGTGGGCAGATGCGGTCATCTTCGGCACCCCCACTCGCTTCAGCTCGCCCGCCAGCCAGTTCCAAGCCTTCATCGACGCTCTGGGCGGACTGTGGGCCGAAGGCAAGCTCGCCAACAAGGTCTACGCGGCATTCACCTCTTCGCAGACCGCCCACGGTGGCCAGGAAACCACGCTGCACAAGATCTACCAGATGGTGATGCACTTTGGCGGCATCATCGTCACCCCGGGCTTCACCGCTCCCCTCAAGTTCGTGGACGGCAACCCGTACGGCGTGTCCAAGGTGACTGGCCCCGAAAATAAGAACGAAATCGATCAGGCCACCGTAGACGCCCTCGACCACATGGCCAAGCGGGTAGTGGAAGTAACTTCCAAGCTCGCCTAATTAGCGCAAACAAAAATGGGGGAAGCAGCTGCTTCCCCCATTTTGCTATCTAATTCGACTAGTCGTCGATCCCATCGTCAATGTGGTCAACGGCCTGGATCGTGACATCGACGTTGCCCCTGGTCGCCTTCGAGTAGGGGCACAATTCGTGAGTGCGCTCAGCTAGCTTCTGCACCTGCTCTACTGGCACCTCGGGTACGGTCACCTCTAGTTTTACCTTGATCGCGAAGGAGTCGCCCTCGGGACCAATTCCAACAGTGGCGCGAACCTTCGATCCCTTGTGCGGAATGTCCAGTTCCTTTGAGGCAATCCCCATGGCGCCTTGGAAACAGGCGCCGTAGCCGATTGCGAACAGCTGCTCGGGGTTAGTGCCCTTGCCAGTGCCACCCATTTCGGAGGGAGTGGCCAGCTGCAAGGTGATGTCGGGGTTGCGCGAATAGGCCTTGCCATCGCGTCCGCCGCCGGTGATTGCTACTGCTTCGTATGCGATTTCTTCAGGTGTGTTCATATGTGTAGCACAACACTTTTTCTGATTCTTTGCAATAGGGAGACCAGGCAGGTCGACGTATCATCTTTACATGAGTCAAGAAGAGCAGCGTCAATTTCTGACGGATTTTATCGCCCACTCGCCCACTTCTTTCCACGCCGCCGCGCGCGCCTGTGAACTGCTAAAACAGGCGGGGTACAACGTCGAGGACGAAGCCCAGCCCTTCGATGCTTCCCCGGGTGGGCACGTGGTTGTTCGCGATGGCGCATTCATCGCCTGGTATATTCCGACCTCGGCTAAGCCCGGAGCCCGCATCGTGGGGGCGCACACCGATTCTCCCGCGTTCAAGCTGAAGCCGCAGCCACAGTTCACCACTGCGGACGGCTACAACCAGCTTGCCGTCGAGGTGTATGGCGGCATGATGCCGAACTCGTGGCTCAATCGCGAACTGGGCGTGGCCGGGCGCATCACCGACCGGACGGGCAAGTCACACCTGGTGCGTACCGACACGGTGGCCTTCCTGCCGCAGCTAGCAATTCATCTGGATCGGAGCGCCGGCAACAAGCTGGAGTTGGACAGGCAGAAGCACCTGCAGCCGATCCTGCAGGAAGAGGACATTTTGGCCGTAGTCGCCAAAGAGGCGGGGATCGCGAAGCAGGATATTGTCGGCCACGACTTACTGACCTACCCCACCGAGGGCCCGCGAGTATTCGGAGGTGACTACCTGGCTTCGGCGCGGCAGGACAATCTGCTTTCCACAGCGGCGGGCTTGCACGCCCTGCTTGACTTGGAAGACAGCAACCACGTTGCGATCTTGGCGTGTTTCGACCACGAAGAGGTCGGCTCACAAAGCCGTTCGGGCGCGTGCGGCCCCTTCCTTGAATCCGTATTGAACCGCATCATTGGCAGCGAGACGGTAGAAGTGCGCGAACAGTTCATGGCCCAAACTACCTGCCTGAGCGCTGACGTGGCCCACGCCGTACACCCCAACTATTCTGAGAAGCACGATCCGCAGCACCACCCAGTGTTTGGCGGCGGTCCGGTACTAAAGCTAAATGCCGCCCAGCACTATTCCACCGATTCGGTGGGGCAGGCTATCTTTGCAGCCGCTGCAGCCGAGGCAGGGCAGCCGACGCAGGTGTTTGTTTCTAATAATTCCAGTCCGTGCGGTTCTACGATCGCGCCTTTGACCGCCACTCGCTTGGGTATCACAACCGTTGACATAGGCCAGCCGATTCTGTCCATGCATTCGGCCCGCGAAGTCTCGTTCCTTCCGGACTTCGAGGCAACCAGCGCCGTGATGGCAGCTTACCTGGCTTCTTAGAAGGCGAAAATCGCCGGCACCAGGATGATCTTGATGATCATCGAAAAGGCGAAGAGGGCGGCGTAGGCATTTTCGATGCGTTCGTCAGCCACGCGGTCTTGGGCAGCGCTCAGGACCGCTGGCTGGCCTAGGCCGCCGGCTACTGCGCCAGCCGTTCTGGGCGCTGACAGGCCGGCAAAATAGGCAAGAATTACGGTGCCCAGGCAGGATGCGAGCACGATCGCAGCCGAGACGAAGATGCCTCTAAATCCTTCTGGGCTGGTTGCCATCTTGGCAAAGGATGGCCCCGCTACTAGGCCCAGTCCGGCTAGGAAAAATAGCAGTCCCAGCTGGCGCATGGTCAGGTTGGCTGCCTGCGGCAATGCCCACACTAGCGGTCCGGTACGACGCAGCCCGCCTAGCACCATGCCTACTACTAGTGGCCCAGCTGCCGGCCCCAATGAGAAGCTCATGTCTCCGGGCATGGGGATCTGTGCAGAGCCGACGATCATGCCGATTACTAGCCCAATGCCAACTGCTACCGCGTCAATTTCGCTGACGCGCCGTTCAGAATCGCCGAAGAATTCCGAGATCTTTTCCATTTCGTCGCGGGGAGCTACCACGGCAACGTGATCGCCTGGTTCGATAATGGTCTCGTCAGTTGCTAGCAAATCCAGATCACCGCGGCGGATGCGAGTGACTTGGGAGCCGAAGCGGGCAGGCAGGTTGAGCTCTGCGATGGTGCGTCCCGACACTTCCGGATTCGAGCAGATAAACCATTCGAAATCGACCTCGGACCTATCGTCAGCAAGGTGCTCTTCCACTAGCTGCCCCAGGTACTCGACGGTCTCCAACGGGGCTTCCCCAACTCCTACTACTACGACTTCGTCGCCTGGAACCAGATCTTCCCCCGGTGCAACTACGCGCGTGTGCTTGTCGCGCCGCAGGTAGGACATGCGCACTTCGCCGGTGCGCATCCCCGGCACGTCCCGCACCGGAATGTACCTGTGCACTTCGACGGTGTAGGAAACTAGGCCCTGGCCGGCCAGCGAAGGAACGTCGTTGTGTCCTTTCCATTTCAGCCCCACGGTAATCGCGGCGATTACGATGCCCACAATAACGGCCAGCGGGTATGCCAGCGCGTAGCCGACAGTGGCTTCATGCGAGCCGGTCAACTTTGCTGCCGTGTCGAGGGCGGGGGCCGCCGTTAGCGCGCCGGTAAAAAGTCCCGTAGTAAGCGCTTTGGGAAGACCTGCAAGGTGGCCGCCAACAATTGCTACAACGGCGGCTATCAACACCGAAGCCGTGGCTATCCCCATGAGAGGCAATTGCCGGCGAAATTGCGACAGAAAGGTAGTGCCTGCCCCCACTCCTACCGAGTAGACGAAGAGAGCTAACCCCAGCCCCTGCAGCAGTTCCATCCCTTCGCCCAACTGCGGCCGAGCAGCAGCTAGTGCCAGTCCCACGAAGAGGGCGCCCGCAGCTCCGAAGCGGATGGGGCCAAAAGGGATAGCGCCCAAAATGGCGCCCAGAGCAACTACTAAGAAAACGGTTAAAAGTGGGTGGGAACAAAGAAGGTCAAGCACACCAAAATCGTACCGCTGCCCACTGTTGGCTTACCGTCTACTAGGCATTTTGTTCCTGGGGAACCTCCCAGTTGTGGTCAGCGCAGATGCGTTGCAAGAACATGCCCGCCCAGTCTGCGTAGGCAGCCGAGTTCGGGTGGAACAAATCGGCAGCATGACGCCGGAAAAGGTAGAACCAGGTAGGCAGAGAGCGGGAGTAAGTGCGCAGGTCAATAACGGTGTGTCCGTGTTGTTCGACGGCCTCGTCAACCTTTTGCGAGAACAGTTTTGCCCGCTTTTCCCAGTTGCCAAAACCATAGCTAGGGATGTTGGCCACATAGGCCTTGGTGGGCAGCTGAGCAAGGATATTTTCGATAGCTTGCCCGAACGTTTTTGCTTCGAGGTGCTTCATCATCACATCGTTGCCACCAATGTCCAGGGTGATCACGTCGGGGGTAAGCAACGAACCGTCCAAGCCCATGCCGCGGAGCTGCTGCAATTCATTGCCTAGCACCGTTACCGCAGTGCCGCCAGAAACCGACAGATTCACGCACAGTACTTTGCGCCCGGAAGCAGCCTCAAGCCCCTGCGCAATGCGAGCCACGTACCCGTCCTCTATGGTGCGAGCGCCGATCCCCTGGGCTGCCGAATCGCCCAACGCCACATAGATAAGAGGGCGTTCTGCCGGAGCCTGCTTAGCAATACGATCCAGGTCCACGCTGATTCCGAGCTGTGCGTCTTCCCAAGCGCGGCGGTAGGGGCGGCGCTGGCGGGCCAACTTGTGAACGGCCACCCTCCAGCAAGCCAGTCCGGTAGCCGTTAGCGAAACGGTGGTGGCACCAATTGTTTTCCAAGCAAAGTTGAAGAATCTGCGCTTATTCATGCCTCAATCATCCCACACCGATCGCCCGCTGAGGTGCTAGGTGAAAAAGTCTTCCTACCCACAATAATTCGCCCCCGGGGGACACACTTCGGCAGCAGCGATATCTTGGGCGCTATTGAAAAGCGGAATATAGGCTTGTATCAGCCCTGAATAAGTTATAGATCCGAGGCGAAATGCTCCTTAAACTTTCTTGGCAATATTTGCACCGCCACAAATTTGCCATTGCCGTGGTCGTGCTCGCACAGTTGGCGCAAACTCTGCTGAATTTATTCCTCCCGGCACTCAATGCCCGCATCATCGACAAGGGCGTGGTTGCCGGAAACCTAGAGGTAGTAAAGCAGTCCGGGCTCACCATGATCCTGTTTTCTTTCCTGTCTGCGGGCCTCTCCTTCCTAGCTGTTTATCAGGGCGCTCGCCTGTCTATGGCACTGGGCAAATACCTGCGCAAAGTACAGTTCATCAAGGTGGGCGAATTTGGCCTTCCCGAAATCAACCGTTTTGGCGCCGGCACGCTTGTCACGCGTGCTACTAACGACGCCCAGCAAGTACAGATGGTCACGTTCATTACTTTGACCGTGATGGTAGTAGCCCCGGTAATGATGGTCGGCGGCATCTTCATGGCCCTGCGCCAGGCAGTGGGCCTGTCATGGATTTTGGCGGTCTCGATCGCGGTCTTGGGCGCTGCCGCCGGCGGGGCCATGTATCTGCTGGCCCCCATCTTCAAGCGCATTCAAAGCAGGATCGACGACGTGAACGCGGTACTGCGCGAGCAGCTCACCGGCGTACAGGTGATCCGCGCTTTTGGCCGCCAGGATAGCGAGGCCGATCGCTTTGCCCATGCCAATGCCCGGCTACGCAAGATGCAACTGCGCGCCGGCAATATCTTCGCCATCTTTATTCCCTCAATTTCCCTGATCATTGGGATATCTAACGCGGCGGTAGTCTGGTTTGCCTCCGGCCAAGTAGAGGCGGCACAGATGGAAATCGGTGACCTGATGGCATACATCAACTACTTAGCGATGATTCTGGGCGCGGTCATGATGGCAGCAATGCTGTTCATGATGATCCCGCGCGGACGCGTCAGCGCCGGGCGCATTGGCGAAGTATTGCAGACCACCCCACAGGTGCAGGACGCAAGCTCGCCCGTGCCCATGCCGCAGGGACCAGTGGACTTTGTGTTCACGAACGCCCAGATCACGCACCCCGGTGCCGAGTCTCCTGTCCTGGCCAACATCAACGTGACCATCCCGGCAGGTAAGACCACCGCCATCATCGGTTCTACCGGTACCGGCAAATCGACGTTCGTAAACCTGCTCCCCCGTCTCATGGACACGTCCGAGGGCGAACTGGTTGTGCGCGAGCGCGACGGCAACACCACCAATATTCGCAACATAGAATTGGCACAACTACGCAGCCACGTCGCCCTCGTGCCGCAAAAGGCCTACCTGTTCTCGGGCACTATCGCCACCACTGTTTCCGGGCTTACTAAGGAGCAGATTACCGACGAGGTTCGCGCCAGGGTACGGCGGGCCCTAACCGGCGCCGCAGCCGACGAATTTGTTGACAAGCTCGAAGACGGCGTAGACGCGAAGGTAGAATCCGGCGGCAGCAACTTCTCCGGCGGACAAAAGCAGCGACTGACCATCGCCCGGGCCCTCTACGCCCAAGCGGGGCTGGTGATTTTCGACGACTCCTTCTCCGCCCTCGATTACGCAACGGACGCGCGCGTGCGCACCAACCTTCGGAAATACGTGGGCGACGCTGCCGTAGTAGTGGTGGCGCAACGAGTCTCTACGGTCCGCCACGCAGACAACATCCTGGTGTTCGACGCCGGTCAGATCACTGCCCAGGGCACCCACGAGGAACTAATGGAATCGTCCCAGACGTATCGCGAGATCGTAGCCTCGCAGCTTAGCGCCGAGGAGGCAGCATGAGCCCCAGACCAAACAATAGGAAACCAGGCCAAAAGGCGAAGAACCCTATCCGCACCATCGCCCGACTTTTCGCTACCCTTCGGGCCGAAAAGCTACGCGTCATAGCGGCGATACTCCTGACGTTCATCTGCATTGTTGCGTCAGTAGTGGCACCCCGACTGCTAGGTAGGGCTACAGATACGATATTCGCCGGAATGATCGGGAAGAACATGCAGCCCGGCCAGTCAAAGGCTGACGTGATTCGCCAGCTAGCCGAATCTGGCAAAGGTCAGATGGCCAAGATGCTGCAAAGCGTCGACGTGGTTCCAGGGGTGGGGATCAACTACTCGCTACTTGGGAAACTCCTCCTGACCGTAGTGCTCCTGTACCTGGTGTCAGCCGTGCTCAACTGGCTCTCCGGCCTCTGCACTAGAACCGCGGTGCAAAACGTGTCTTATGACTTGCGGCAGCGGGTACAGGCGAAAATCAACCGCCTCCCGCTCAGCGCTCTCAACGGCGCCGCCCGCGGCGACATCCTCTCTAGGGTGACAAACGATGTGGACAACGTGTCCCAATCCCTTCAGCAGGTAGTGAACCAACTGTTCCACTCCATCTTCTTACTACTTGGCACCCTGACCATGATGTTTATGCTGTCATGGCAGCTCACAATCGTGGCGCTGCTGATCGTTCCGGCAGGCCTAGTCATCATTTTCATCATTATGAAGAGGGCGCAGCCCTACTTCCAGCGGCAGTGGAAGGCGACCGGGAACGTGCAGTCCACCGTGGAAGAAGCCTTCTCGGGTCACGAGATCGTGCTGACCTTCAACCTACGCGACCAATTTCGGCGCAAATTTGCTGACCACAACAAGGAACTATTCGACTCCGCCTTCGGCGCCAACTGGCGTTCCGGACTAAGCCAACCAGTGACCACCATGATCAACAATCTGGCTTTTGTTGCCGTATGCGTCGTCGGCGCACTGATGGTGCTCGAAGGACGCATGTCGGTGGGCGGGGTACAAGCTTTCATCCAATATTCGCGTCAGTTACAAACGCCGCTGGGCCAGCTCTCACAAATGCTCTCTACTGTGCAAAGCGCCGGCGCCAGCGCCGAACGCATCTTCGAGTTCCTGGATTCTCCAGAACAGAGCCACGAAAAGGCCGCCTCCCGCCCTCAGATTGGCATGTGCGGAGCCCATATCGAGTTCAGGAACGTCTCGTTCAGCTATGAAGAGGGCGTGCCCGTCATCAAGAACCTGTCCCTGGACGTGGCCCCCGGACAGACCGTGGCAATCGTCGGCCAAACCGGCGCCGGCAAGACCACGCTGGTAAACCTACTGATGAGGTTCTACGAGATAGACAGCGGGCAGATCTTGATCGACGGTGTAGATATTCGCCAGATGACCAGGGCGCAGGTGCGCGAACGCTGCGCCATGGTCTTACAGGACACCTGGCTATTCAAGGGCTCGATCCGGGACAACATTGCCTTCGGCAACGCGGCAGCCACCGACGAACAAATTGTTGAAGCCGCCCGTGCCACCCAGGTAGACCGCATCATCCGGCAGCTCCCCGAAGGCTACGACACAGAAGTATCCGACGAGGGCGGCTCCCTCTCGCAAGGCGAGAAGCAGCTAGTGACCATCGCCCGCGCCTTCTTGCGCCACTCCGACGTGCTGATCCTGGATGAGGCAACGTCCAGCGTGGACACCCGCACCGAAGTGCTAGTGCAACAGGCGATGGATAGGTTGCAGGAAGGCAACACGTCCTTCGTGATCGCTCACCGCCTCTCGACGATCCGGGACGCATCGACCATCATCGTGATGGAGGACGGTGACGTGGTAGAACAGGGCACCCACACCGAACTGCTCGCAGCCGCTGGCGCCTACGCCCGCCTGTACCAATCCCAGTTCGAGGGCGCCTCCGCCTAACGTGACCGGCACTTTACCAGTAGCCAACACCTGAACATAAGGCGGTGGGCCGAGGAAAAACTCCTCGGCCCACCGCCTTATTTAGAATTATTTGCTAACCCCGTTGTGCCTTCAGTTCTTTGTGAGTATCACGCCCGTCGCGCGCATCGATAACCCAGGTACCGATCAGGCGGTCAACCCAGTGCCGTTCGGCGCTGTCGCGGGTTGCAAACCAGACAAACAGAAGGAAGATTGATCCAATGCCGGTTCCCTTAATGATGGGGTAAGCAATGCACTTGCCAACCGCGCGCAGGCCGCCACCCTTGCCGGTGGTGTAATCAATTGTGCGCACACCAGTAACTAGGCCCCCCAGCGTGTATCCGGTGAAGAACACGAGCAGGAGCACCACCACTCCTAGTACGATAACCCCTAAAGCCAAGCTGCCCAAAGAACCAAGAATCGCGGGTGCAAGAGCATCAGCCATCTCGTCGTCAGACATCGTTTCTACTTCAGATAGAGGAGCAGTTGCAGCGAAAATGCTGCCTCCGGAGATCACGAATACGAGCACAAGGATGACTCCTTGAAATATCTGGTCGAGGATGCGGGTAAGAATGCGCTTTCCAACACTCACACCTTTGACCCCTGCCAGGCGCGATGGGATCTGCGTCCCCGGATGCGGCGTGAAGTCCTGGTCAACGGGAGGTTCGCCCTCGACTACGACGTACTGTCCGTTCTGACCGTACCCAGCGCCACCAGCACCTGCGCCGTAGTAGGACTGGCCGTACCCCTGCGGGTTCTGGTCGTAACCGGCCTCCCCCATCTTGCCGTAGCGGGGATCGGTGTTGACAGAGTACTGACCGTACTGACCCGGCTGTGCGGGCTGGCCGTACCGACTATCCTGCGAGGTGTTTCCAACAGGCGTTGAGCCATTCTGATTCAACTGATTCGGATCCCACGGATTGCTGCCCGTGGACTCATTTTGGTTCTGATCAGACATTACTGTCTCCTAATACAAGGCGGTCTTCTTGCTTACCAGTGTATGGTGCCGGCTTTGCATTCGCAGCACCTGCTATGGATAGGGTGGAAGCAGAGGAGGCCAGATATGAATTCTGCTTTGAAAATTCCCACCAAGCGCACCATGGGAGGGTACTCAATCCCCTACCTTGGGTTTGGCACGTACAAGATTGCGCCCGAGGACACGCAACGCCTCGTGGAAACCGCACTGGAGGCCGGGATCCGACATATTGATACCGCCCAGATGTACGGCAATGAGAAGCAGGTAGGGGCGGCCATTGCGGCTTCTGGCATTCCCCGATACCAGATCTTTTTGACTACCAAGCTGAATAACGGCAATCACCTCTCCGATGATGCCCGCCGTTCTTTTGAACAGTCTTTGGCAGATTTACAGACTGATTATGTTGACTTGTTCTTGATGCACTGGCCTATGGTGCATCGCTACGGCGGACGCTTCCCCGAATGCTTCCAGATGATGCAAGATTTTTCTGCCGACGGGAGCGCGCGCACAGTCGGCGTTTCTAATTTCGAGGTCGAGCATTTGGAACGGCTTCGAACAGAAACCGGTCTAGTGCCCCACGTAAATCAGATCGAGATGCACCCACTTTTTGCCAACAATAAGGTTTTGGACTACTGCGCAAAGCATCGCATTGTGGTGCAGGCGTGGAGCCCACTGGCTAGGGGCAAGATCCTAGAGATTCCCGAGGTGCAGACGATTGCTACGCGCCTGGAGCGGACACCCGCGCAGGTGGCCCTGAGATGGGCGTTACAGCGCGGAGTTATTGTTTTTCCAAAATCTTCCTCGCGGGAGCGAATTGAAGAGAACGCAAATATTTTCGATTTCAGCTTAGATGAAGAATCGATGAGAATTCTTAATAATTTAGATAAGGGAGAGGCGGGGCGCACCGGATCCAGCCCGCAGACAATGGATCGGATTTAAAAACATTTTGGGGGGCCAGTGGCCCCCCAAAATGTTTATTGCCTATTCGTGATCGATGGTCTTGGCGGTAGAAGCCGACTTGACCGCAATCTTGCGCGGCTTGGCCTCTTCAGCCACCGGAATCGTAAGGGTCAAAAGACCGTCGTTATATTCGGCCTCGATCTTGTCTAGCGCTACGCCGTAGCCGACCGACAGCTGCCTTGCGAAGGTTCCGGTTGGGCGTTCGTGTGTAAGCCACTCAATGTCCTCGCCCTCAACAGAGTGCCGTTCTGCGCGCACAGTCAACGTGCGATCTTCGACATCGATGTCGATCGTATCGGGGTCCACTCCAGGCATCTCTAGGATGGCCACGAATTTGTCACCATCGCGGTAGAGGTCCATGGGAAGAACCGGGCTAGAAGCCTGGCGCATAGTCGAGTTGAATAGACGTTCCATCTCGCGGAAGGGATCGTACCTGCTAACCATTTTGAGCTCCTTTTCTTTTTTCAAGTTCACCTTGAGTCTAAGACGCTCAACTTTGCGATGGCCACTTAATTCACCTTGGGCGTAAAAGTTGAGCCGACAAGACTCAACCCTATTTTTGCGTGACGCGCGACGCACCCGAAAAGATCGCTTAGGTTCTACGCCTGAAGTGCCAGTATTGATACATGAACACCACTTATAGACCCTTCTTCGTGTACGGAACCCTGCGTCCAGGACAAACAAACTGCGAGGCCATTCTTGGCCCCCACCTGAAAGAGGCAATTCCCGCCCGCCTTTCCGGATACAAAATGCTGCTGACCCCCTCCTACCCGATGGCAATACCTTCAAAAGAAGACCAGATCACCGGCGACGTCATTTACGTTTCAGAAGCTAATTTCGATTCCCTTCTAGCCGACATGGATGAACTAGAGGGATATTTGGGCGACGAAGATCCGAACAACCTGTACACCAGAGTCATCACCCACCCCACCATTAGCGAGGGCGAAAACGCAGGCCAGAAGGTGGAATGCTATTTGTATGTGGCCACCGAAAACGCACTGGATCAAAACTCTGCCTACACCGAAGAATCTGCCAGCGGCGACTGGTTAAAGCGGCCCGACCAGATATAAAAAATGTTTAAACAATAAAAATACAGGCAAATTATCCGACTGTATTTATACCAATGGCAGAAAAATGCAGCTTCCACTGGTAAACACTTCTGTTTGCCGGTAGCCTCGAACATGAGAGTATGACGCGATGCATTTATGCGTTGCGGCCAAGCTCTAAACATCTTGTTCGAAAAATAAGGAGCTCAAAGTGGCATCATCCCATCAGAAGCCGTCGGCAAAGCCGACCGACGTCGCAGCAAAGAACGATGCGCGCAAAGACATCACTAAGACTGGCGCCACTGCCCAGGGCAAGGGCACTGACGTGCAGCAGTCCAATATCGGCAAGGACCACGGCAACGGCACCACCACCATTGCTGACCAGGTGGTAGCAAAGATCGCCGGCCTCTCGATCCGCGAGATCCCCGGCGTGTATGACATTGGCGGTTCCTTCAGCCGCGCCCTCGGCTCGGTTCGCGACAAGATGGGCGCTTCCGAGAACGTCAAGCAGGGCATCAACGTCGAGGTCGGCCAGACTCAGGCCGCTGTTGACCTGACCCTCGTCGCCGAGTACCCGTACCCGCTCAACGAGGTCGCCGACCAGGTTCGTTCCAAGATCATCGAAGGCATCCAGGGCTTGGTCGGCCTCGAGGTCACCGAAGTGAACATCGACATTGCCGACGTTCACATTCCTTCCATCGACGAAGATGACGACGATGAGGAAGAGGTCAAGGAAATCGAAAAGAAGAGGGAGCGCGTCAAGTGACTAACACGCAAATGGGCATCTTCGTAGGTGCCATTCTTGCAGTCGTTGCAGTTAAGCTCGGTTTTTGGGCTTTCATTCTGACTGCTCTGTTCATGGTTATTGGCGCCGTTTTGGGTCGCGCCACCACCGGCAAGCTCGACCTGCGCGCTGTCGGGAGCGCCTTGATCGGCAAGCACACCACCACGTCTGACTAACTGTGTCTGAAGCATCTGCAAACGCGCATAACTACCGCGGTCACACCACTATTCGCGCCAAAGCCATTAAGAGGGCGGCGGCTGCGGTAGTTGGTGATGCCCTGTCGGTTCCAGCTGACAAGATTTCGGTAGATTTGCACGATTCGGAAAGCGCTTTGGGCTTAGACATTTCCACTCCCGTTCCCGAAACAACAGTGGAAAGGGTTACCCGCACCAAGGATATGAACATCTTTGGCGCAGCGGATGCGGCTCGCGAAAGCATTGTTCGCAATGCTGAGCGCATTACCGGTCACAAGATCGGTGACGTCCGCATGGTTTTGACGGGTATTCACTACAAGCCCGAGCCAAAGAGGAGGGTTGAATGAGCACCGACAAGCCCATTACCTCCGACGCTCCAGTACAGCCGGCTTCGCAGGGGCCGCATGTGTCGTACATGGTGCGCCGCGAGACGCACTCATCTCGTGCTATCACGGCCTCTATTGTTGGCCTGATCGTTGCTGTGGTGTTGGTGTGGCTGATTGCTGAACGCATTCTAACTGCCATGGGCAAGCCGAACTTGCTTGCCTCTTGGGACCAGATCGCCAATTCAGTAGTAAAGCTGCCTGCCGGTGTCCCCCAGTGGGCCCTGATCGTTGGCGGCATCGTCGCCACTTTGCTCGGCCTGTGGATGCTGGGGAAGGCCTTGGGCGGCGGAGCTTTGGATCGCCACTCGCTGGCCTCTGATCGAGTTGCCTACATTGTTGACGACAAGGTTACTGCCTCGGCCCTTTCCAGGGCGGTGCGCGAACACGCTGGACTCCCCGAGGGCCAGGTTGCGACTTCGCTTTCAAAGCGTAACGCCAACGTGCAGGTCACTCCCACGTCTGGCCGTGAGGTCGATACCAGCTCCATTCAGTCTGTACTGAATACCGAGGTCGAAGGCTACCAGCTAAATCCGGCCACAACCGGTTCGGTGAAGCTTAACTCCAATGGGGAGGTGGCAAAGTGAGGCACTTACCAAGAGCTTTGAATAGGTTCCTACTGTTCCTGCTGGCAGCACTGTTGCTAGTTGGCGGCATTGGCGCCCTACTCATCTCCCTGTGGCCTACCGCTACCGACGCTTACAAGAAGAACGCACCTACCGTGCTGCAGAGCTACTCCGATCTAGCTGAGCGCACTACGGTCGGCAACACTGACATGTCCTGGTTGGCAATCGCCCTCATTGCGCTTGCTGTAATCGGCGTGATCATTGCCCTTTGCGTCATCTTCTCGCAGGGCGGCGGGCGTACTCACACCGCTTCGTTGGTTCCTTCGCAAACCTCCTCAGGCACCACTACTGCCAGCATCGACCTGGTGCAACAGGTAATTGAACACGAGGTCGGCGACGACCGGTGGATCACTAACGTGTCTGCGTATGGCTACGAGGTAAAGAACGAACCGGGAATCCTAATTAAGGTTGGCGCGTACAAGGGGGCTTCCCCCGCTCACATCCGGCAGATCATGGATCGGGCAATCGCACGCGTAGATTCGCTTCTGGGCACTACACCACCCATTTGCGTACACATCCAAAACGATTGGCGTTCATTGATCGGCTCGTCCGATCGCGTCCGTTAGTCCGGCGGATTACCCGACATAAGCACATTGAAGCTAATACCGCTTCGAAAAAGATAAAAGGAGAAAATATGTCTTTCGAAGACAAGCTGAAGAACACTGGCGAGGACCTAGGCGGCAAGGCCAAGGAAGCAGCCGGCAAGGTAACTGGCGACAAGGACACCGAAGCCGAAGGCAAGATGGACCAGGTTGGCGCCGAGGTCAAGGACAAGGCTTCCGAATTTTCCGAGAAGGCTAAGGATGCTGCAGGCGACCTAGGTGCAAACATCAAGGCCGCTGCCGAGAAGCTGAAGGAAGGCTTCACCGACAAGTAGTCAATTAGCGTGGAAGTGGCGGGCAGGTTCTGTCCGCCACTTTTTCATGCCCAAAATGCCCTATTATTGCTAGCTTTTCGCCCTTTGGAATCACTATGGCGCCTAAGCAATTTTCCCGTTATCTTTGGTTCAGTGAGTCCGATTAATTTAGACCAGATGCTTGCCCGCCTTGACGCGAAGATCCAGGGAGAATACATCTACCTTGTCTCTTCTAGGATCCCCAAGGACGTTCATGTCTTTGCCACGGTTGCCGAGGACGAAGGCACTACCTGTGTCATTGCCCGCGAGGATGCAGAAGCAGCCGGGTACCAGATCACTGATATCTATACGCGTATTACTTTGCGGGTTGAATCGTCACCGCAGGCGGTAGGGCTTACTTCGGCTGTAGCACAGGCGCTGTCTGCCCGTTCTATCCCGTGCAACGTGATTGCCGGCTTCTACCACGACCACATTTTCGTTCCCAAGCGGATGACCGACGACGCGATTGAACTGCTGCGGGACCTGTCTAAGCAAGCTCAGGGTTGGCTGTAAGCCGGATTAGCGCTTCCCCCTTCCTACATACGTATTCATGACTATTTGCCTATAGGGTTAAAGCATGAGTTCATCGAAGAACGAGTTTTCGTCCGCGCTCACTGCCATGCAGGACGGGACGGTTAAACAGAAGAACATGCTGACGGGCACTGAAGTATGGACGGTCCCTGGCAGGGGGCATCGCCCTCTGGCTGTGCCGCAGCAGGACCCTAAGCCGTTGGATCCAGCCAAGGAAGGCGCCCACTGCGCATTTTGCTCCCGCAGATACTTTGAGACCCCACCCGAAAAGGACAGGATCGTTCTGCGGGACGGAAAGTGGGTCAAGCAGGTTGGGGTTTCGGCCGAGGAACTCGAAGATGAAGTTGCCCAGTTTCGCCGAATTCCCAATCTTTTTGAGATCGTCTCTGCAAACTACTGGGCGCTAAACCACGGCCACCAGCCCAGTACCCAGGAGCGCGAACGGATGGCTCGTTACCTTTCCTCGTCGGTGGGCTACGACCACGTTATGCGGATTCTAAAGGCCCGGCTGCGCGCCTACGGCGTTCCCGAGAAGAAGATCGAGTCGCAACGCGATGAGGAACTGATGCCACAGGCAATGGGCTTCTTCACGGGCGGGCACGACGTGATTGTGGCGCGCCGCCACTTCGTGGATGGGGCTACTAACGATTCCCAACTGGCGTCCTCGGGCACGCTCACCCCGGACGAGCATGCTGCCTACACCCAGTTCACCTGCGATTCCATGGGTGACTTGTATGGTTTGGATCCGGCAGTGCGCTATGTGGCGGCCTTCCAGAATTGGCGCAAGCCCGCTGGGGCCTCGTTTGATCACCTGCACAAGCAGCTGGTCGCTATCGATGAACGCCCGGTACAGATCGAGGCCGAAATGGACAGGCTCCGCCGCACTCCGCACATTTATGACGATATCTTGTCCGTGGGGGCTTCCCGCGACCTGATATTGGCGCAGAATGATTACGCGGTGGCGCTCTCTGGCATTGGCCACCGCTTCCCCACGGTGGCGGTGTGGGCGCTCGGGGATCCGGTGAACCCCTGGGAGGCCGCACCTGAACAGGTACGGGGAGTCTCTGACATACTGCACGCCGTGCACGCCGCTACCGGCCCGGATGTGCCGTGCAACGAGGAGTGGTACCACCGTCCGGCCTCGGTAGCTTCGCCGTTGCGCTGGCGGATTCTGGTCAAGTGGCGCATCTCTACCCTTGCCGGGTTCGAGGGCGGCACCCGCATCTATTTGAACACTATTGATCCATGGGGAGTTCGCGACCGGGTCCTGGGCAAGCTGTACGACCTGCGCGAGAAGGGCCTGATCGCCCCTATGAGGCTAGGAAAGGAATGCAAGGTCGATCCGTCCTTGCTTAGAGGATAATGTCGCATGCTTCGCCTCCACCGGCGGGAAGGAGGGCCTCGCGGATAGCGCTCACGATTATTGTGGGGGCAGTAGTAATAGCCTTACTTGCGCTCGCTATTAGCGCCTACCAGCGCGCCCATCCTGCCAAGGCGAAGGTGCACGTCGCCTCCTCTATATCCGCAAAGAATGTGGGGGTATCCGCTTTCCTTCCGTTGTTCGGGAAGGGTTCGCCAGCTGGCCCCGCCCGAATCGGAGAAGCCACCATCGGTCTTGCTAGGAATCATGGCCAGACCATATTGATGCGGTTAGACCGGGACGTTTCGTGGCAACTCCAGACGAAGACGGCACTATCTGCATGTACCACCTCACCGATTACCGGCCAAACTTTCGCCTGCCTGTCTTCTTCTACCGAGGGGTCGCGTCTTCTGCTTGTCGATGCGAATACGGGTAAGGCCCGGTGGCTTTTTTCCATGCCCACCAAAGCGGAAGCCGTAGCCGCATTGGAAGGAAATATCCTGCTGGCCCTGCCGAAGGGCAAATATGCGCAGGTCGACTTGAACGGGGAACTTGTGTCGCTGCCCTGGCCAAAAGACGAACCCAAAGCGAATCGGTGCCCTACGGCCTCGGCCACGCCGATCACCCCGAACATGGCTAAAACGCTTGGACCTAACCGGGCAGTAGTATCGGTAAACGGGACGGTCGACGTGGTAGAACCTAAACGTGTGCTGCTGCGCAGTTCCGGCTACCCGCTACTGTCCGGATCCGACGTTTACATTTCGCCATTTCCCAATTGCAATAGAGGAGCGGCGCTGATCGGCGACAAGGTGGCCGACCTTCCGGAACACCTGGTGCTCCCCCGCACAACAGACTCGCACGTTCCCCCGGTAGCGCTACTGGACAAGGTGCCGCACCACTTCAAGAATGGCAAGCTAGGCAATCCGCTATTTCGCGCGGACAGGGCCGTTTTTTCTGGTGCCCCCACGTTTATTGCCCACAATTCTGCCGGGCTGGCGATGGGCGTCGATGCCGGCCTGGTCCAAGTCGGCAACGACGGGCATCTGGACTGGAGGTTCGAGCAGCCACTGGCGCAGGGAACCGCCAGTAAGCTCGGCACCCTAGCCGTCTCCAAACAGGGCGAGGTGTCCGTAGTGAAGGACGGTAAGGCAACATGGACCTCGCCGGAGCGGGTAGGAGATGCGCCCCGCCTGGACACTACCCAGGGAAGAATCACGGTCTCGGGTACTAACGGGCAGATTGTGCTCGCGCCCGGCTACGGTAAGACAGCTAAGCTCACCGCCCCAAAAGTAACTAAGAAAATAGAAGGTCACGCCCCATTGCCGGCTGGCAGCTGCGTGCTAGTGCAACGCATCTCCACCGAATCTGCGGACGTGACCATGATGAAAGCTAACTGCCAGGTTGAGGGCACCCAAGAAATACTGAGCGTCGTCACCACCGATCAGGTGCCCCGAGATGCCGACGTGGACACCCTCACTGACTCCTGCAGGGTCAACCGGGCAGCACGCACCATGATTTCAGTGCAATCTTCCATCTATGACCCGAAAGTGGTGGCAGTATGCCTGGCAGGTTCGCTGTAGTTACTTTTGGGAGTTTGCTAAAGCGTTCTTGTTCTTGCCGCCATACCATTTGGAGGTACCACGCACGGCCAGACGCTGGATGAGTGCCACGGTAAGTCCCGACAGGGCCCCGAAGAGGGCTACTTCGAGCATGTTAGCTACGGCTTCGTCCTCGCTACCGCGCGGGGGCTTATGACCGGTGAATCCCTTCCAGATCAAGTCGATCAGACGATCGGCCACAAACCCGGCCCCTGCAACCGATGCTGCACTTGCTACTTTCCAACCAATATCCATGTTTCCTCCTAGGCCTATAGTTTTTCACGCTTTGGGGCCGAGTGCCCATCATTTCCCATGTTTTCTGCGGCCTGCCGATCTACCTTCGTGCGCATCTCTTTGACCCTGGCGTGACCCAGCACCTGAGCTGCCACCGGGGTCGCGATTGCCTGCAGACCGATTGCCAGGATGACCAGCACCACCCACTGCAAAGTGTGCATGTAAAGGGCGAGCCCGATCATCATTACCGCAAAAGCAAAGAGTTGGGGTTTAGTGGCAGCGTGCATGCGCGAGAGCGTGTCTTTCCACCGGGCGATCCCCAGGGCAGAAATGCAGATCCAAATAGCACCGGCCAGCATGATTATAGCCCCTGACCATTCGAGGACGATCATTTGCCTTCCCCCTTCGCCTTTGCTTCCTGTTCGTCTTGCGCCTTCGCTATCTGTTCAGGGGTCAGGTGGGAGGTTTCTTCGCCCTCGGCACGCTGTGCCTTCATTTCTTCTGCCTGCAAGCGACGCTCACGTGCCTTTTCTTCGGCAGCAGAGATGACTCTGCGGTTTTCTTCCCCGCCGTGGCGGGCAATGCGCCCGATCGTAGCCGAGGAGATAAAACCAACCAGCGCCACAATTACCAGCAGTGGCTGCAGATCATCGCGTTCGAAGAGGGCGGCGCACACTGCAATCACACCCACCAGCACCGCAGTCATTAGATCGGTGGCGATCGCTCTGTCAGCCAGCGAAGGGCCTTTTTCTAACCGGTATAGGGTCAGCAGCACGGCCAGGGCCAAGAATCCGCCGGCTGCAACGAGCACGAATTGCATTAGTCCTCCTGTGGCCTGGGTAGGGCACGTCCAATACGCGCGGTCTGTTTGGTAATCATTTCGCGCACTCCACGCTCGCCGCCGGAGGCTTCCATGTCAATCACGTGCAAGTACATGGAACCGTCGGCGTCGCTTTCGTGCCTATTCACGTCAATTACGAGCGTGCCCGGAACCAAAGAAGTCATGGCCGCGCTGATCATCAACTCCATGTCGCTTACGGCACCAAGGTTGATGGAAACGAAGCCGCTGCGATACCGCTTGCCGGTGACGATCAGCTTTGACACGTGGAGGGCGGACATGAACATGTCCCAGGCGAAACGCGCGATTAGAGCCAGCAGGGGCACAAACCTAATCCTGCCCAGGGCTCCCACTCGCATCATCGGCCCCACCCACTGCACTAGCAGCGCAACCAGGATACCCCCAATGATTACTACGGGTTCGATAGACCGGAACAGAACGAGCCACACCAGCAGCAGCCACAGGGTCATCTTCCAGGAAGTATTCCGAATCATCCTCATTGGTCCTCCCCTACGCGTACCCGCTCGCGAGTGTCGGTATCAAAATCCAGGCGGAGCGGCGCGGGCAGAACTTGCGGCCGCTGCGTGTGCGGGGGCAGAACGTCGAAATCACTGCGACGCACCACGTCAGATGAGTGCCCGCTGCCTCGCCCATCCTGGCCGAGGACGGCATTGAGGTAGGGCGTGCGCGCTTTCAGATCGACAGCGGCTCTTTCGGCATATCCGTAAATAATGTTCATTCCCCCGGCCATCGCCACCTGCACTAGCAGTAGGCCTGCAGTGGCTACTACCATTGCCTTCGGCAAGGAGCGCTTTTCAGCCTTGAGTTGTTTCTCGCCCTCGCTAGGCTGCCAAAACGCCATGGACCAGGCCTTGACCACCACGTACAGGGTGAGCATCGACGCGACTAGGCCAGCCGCGAGCAGCGCCCAACCGCGCCCAGTGCCGGCAAGTACCGAAGCGCGGGCGAGGCCCACCTTCCCCAAGAAACCGGTCAGCGGAGGGATGCCGACCAAGTTGAATGCCACGATCAAGAACATGCCCGCCAAGAACGGAGACTTTCCGGCCAGGCCACCCAGTTTGGCAAGCGAAGTAGTTCCGCCCAGGTACTGCATGAGGCCTACGATCAGGAATAGCGTAGTCTGCACCAAAATGTGGTGGGCGGCGTACACGATAGCGGCGCCAAGGCCGGCCTCCGAAGACAACGAAATGCCCCAGATCATGAAACCGATGTGCGAAACAAGGGTAAAGGACACCATACGTTTTATGTCGTCCTGGGCGATCGCACCCAAAATTCCCACGATCATGGTGAACATGCCGAGGACGGCCAAGATGGTATCCAGCGCTCCGCCTGGGAACAGCAGGAACTGAGTGCGAATAATGGCGTAGACACCCACCTTGGTAAGCAGGCCGGCGAACACGGCCGTGACCGGGGCGGGAGCTGTCGGGTAAGAGTCAGGTAGCCATGCCGACAGTGGGAAGATTGCCGCCTTGATCCCAAAGGCAACCAGGAAAGTGGCCTGCAACAGGATGCGGGTGGGTTCTGGAAGTTCCGACAGGCGGATTGCCAGCTGCGCCATGTTGACCGTTCCCACAGCGGCGTATGTGAAGGCTATGCCGATCAAGAAAACGGCAGAGGAAAATAGGGAAACCACGACGTACACGGTGCCGGAACGCACCCTGGACCGGGTGCCTCCCAAGGTGATCAGTACGAAGGAGGCCGCCAACAAAATCTCGAAGCCGATGTACAGGTTGAACAGGTCCCCAGCCAGGAACGCATCCGACACGCCCGCAGAAAGCACCAGGTAGGAGGGGTAATAGACGGGCATTGGGGAGGCCGACTCGTCGCGGGATACCGACTGCGAGGACGAGTAGATCAGCACGCCCACAGTCACTATCAGCGACACGATCAGCATCATTAGGGTAAGCCGGTCCGCAACCAGCGAGACCCCAACCGGGGCAGCCCATGAGCCGACGTCGAGCACCATGGGGGCGGTGTCGGCTTCGAACGCCATGGCGATTGCCGCCGCCAACGACCCGGCCAACGCAATGACGGTAACGGACAATTGGGTGCGGCGGAAGCGACCAAGTACGAGCGATAGTCCTGCAGCTAGTAGCGGCGCAATGACGGGAATGGGCAGTAACCAGGTCACTTGGCATCCTCCCCTTCTGCTTCATCTTTGTCGTCGCGGTCTGCTTGGTCTTCGTCCTGGCCGGAATCTTCGTCCTCGGTCTCGGGAGCGTCTTCGATGCGTTCGCTGCCACGGCCGGTAGCTGCACGCCTTGCTAGACGGCGGTCTTCAACGTCGTCCACAACCTCGTCACCGCCGGTAAGAATCCATTCGCGGAATGCCAACGCCAGCATGAACGCGGTGGTGGCCATGGTGATAACGATCGAAGTCAAGATCATGGCTTGTGGCAGCGGATCGGCAATGGACGAGAGGGCGTCGGTGCCTAGAATTGGGGGCGCTCCGGCGGCTCCACCTGCTGCTAACAAGGCAATGTTCGATCCGTTGCCGATCAGGGCCAGCCCGATGACGATGCGGGTGAAAGTGCGATCGGTTACCAGGTAGACACCGGCACCAACCAGTACGCCGGCTAGCAAAACCAGACCCAAAGTGGGAATCACTTTGTCTTCCCCTTTCTGGAGCTAACTAGTTGCACGCCCTGTTCTTCGTCGTGGTCGAGGGCGGCGCCCAGTGCCCCAAGAATGTCTACAGCCAGCCCCAGAACCACCAGGTACACGCCAATATCTAGCCCCATAGCAGTGGTGAAGTGGACGGTGCCGAGCGGGCCGAAGAGAATGTCGACGGGCAGGGTTTGGAAGGGCGCTCCCCCTGCGAGCACCGGGGCAAGCCCGGCAGCTGCGGCAATGGTTAGTCCCAGTCCAAGGATTGCGCCGGGGCTAAATGGCGCCGCCAGTGTCAGTTCGTAATGCCCACCTGCCAGGTAGCGGATCGACAGTGCCGAGGCGGCTAGCATTCCGCCGGCAAAACCGCCGCCGGGCGAGTTGTGTCCTACTAGTAGTAGCCAGACGGAGGCCACCAGCAACGTGGGGTACAGGATTCGGGCTGCTACCTCTAGCATCAGCGACCGTCGGTCTTCTTCGAGGGCGGAGGCCCCTGCCAGCCAACGAGAGTTGGTGCTGGTACGGCTTGCCGCCTTTGCCACGCTGGAACGCAGCGAGGGCGCAGATACTGTCAGCCGGCTAATTAGGCCGGAGCGGAAGATCAAGGCGGTAACCCCGGTAACTGCGATTAGTAGTACGGATAGTTCGCCGACGGTGTCCCATGCGCGCACGTCTACCAGGATGACGTTTACGATGTTGTGGCCGTAGCCGAATTGCAAGACTTCGTCGGGAAGCAGTTCAGAGACCGGGTTTTCTTTGCGGGAGGCCGCCGCAAGCAGCACCCCACCGGAGGTAACCACGCCGGCCACCACGGAGATAATTAGTCGCAGCCAGCGCGAAGAGCGGAGCGGCCGGTCGGTGAAGTGGGTGGGCAAAAAGCGTAGTACCAGCACAAAGACCACGATGGTGAAGGCTTCTACTACCAGTTGAGTCAGGGCCAGGTCGGGTGCGCCGTGCACGGCCCACAGGGTTGCCATGCCCACCCCCATTGCGCCCAGGCCCAGTACGGCCTTCATTCTTCTGCGGGCGCGCACCACAACTATGGTGGCCCCGGCAAGAATCGCGATGGCTATCGCTTGCAGGAAGGAATCGAATAGGCGTACCGGCCCCCACTTGATGGTTGGGAGGGCGTAGCACAGTGCCCCGCCCACAGCAATGGCGAATACGGTCGAGATGATAGAGATGTCTAGTGGCAGCGAGCCGGACTGGGTGAATGAGGTGACTCGACCAGCTACCGCCTCTAGGTTGCGCATGATTACCCGATACAGGTTAGCTGCACGGAAGGTCTCGGGTAGTGCCGTCTTCTTGGCAAAGCGGATTACCTTGCCACGCCAGTGGAAGCAGGCATATCCGCCTGTCAGTATGAGGGCGGTGATGAGGGCTGGCATCAGCCCGCTCCACAGGGCCAGGTGGCCGGCCTCGTTGGAAGTTGCCAAGTACCCTTCCAGCTGGGTGTCGGCATGGGGGCCGGTCAGAGCGTTGACCGAGCCGGGGAAGAACCCGCCCGACACTGTGATCGCCGCTAGGAAACCTGGGACGGCAATTAGTGCTGCTGCCGGGTAGGAACCGACCGGGGCCTCTTTTTCAGAGAGCAAAGAGGCCAGCCTGTGTCCTGGCAGTTCCTTGCCGCCGAAGGCGCCGAACCACCAGCGCAACGAGTAGGCGGCGGTTAGGACGGAACCAGCAGCTATGCCCGCTAGCAGGATGACTCCGGCCGCTCCCTGGTGCAGCAGGTTGTGGATGCCAGCTTCCTTGCCAAGGTAACCGAGCGTCAGCGGGAAGCCTGCCATGGAGGCCGCGGCAAGGCCGCCAATCGTGGCCAGCACCGGGTGGGTGCGGCCGACCCCGGACAGTTCGCGAATGTCGCGGGATCCGGTGATCTTCTCTACTGTGCCGGTAGTAAGGAAGAGGCACGATTTAAAGGTGCCGTGTGCTAGCACCAAAGTGAGGGCGGCCAGCAGCGTGGCTCGATTGCCGTAGCCTGCCAGCGCGGTTATGAGGCCCAGCTGCGAGACCGTGCCGTATGCGAGCACTCGTTTGAGGTCTGTCTGTCTAATGGCCAGCCAGCCACCAACTAGCAGCGTGGCGGCACCGAAGATGGTTAGCAGCGAGGACCAGACGGGCACATCCGCAAAACCGGGGGTGAAACGCAGGGCCAGGTAGACGCCCGCCTTGACCAGGGTGGCTGCGTGCAGAAATGCAGATACCGGGGTCGGGGCGGCCATGGCGGCCGGCAGCCAGAAGTGGAATGGCAGCATTGCCGACTTGGTTAGGATGCCGATGATTACCAGCACGAGGGCGACGTTCAAGGTGCCCGGATGGCCTTGCAGTAGCGTTCCTTCCGCCCCGCGCGCAACTAGTTGATCGACTTGGAAGGATCCGCCCGGGCCGGCCCCTAGAATCATGAACCCGCCGAACATCGCCAGCGAGCCGAAGGTGGTTACCACGAATGCTTGGCGGGCGGCGGCACGGGCGGCTCGCGAGCGGTAGTGGTGGCCGATAAGCAGGAAGGAGAACACCGAGGTCAGTTCCCAGAAGGTGTAAATCATCAGGGCGTGGTTAGACCACACCAGGCCCAGCATGGATCCGCCGAAGAAGGTAAAGGTGGCGGCAAAACGGGCTCTGCCTGCTGCGTTAGGCGGAAAGTAGAAGGCGCAGTAGATGACTATGGCGGCACCGACTCCTGAAACTACCAGGGTCATGATCCACGCCAAGGGATCGAAACGGAATGCTAGGTCTAGCCCTAGCACGCTCACCCACGTGTGGTGCTGGACCACCGTGGCAGTGAATGCTCGACCGGTGTTGAGTAGGGCCCAGATAGCCGTGGCGGCAAAGGGAACAAAAGCCACTGCATAGCCGCGTCCAGAGAAACGTCCTACTGCGGCCCCTGCCATCGCCCCGAACAGTACGAAGAGCGACAGCAATACAAGCACGCGCACTCCTTTAGATTGATGAAAGTACCGTTAATGATGTTAACAAATTTGTAACATTCGCGTGCGGCTGTGTCGCCTTCCAGCGGTTATTCCTCTTTCTGAGAACGACTCTCCATTCCGTCCTCCCGAAATACCTCCGCCACCTGTTCCGACACGGGGGCGTCGATGGTGTCGCGCAGGGAGGATGATTTCATGAAGGCCACAAGGATTAGGCAGATCAGCGTGCTGACGGTGCCGGCAATGAAGATTGTTCCCATTGCGTCGGCAAAAGAATCGGCAACTAGGTGAGCAATCTGCGGGGAGCTCGCGGCTGCACTGGCCGAATGTCCCTGTGCCACTTTGGGCGGCATTTTGACTCCGGCCTCAGCAAAGTTCCTGCGCAGTTGTACGGCAAGGGACATATTGAAGATTAGAGAAGCAAATTGCACGCCCATTGCACCGCCCAGGTTCCTGAAGAAGGTAACCATCGCTGTGGAAGCCCCCATGTCGCGCAGCGGTACCGTATTTTGCACTGCCAACACCAGGTTCTGCATCGAGGATCCCTGCCCGGCGCCGAGCAGGAACATCCCGACCCACAGCACCACCAGCGGCGTGGATTTGCCGGTGAAGGACAAGATTGCCAGCCCAGCGACCATCATAACGAAGCCGGAGACGACGAATCGTTTCCACCTGCCGACCGATGACACCATCCTGCCCGTGAAGGTCGAGAAAACGAAGGAGGCGATCATCATGGGCAGCATGCACATGCCGGATGCGGTAGGGCTCATTTGCCGCCCGATCTGGAAATACTGGCCGAAGTAGACCATGGGCGCGTTCAGCACCAGGCCCAAGCCGATGGATGCCAACACGGCAAGTGTCACGGTTTGGTTGGCCAGCAGCCGCACCGGAACGATGGGCTGGTCAGCGCGCAGTTCCACGAACACGAACGCGATCACTGCAATAACGCCAAGTATCGCCATCACCATCATGGGCATGGAGGTCCACGCCATGATCCCGTCCCCGCCCATCGACATGTAGATGAGCAGCAGGGATACGCCCGCGGTGCCCATGGTAGATCCCAGATAGTCAATCTTCGGGTTTTCTATTACAGAGGACGGCACACGCAGTTTCTTTGCAAGGACCACCATCGCGGCGATGGCGAAGGGCACTGAAATCCACAGGCACCAGCGCCATCCCAGCAGGTCTACTACGAAGCCGCCGACGATTGGGCCGGACACGTTGGCAACGGTGACGACCGCGCCAAAGTAGCCGTTGTATTTACCCCTCTCGCGCGGCGAGGTGATCACTGCCATGACGGTTTGCACCATGGCCATTAGTGCCCCGAGGCCGGCACCTTGGACGATTCGCATCAGGATTAGCATGTCCGCCGTCACCGAGGCTCCAGCTAGCAACGATCCGAGGGCGAAAATGGCAATAAAGAAAATCAGCAGTTTCTTTTTGTCGTATAAATCGCCGAGTCTGCCGGCGATGGGTGTGGCTGCCGTTGAAGAAAGCAGCATGGAGGTTACTACCCACGCGTACTGGGTTTCGGAACCGTGTAGCGAGGAGAGCATTACGGGCAGAGCCGTTCCCACGATCGTTAGTGACATTACTGCCACGAACATGACTAATAGGAGGCCTGCGATGACCTCCATAGTTTCGTTTTTGGGCGCACCCCACCTGCTAAAAATTTTTCCCATTGATTTCCTCCTCGCATAGGCTACTCCCACAAGCGTGGAGTTAGCGCGGTAGTTTTTGGAGTGTTTGATCACCACTGCATTTTCTTCGCCGTAGAATCTTGGGCGGGCTTTAGTAGGGTGGGATTCGTGAAATTGTCGGTATTGCAAACAGTATGCTTGACCTTGGTCGTTATTGCGACGGTGGTTGGGATAGGCAGCTTTATCCGCGGTCTTTCGCAGATGGTTTCGATCATTGCCGAGGGCGCCCCTGCCCCGGGCAGGGGGAAGCCTCTTGCGCGCCGCCTTTGGCTTGCTATCTCGAAGCCCCTGTCGCACTCAGCTTTTAAGGGTCGACCTTTCATCAAGGCGGCGCACTGGCTAGTGATGGTGTCGTTCCCGCTGCTGTTTTTGACTTTGGTTGCCGGCTACGGCCAGGTGGTGAACCCGCACTACACGCTCCCAATTCTGGGTTCGTTTGCGCCCTGGGAGTGGACTGTTGAGGCCATTGCGTGGGCCTCGATGGCCGGTATCATCTGGCTGATTGTGGTGCGCACTCGCGCGGGCAAGGGAAGGCCCGGAGAGGCAGAATCTACTGGTCGGGACGGTCAGAAGAGGCCGTCTCGCTTTTTGGGGTCTGCCTGGAGCCATGCCCGCTTCGTCGAGGGCGTCATCCTTGGGGTCGTCATTTGCGTGCTGTTGCTTCGCATATTGGAATACGCCCTGCTGTCTAAGGATCCGGCTACTGCCGTATCCGCATGGCATTTCCCTTTCACTTTCCTTCTGGGCAAGCTGGCAGCGCACGCATCGGTTGGGGCTTTGCAGAACGCGATTGTGGTTACCGCGACCGTAAAGATCGTCATCTCCATGGCCTGGATGGTAGTGGTCGGCTTGGCCATTTCGATGGGCGTAGCTTGGCACCGGTTCTTGGCGTTCGTAAACATTTACGCGCGCCGCAAGGTGGATGGTTCGAAAGCGCTGGGGGCTGCCGCTCCCATGTACGCTGGCGGCAAGCCGGTCACCGCCAAGTCAATGGAGAACTTGGAGGCGCTCGAGGGCGAATCGCTAGGAGTCGGCTCTCTGGCAGACATGACCTGGAAGGATCGCCTCGATATCTTCTCGTGTACCGAGTGCGGCCGCTGCCAGGAGGTGTGCCCGGCGTGGGCCACCGGCAAGCCCCTGTCCCCCAAACTTTTCATTACTGCCCTCCGCGACCACGCGGTGGCGTCCTCGTCATTCGCGCAGGCCGCAGCCAAAATGGGCGCTAGCGATACCGACGAATTAGTACAGGGCACCAAGAGCCTGTACCGCGGCTCGCTCATGCCTCACAACGCAGATGTGCTCGGGGCGCTCCGGGACGCGAAGATCACCGGCGCGGACGGGGTGGCCATCGAACCGGCGCCACTAGTCTGCAACGTAATTTCTCCCGAAACCCTGTGGGCCTGCACCACTTGCGGCGCCTGCGTCGACCAGTGCCCCACCGATCTAGAGATCCTCGATCACATCATTGACATCCGCCGCCACCAGGTCACCATGCAAAGTGCCTTCCCGCAGGATCTGGCCCGCCCACTGCGGTCTTTGCAGCGCCAACAAAACCCGTACGGCATCTCCGGGAAGAAGCGACTGGACTGGGCTAAAGACTTAGATTTCGACGTGCCCGTCGTAGGCCAGGACATTCCGAATGCCTCCTCAGTCGACTACCTATTCTGGGTCGGGTGTGCGGGTGCCTACGACGATCGAGCCAAGAAGACTACGCAGGCGGTGGCGCAGATGCTCCACCACGCCGGCGTCACCTTTGCAGTGCTCGGCAGCGGCGAGAGCTGCACCGGCGATCCGGCCCGCCGCGCCGGCAACGAACTGCTGTACCAGACACTGGCCGCCGCAGCGGTAGAAAAACTGAACGAAGCCGCCCCCAAACGCATCGTGGTCACCTGTGCCCACTGCTTCAACACCATTCGCAACGAATACCCCGAGCTTGGGGGGAATTACCAGGTAATCCACCACACTGAATTACTGTCCACACTGGTAGCCGAAGGCAAGCTGAAGCCCCTCATCGAAAACGGCAAGCACAAAGTGACCCTGCACGACGCCTGCTACCTGGGCCGACACAACGGCATCTACAACGCCCCGCGCGAATTGCTCGGCGCCCTCCCCGGCTTCGAAGTAACCGAAATGCCGCGCACTAAAGACCGGGCAATGTGTTGCGGTGCTGGCGGTGCCCATGCCTTCATGCAGGACACAATCGGCGTTCGCATTGCCGATGCGCGGGTCAGCGAAGCCGCAGCCACCGGGGCAGACACCGTGGCAACCGCCTGCCCATTCTGTTCGACAATGCTGGCCTCCGGCAGGCCGCAAGAGGGCGAAGCCCCACAGGTTGCCGACGTGGCCATCCTGCTGCGCGACGCAGTACTGGAAAAGACTGTTGAAGAAAAACCGGTTCAGCAGGAAGAAGAGGAAGACGACTGGGACGATTTCTTCGACTGAGCCTAGAAGACTAGGAAACCGTCCTCGTCTACAGCGCGCCCGCCAGTCAAGGTGCACAATGTGCGCGCCACCTGCTCAATCGTAGAAGCGACCCGCAACCGTTCTACTCGCATGGAACGCTGCACCTTGGCAGCCCCCGCCTTGGCCGGATTGTCCGGTACCCACTGGATCAAATAGCTGGTCGGTTCGTCCTCGGCCCAGGTCTCATACTGCACGCACACAGGCAGGTAGTGAGCCGGCTCAACCACAATTTCGAGGCTGGAGGAATGCCCGGCTCGCCCCATCAGGTGGTAGCCGGGAGTCAGCTCCGCATAGGCAGCTTCCTGATCGTACTCGTCGGCGCGACGATGCAATTCTTGCCGTTCCGCTTCGCTCATCTGCGCAACCGCAGCTTCCCGAATCCCGTGCTTGTCCATAGCCAGCTTGCTCGGCGCCAGGGGCGGTTCCGCCAGGGCGGGTGCATCTAGCGTGGGCACAATGGTCTCTAGGGACTCGACCAACTGGGCAGGATCCAAGTAGTGCGGGCCGTAAACTACCATGCCCACCGACGAATCCGGATCCGGGGTAATGACCTTAGCCGTGTCGGGCACGCGCAACTGACCTGCCAACCGGCGCGCAAACTTGCGGCACGCATTGACCGCGCGCAGATATTCACCCGCGGGAGCCTCAGTGAAAGCATCCATCAGAGGGTCCAGGCCGCGCAGATGCGGCGGCATCTTCCCAGCCACCTGCTGCTCGCACTGCAAAATAAACGCCTGCGTGACAGTAGCGTGAAACCCCATCTCGGAAGCCACCAGCTTCTCGACCTGGAAAGGCCCAGCAAGCGTTGCCGCCTCAGAAATCTGTAACCTGCCGGGACCAACCCAGCCTGCGCGGGGCCACAGCGACACCGCGAGCGCTTCTAGTTCGCTGACTTCGACCTCGTCGGCAACGCCCAAGACTACGGCCTGGGCGGCCTCTTCGAGCGGCAGCTCCCCCTGCACCTTGTACCACTCTGCGCCGGGATCGATCGAGACGCCCTCGGCAGTGGTGATACCCGTGGCCCCCACCCGGTAGGCGGGAATGCCTAACGCGGTAGAAGTGACGGTGTTGGGGATGGCTGCGATGTCCTCCGAAAAGTTCTGCTCGGCCGCCCACGCCATCTTCTGTTCGGTCGAAACTCGGCGAACTGGTTTATTCATTCCGGATTGCCTCGCGTGAAACGCAAGTAAGAGCGGGAGGCGGTCGGGCCGCGCTGGCCCTGATAGTGCGATCCCAGTTCACCCGAACCGTACGGATTCTGTGCCGGCGAAGTCAGCTCAAAGAAGCACAGCTGGCCGACCTTCATTCCGGGGTACAGCAAAATCGGCATGGTGGCGGTGTTCGACAGTTCCAAGGTGACGTGCCCGGAAAAGCCCGGATCAATGAAACCTGCGGTCGAGTGCGTCAGCAACCCCAGCCGCCCCAGCGAGGACTTGCCCTCCAGGCGGGCAGCAATGTCCGGCCCCAACGTAACCTTTTCCCAAGTGGCGCCCAGCACGAACTCGCCCGGGTGCAAGACGAAGGGCTCGTCGCCCTCGACCTTGACAAGGTGAGTGAGATCTTCCTGCTCGCTAGCAGGGTCGATCACCGAATACTTGTGGTTATCGAAAAGCCGAAACCACCTGTCTAGGCGCACGTCGATAGAGGAAGGCTGGATTAGCTCGGGGGCGAGCGGGTCCAGGTTCACCCTTCCCGAATCCAAGGCGCGCCGAATATCACGATCACTTAGCAACACGTATCCATTATGCCTAACTCTGAGGCCGCCGGAAAACGCGCTGGTTTAGACTTCGAAGTTAAGATTTTTTATGAGCAAGCGCCTTCTTGGTTTTCATCGTTGCCTGCGCCGTAGTGGGATCCTCCGGCCAGGGGTGTTTCGGGTAGCGGCCCCGCATTTCGGCACGCACCCCCGGATAGGCATTCTTCCAGAATGATTCCAAATCCTGGGTTAGTGCCAGCGGCCGCCCAGCTGGAGACAGTAAGGACAGCTGTACGGGCACACGCCCATCTACAACGGTGGGATTTTGCTCCCACCCAAAACATGCTTGCAGCTTCACTGAAAGTCGGGGTGGGGCGCCGTCCTCTAAATATTCGAGGGCGACGGTGCTTCCCGAAGGCACTTGCAGGCGTTCGGGGACGAGCTCGTCTAGTTTGGCTGCTTCCGGCCACGGCAAAATACCCTGCAAGGCCGAGGTTGGCGACAGTTGCGGTACGCTCGCCCCTTTTTCTAGCTGGGCAAGCAAAGGGGCGGCGAATAGTTCGTTCTTCCCTAACCCCTCCATTGAGGTGTCGGGCCAGGGAGCACCCAAAGTGCGGTGCAGCAATAGCAGGCGGCGGCGCAGGTTCTCGCCTTTCTTCGACCAGGTGAAAAGGCGGGCTCCCTGGCGGGCGAATTCTGCGCGAACGGCCTCGGCTACGGCCTCGCCCCGAGCAGGCACCGGCCTTGCCGAGAGTTCGATGTGCCCCAACGTCACCGTCTCTTCGGCACGTACCTTGCCGTCCTCAAAGTGCACGGTCACGGAGGTATTTTTCAGCGGCTCTCCCAGACGCAACGCGTCCGCCTCAGTTAATTCGGCCGCCAGGCGGATGATGTTTGTAGGGCTAGCCTTGGTCAGGTCGGCTACCGCCAGCCAGGTTTGTCCTTGCAGCGGCGAGCCTTTCGGGAGGGCGGCGCCGTTGCCTTGGGCCAGCAAATATTCGTCGGAATTACCGCGACGGCGAGCGATCCTGCCAGGGTAGGCCAACGCTACCATTTCGGCTTCTAAGCTTGCGCTAGTGGGACTTTGCTCGGTGGGGGCCATCTGCGCGAAACGCTTCGCATCCGCCTTCCACCGCGGTGGGCACTGCCGCTTGAGCCGCCTGTGCAGCGCGGGCAGATCAGCTCCCGCATCGCGTTCGTCAGAGCTGAGAGTGGCCAACAGCGCCCCGGCGCGGGCAGGACCAAACCTTTTGCCCCCTTCCAAAAGGGCACGCCCAAGGCGCGGATCAGCGGGGATGCGAGCCAGCTGGCGACCGAAGGCAGTGATCGTCCCGCGCTCGTCTACCGCTCCCAGAGTTCGCAGTGTATTCTCTGCTCGGTCACTAGCAGCTTCGGGCAGTGGCGAGGGAAGCGCCATCCCGCGAGCGCGCGGAGCCCCCCACGCCGCCAGCAGCAGGAGCAATTGGGCTAGGTCAGAGGTTTCGACCTCTGGCAAGGAATGGGAGCGCATGCGAGCCCATTCGACTTTGGAGAACAGTCTGATGACGCGGCCGGGACCGAGGCGGCCGGCGCGACCTGCCCGCTGGGTCGAGGAGGCTTTTGAAGAATAGTTAGTGACCAGGCCGGTCATTTGGCGGGAGACGTCAAAGGTGGCCACTCGTTCCAGGCCCGCGTCTACTACTAGGCGCACCCCTGGCACTGTGATGGATGATTCTGCCACATTGGTGGTACAGACTAGGCGTTTGCCCTTCTGAGGCAGGGCGAGGATGCTGTCTTGCTCGGCTCCGCTCAGGCGTCCGTGTAGCAATCTGACGTCCATGTCCGGGCAGGCGGCGCGCGCGGCTTGGGCAGCAATTTCCAGGTCGCGTAGTCCGGGGAGGAATAGCAACGCTACTTGCCCCTCATCCTTTTCGAGGGCGGAGGCGGCTGCCCTGCCCGCGTAGGCAAGAAAATCCGGGTTTGTGCCCCGGTCAGTTAGCCGTTGCATCTTGCCTGGCTGGTAGTCGATCTGGAGCGGGTAGGATTCGGCGTCGATGGCAACTTCTTCTACCCCACCCAGAGTGGCGGAGAATCTGTCCGCATCTAGGGTTGCGGACATGGCAACCACCTGGAAGTCCTCGCGCAGTTGAGCAATGTCGTGGCAGATCCCCACTGCCAGGTCAGTGTCGGTGTGGCGTTCGTGTACCTCATCTAGTACTACGGCGCCAACTCCCGCTAGTTCGGGATCGGCAATGGCCCTGCGGATGAATACCCCGGTGGTTACAAATTCGACTTTGGTGTGCGCACTTAGTTTGGATTCGCCCCGCACAGTGAGTCCTACTTGGTGGCCAACTTTTTCGCCCAGCAGACTGGCCAGGCGGTGGGCGCCGGCGCGGGCAGCCAGCCGCCTAGGTTGGGTGACTATGACGCGTCCTGGCACCGTTGCCGCAAGGGCGGGCGGAATCAGAGTGGTCTTTCCGGTTCCGGGCGGTGCTGAAACTACAGCCGCCCCATCTTTAGCGAGCGCGACAGCCAGCGGGGCTAGCACAGCGTAGGCGGGCAGCCCGCCCGCAGCCTGATTTATTTCCTCTATGGAACGCACCATTCAAGCATATGGGAACTTGGAGTGGGACAAAGCCCATGGGAAGATGAGGGGTATGACTGCAAAAAACGAGCGCGGCTCCCGCTCACGGCAAGGATGGGTTCCCAACCAGCATGGCGCATGGGCGATGGTCGTCGTTCCTTACTGGATTGGAGCATTGCAAGGCGAAGACTACGTGTTCCTTACCTTGCTAGTGTTTGCAGTTTGGTTCGTTGGTTACTTTGCTTTCTTCAGCGCCAGCCAATACTTCCTTTCTAAAGGCAGAAGGGGACTAAAACCGACTCTGGTATACACGACCATCACTGCCCTACTGGGATTGACTGCCGCATTTATCCGCCCATGGCTGCTGGCTTGGGCAGTGCCTTTTGTTCCACTGGCAGCGCTTGCATTAGAACGAACCGTGCACCACGCTGGCCGCTCTCTAGTTGCCCGGTCAGCGACAATTCTTGCCGCTGGCATGATGACTCTGGTCGGGTATGCGTGCGCAACGGGCGTGCAGACCATTTCCAATCTTTTTAGCAATGGTCATATTGATACCGGCGTTGCCACTAACGAAAATGCCTCTCTTACCGGTTGGCCCTGGGTGTTTTTGCTGAGCATAATCCTGACCACCTATTTTTGGCTGTCAGTACCCTACGTAAAATCCTTAGTGCGCAATCGCGGCTCTATCCCGATGGTCGCCCTGTCAATTGGCACCCACGTGCTAGCTAGCATCGGGGTTAGCGTAGCCGTCTTCCACACCTGGCTTCATCCAATAAACGCCTTCATCTGGTGGATATTCCTGGCCGGCAAATCCGCCTTCGCTCCCTGGTATTCCGCCCACACCGGGAAGCGAATCCGCCCCAAGGTCATTGGTTATTCCGAGGTAGGAATATTCATCCTGGTAATAATTGCCCTGCTCGTCAGCTAACACATCGGCCCGCCAGGTTCCCGGCACATTGTCATCTACGATGCCGCATGCCTGCATAAACGCGTATGCGGTGCGGGCTCCCACCCGCTTACAGCCAAACTCGGTGAGCCGCTTCGCCAGCTCAGCCGAGCGCGCCGAATAAGACGGCACCTCTTCGCCTCGCATAGGCCGAGGACGATCTGGGTCATAAGCTTGCCACGCAACCTTGGGTAGTCCCCCGACTGCGCGCATTTTCTGTACCGCGTTCGCTAGCGCGATCACGGCCCGGACCTTCTGTTCGTTGCGGATGCCTGCCGACTCGTCCAAGATCTGCCGCACATCGGTGTCCGTAAAAGCAGCTACCCGATCAACGTCGAAGGAGCAGAACAGGCGGCGCAACTGCGGGCGGCGAGCCAAAATCAGCCGCCATCGCATTCCCGCCTGAAACAACAGTAAGGCAAGCAGCTCAAACATGCCCTGTTCTCCCCACATCGGCACAGACCATTCTGAATCGTAATAATCGCGCAGTGCCTGATCTGCGTATGCCCATGCCGGGCGCCCTAGTCCGTCCTGACCAACGACCGCTTCATAACCATCTTTCATACCCGCACGCTAACCAAATGCAGGCATCGGCCTCTCCGAAAAAAGGGGCGATTGTGGATAAGTACGCTAATGGGCTCCTGTGGATAACCATCAGGAGCCCGTCAATGCTAGTTACAGGTTAGTAGTCCCAGTCGTCTAAATCGTCCGAGTCAGTTTGCTCGTCCTCTTCATCATCGAAACGATCATCATGCCAATCGGCAAAACCGGCCTCGTCTTGGCCGTCTGCCTCCGGATCCATATCCAGGTCCCAGCCCGACTTTGCCCACTGGGCCAACTCGTCCTCTTCATCACCCTGGTCGGCCTCAGACTGATCGGTTACCACACCGGCACTATCCAGCTGCTCCTCGGCAACCTCCTGCGCATCGGCATGCGGATTCAAGATCGCAACCGCAGCAGCCAGATCGGCATCGGACAGGTCAAGCCCCGACACATCCGTGTCATCCTGGCCGGCAGAAACCTGCTCCGGCAAAGATTCACCCACCAGCTGGCGTGACGCCGACTGCAGCGCATCAAGCATCGCCTGCGGCTCAACAAAAACCTCTTGTAGCGTCGAATGTGCCATAAACGCTAGCGATTCCCCAAAAGAATCGACCTCGGCATCAGGCACCGTAGAGTACTGGATTGCTTCGGCCTTTTGCCCCTCGTAAGCGGAAGCAAGCGCATGCAGAGCCGGCAGCTCCCCTTCCATCTCCATGGCCTCAGCCAAAGCCGACACCTGCTCAAATGCCGCGGCCACCTGGGAGTGGGCTATGCCAGCAAAGGCGGCACGCAAAACCTGCGCATAATCCAACGTCTCCTGCGTCGGATCGTCCGCCACCTGAAGGTTAAACGACGCGGGAAGCATCCCCGCCTCTACACAAATGTTCTGTAAAAGCCTGCTCGCGCTATCCATAGCTCAATTATGCGGGATAGACCCGGGTTCTTGCACCCGCTCTACCACTCTTCTTCTTCGTCCTCTTCGTCCTCGATCTGGATGTCGGCTATCTCTTCTTCTTCGTCGTCGTCTTCGTCTTCAACCTGGGTATCCAGGTCGGCAAAGTCCACGTCGTAGCGCTGGCCAACCTGAACCAACGCCTCGTGCAGTCCAGCCGGTTCCAACTGCATCTGCAACAGGCGGCCAGAGAGCTCTCCGATAACCTCAGCAACTTCGTCCACGTCCTCAATATCTACGTCTTCAAGCGTGCGCTGCAATCCAGACATATCCGACGCCAACGCGTTTTCCAGCAAAGTCACCGCCTGAAATTCCAGTTCGTCGTCCTCGGGAATAGATTCGGTAAGTTCCTGCGACCCGTGCGAGAGATCCCTGCGCGCCAGCTTCGCCTCGTCAGCCACCTCTTCGAGCAGCCACGCATATCCCTGAGTGGTCTTAGAAAGCTGGCGCTTATTAGCTACCTCAACCCACAGTTCTTCGTCGCGCCTATTGAAAGCAAAAACATGTAGATCATGAACTAGATCTGCTAGATCAATACCAAGCTGATCAGCGGGGATACGCGTCACTTTCTTTCCTTTCCTAGTTACTACCTGTAACGGTAGAACGAGAAAGAAAAAACTCCATTTAGGAAAAGGTGTTTTATTTCGCTTAGTTATCTAGCGCCTATCCCAGTTCGGATCGTGCCCGCGCAATTTGTCTAATTGCCGCCTCTCCCGCTTGGTTGGGCGCCCACTTCCCGGCTCGCGTTTAGCCACCGGAATGTAGAACCGAGGACGGGCTGGCGAGAGATCTTCGTAACAGGTGCGGGCAACTGGTGCCCCGACCCGTTTCTTCAGCAGCTTTTGCGCCACAAAAATTTTGTCGAAGCCCTGAACGCGCACCCGCACCTCGTCGCCCACGTGCACCTTAGTAGCCGGCTTGACCGGCTCCTTATTGATACGCACATGACCAGATTTAGCCATCTGGGTGGCGAGCGTGCGCGTTTTTACCACGCGCACCGCCCACAACCACTGGTCCACCCGGACCGCGCCAGAATCTGCCCCGGTCATTCGGCCCGCTTCTGATCCATGGTGGTAAGCGGGGCGGGATCGGGCAGCTTCCGCGACCGCGCCAGCAGGTAGTAGGAAGCCACCAAGATAATCAGGTATGGAATGCCCGCGTACCACACCACGGGAAGTTCCCAGTACAGCAGGATAAAAATGGCCACCGAAATAGCAATGATCAGGTAATTCACCACCGGGTAGCCAACCAGACATGCCGGCGGCTTTTCTTTATGCGTAGTGTCCCTGCGGAAACGCAGGTGAGTCAGCATGACCATGACCCAAGTGACCAGGATCGACACGGTGGCGCACCCATACAGGTACAGGAAGGCACTGTTTGGTGCCACGATCGCCAGAACGGAGGCAATCACCATTCCCACCGTTGCTATTAGGACCGCGCCCCGAGGAGCCCCGTGCCTAGAAGTAAAGCGAGCAAAGTTGGGAGCCATCTTGTCCAGGGCGAGCGAGTGGATCATGCGGGAGCACGAATACAGGCAGCCGTTCGCGGCCGACAGCGCTGCCACGATCAAGATGGCGTTCATAATGTGCCCTGCAGCTGGCACTCCGGAAGCGTCCAAGACCTTCACGAAGGGCGATTCTGAGACTGAACCTGTATGGGCAGCCGTGTCCTGCCAATTCTGAAGCGCGACCACCACGGTAACTGCCAGCACGTAGAAGATCAGCAGTCGCCAGATCATAGCGCCGGCAGCGCGCGGAATATCCCGCTCGGGGTGTTCAGATTCAGCTGCCCCCACAGATACGTTTTCAATACCGCCGAAGCTGAAAACCGCCATACAAGCAGCGATCAGGATCCCGCCCAAACCTTTGGGCGCAAAACCGCCGTGGGCTGTCAGGTGTGCGAAACCGAGCGGCTCCGGGTAGGCCGGCCACCCAAAGAGCAGCAGCGACAATCCCAAAAGGATGAATACGCAGATGGCGGTTACTTTAATCATCGAGAACCAGTATTCAGAGGTGCCATACAGCCGCACCGTGGCCATATTGAGGCCCACGATGAATACGGAGCACAGTACCGTACCCAGCCCTAACGACAGGCCGGGAAACCAGTGCTGCAAGTAGGTGGCGGTAGCCGTAACTTCGGCCCCCACCGCCGTCAACATACACACCGAGAAGTTCCACCGGGTGACGTAGCCACCCATCTTCCCCAGGTAGTGCGCGGCAATTGCGCCGTGTCCGCCCGGAACCGGGTAAACGGACACCATCTCGGCTAACGCCCAAACGATGGAGAGGGCGCACAGTCCCGCAAGCGCGTACGAAATAACGGTGGCAGGCCCGGCTAGCGCGATAGTAGAGCCTGCCCCCAGAAAGAGGCCAGTGCCCAGGGCACCAGACAGTCCGATCATTGATACCTGACCGGATGTCAACCTCCGATCTAAGTGGGTTCTACTTGCGCTTCCAGACATAAAAATCCTCACCGTTAAGGGGTTACTAACTGGGCAAATTGTACGCCTTCCATAATGTGGCGAATATTCCATCCCGGTTTGTGGGACTTTAATGCATTTTTTCCGTAGGCTGGAGGGGCTGGAAAGTGCGACCACCACGTGCAAGCGTGGTTGCGCCCTCAAGGACGAGGACGAATTTTTACCACAGGTCGCAAAAAGATGAAAAAAACATTATGGTTTTGTAATGTAACGACTGATTCAGTTAGGGGGAGTCATGTCAGCGCTGCTACTCCATCATTTCCGCCCCCTTTTCCGGATGGTAGGTTTTGCGGCATTAGTGCCCTTCCTACTAGTCCCCTCGGTGGCTCTGGCCGATGAATCGCCAACAGCCGAGCCCACTTCTTCGCCCTCCACTTCCACCGCGGAATACCAGAAGGGCACGCAGGAAGCGGGGAAAGATTCCCCCGCCGCAGCCGACGGGCAAGGCTCCAAGCCGAGTGGCGAAATAGCTCCGAAGACTGACGACAAGAAGGCGCCCGGCACGAAGGTCGCCTCCCCCAAAAGTCACCCCCACGCCCCCAAGGCAAACGTGAAGGGCCAGCGTGCCCCTAAAGAGATAACGCCCTCGGTTGACTCGGATTCACTACCCGAATCCCCAGCGACTGAAGCTGCCGGTTCGACACTTGCGGCCGCGCCCTCGCCAAACGCTGCCCCCGAGCAGGCAGACGGGGCTAGCTTGGCCACTGAAGCGCCTGGCAAGGCGGGCAACGCGGGCGTCTCTCCGAAGGTGCTGCCCGAAGCTTCCAGTTCGCCCGGGCCAACCCCAATCAGCCCGAAGCGTTCACATTCTAAGACAGATTCTGAGGAAGGTAGCGACTCAGAAAACACCGTTGACCATCCCCACGTCATCTTGCCAACCACTTCCGTCGAGCAGGCCACACCCCACTATTTCGACGTAGATCTGCTGATTGTGGGCTTTATTGTGCTTTCCTCGGCGGGACTCATCGGACTGGCCATGGGAATGAAACTGCCCAACTGGCGCAAGGGGAATAGGCGCTGACGCCAAGCCACCTAGTGGACAAACCTTCGCACGTGCACAACCCTGCCATTAGGGTTTGCGTATGAACGCAGTTGTTATAGCAGTTTGCCTCATGCTCCTCCTGGCAGTAGCACGAGTGCACGTGGTCCTCGCCCTGTTCATAGGCGCATTGGTCGGGGGGCTGCTTAGCGGCTTAGGCCTGGATGGCACCATGGTTGCCTTCCAAGAAGGCCTAGGCGACGGCGCCAAGATTGCCCTGTCCTACGCCCTCCTCGGAGCTTTCGCTATGGCAGTTGCGCATTCGGGCTTGCCCGACATGTTGGCAAGCAAGCTAATTACCAAGCTGAACGAGGCAGAAGAGCAGGGCTCCTCCAAAGCCCGCCTGCTAACGAAGTGGGGCATGATCGCCGCAATCGCAGCCATGGCGGTCATGAGCCAGAACGTAATCCCCGTCCACATCGCCTTCATTCCGCTACTAATACCCCCGCTACTGGGGGTTATGAATAAGCTGCACCTAGACCGGCGCGCTATTACCTGCGTACTAACCTTCGGCCTAGTCACTACCTACATGTTTTTACCCATCGGCTTCGGCAAGATCTTCCTAAATGACATCCTGCTGGGCAATATCAAAAAGGCGGGGCTGGACACCTCCCACATATCAATCATGCGCACGATGGGCATTCCCGCCCTCGGCATGTTCTTAGGTCTACTATTCGCCCTCTTCGTCACCTACAGGCGGCCACGCACCTACCGCGCAACAAAAATCGAGGCGGAAGAAAAAGAAATTTCAAAGTACCGCATCACCGTATCGGTCATCGCCATCCTTGCCTGTTTCTCAATGCAACTGGTGCTGAACACCATCAACTCTGATGCGGACGCATTGCTGGTTGGCGCGCTAGTTGGTCTGGGCGTATTTATCTTTACCGGCGCAATTAAGGTGCGGGAGGCCGACGAGGTATTCACTTCGGGCATGCGCATGATGGCGCTCATCGGCTTCATTATGATCAGTGCACAGGGATTCGCAAACGTGATGAGCAAATCCGGTCAGATCGAGCCGCTCGTAAAATCCACAGCCGCCCTATTCGGCGACAATAAGGCCATGGCCGCTCTTGCCATGCTCTTGGTGGGCTTACTTGTAACGATGGGGATTGGCTCGTCGTTTTCTACCTTGCCGATCATTGCCGCCATTTATGTGCCGCTATGCGGCGCACTTGGTTTTAGTCCCATGGCCACCGTCGCGCTTGTCGGTACCGCCGGGGCCCTAGGGGACGCGGGCTCCCCCGCCTCCGATTCGACATTGGGGCCAACCGCCGGCCTCAACGTGGATGGGCAACACGACCACATTCGCGACTCGGTTATCCCCACGTTCTTGCACTTCAACATTCCGCTAATGGTAGCTGGATGGATTGCGGCAATGGTGCTTTAGCAGCGCTCGTTTAGGCACAAAGGTGCGCGTTCCCTGGCAAACTAGGGTCTATGAAAGCTGACTTCCACGAAGATTTAGCCAAGGATCCGCGCGGATCCGTACTTATTTTGCACGGTTACGCCGAACACCAAGGCCGCTACAGGGCCCTCAAGGACGCGCTGGTGCAGGGCGGATACGACGTTTACAGCTACGACCAGTACGGGCATGGCTTGGCGCCGGGGCCCCGCGCGCAAGTGGATGTGGGGGCATTGATCAAGGATCACGTGCAAGCCCGCATGGACCTTGCCGCACGCATTCGCACCGACAAGTTTTTCCTGTTCGGGCATTCCATGGGGGGCCTAGTAACTGCGGCCTCAGCACTTTTGCAGCCCGAGGGCGTATCCGGGGTTGTACTGTCCGGGCCAGCCTTGATGAATGCTTCGTTGACTCCCAAGGTTGCTCGGGCGCTCATGCCGCTAGCACAGATGTTTCCAGCCCTGGGCACGGTGCGCCTCTCGGCCGATCAGGTCTCGCGCGACCCGCAGGTAGTGGAAAGCTACACGACCGATCCTCTAAATTTCACGGGCAAGGTTCCCGCGCTCACCGCCCTCACTATGGTTGCCCAGGGTGGCGAGGTGTTGTCCAATGCCAGCGATTGGCGCCTGCCGCTTCTGATCTTCCACGGCGAAGAGGACAAATTGGCTGCGCCAGCTGGGTCCCACTATTTTGCCGAGGACGCTCGCGCTGGCGGCGCCCAGGACGTAACGGTGGTGGACGTACCCGCCGCTCGTCATGAAGTGTTCAACGAACCAGAAGCGCCAGTGCTCCGCCGAAAGATGTTGATCTGGTTGTCGCACCACTAGAATCTGACGCTTTGGGCAGTTGGCTCCTGTGCGCTAGAGCCCAGCGCACAGGAAGATTAGTCGCGCCCATACCTTCCAGGGGCAGACCACAGCCTGCCCCTGGAAGGTTGCTATTCGCTAAACTTTTTCCGCAAAATTGTTCTGTCTCTAACAGATAGCTGCCCAGGCCTGCCACCGGCGCTACGCACAGTAGACCGTTGCCACGCCTCCTAGTTTTACTTCGGAGGGCGCGCAAGGCGTTGGGCCAGCCATCTGGGCTTTGGCAAGACCTGCAGACCGCGCTTCTATAGCACTTTTTAAACGACAAGCTCCCTTGAACTGGGCCTCAGTTCAAAGGAGCGTCTGCGCGCCCGAAGGGACTCGAACCCCCAACCTTCTGGTTTGGAGCCTCGGGCTACTTGACCAGCTGGTTTACTTTGGCGGCTTAACGCTTTGGTAATGGTTGTCATTATTATTAACCGCTATGCATAGGCGTTATTTGCCCCGCGCGTGGGCTGTTGAGATAGAGCATTGGGAAAAGGCGTTAGCGGCCTCGGGTGCGTCAAAGGCGACGATAGAGACTCGAAGCGAACATATTAGGCGCTTGGCAAGACATACTAAGACCCCAACCCCATCAATGTTGACCAAAGGGCGCCTAATTGAGTTTTGCGGTTCGCAAGTCTGGAAGGCGGAAACGCGCCGGAGTTTTTACGCCTCGGTCACGCGGTTTTATGGATACTATTCGGCCCGAAGTGGCAGCGAGGATATTAGCGCCGCCTTGCCGAAGGTCAAAGCGGGCCCGGAATGTCCACGCCCAGCCTCGGAGGCAGTTTACCGGACAGCGCTTGTTGCTAGTGTGAATGATTGGCGCGCCCATATAGTGTTACGGCTTGCCGGTGAGGGTGGGCTAAGACGGGCTGAAATTGCCCAGATATCGGTTAGTGATTTAACGGCTGATTTGGGCGGGACTACCCTTATTGTTCATGGTAAAGGCGCAAAAATAAGGCTAGTTCCCCTAACCGATTCGCTTGCTAGCGAGGTTGAGCGCGCGCTTAGGCAGCTGCCCGGCCCTTATTTGCTGCCTAATGAGACTACAGGGCACCCACTTACGCCCCGGCATGTGGGCAAGCTAGCTTGTAAGTATCTGCCAGAGGGCACCGGTTTACACGCACTGCGGCACCGCTTTAGCGCAAAGATTTACGAACAGACAAAAGACCTCAGGTCTTTGCAAATGCTGTTAGGACATGCCTCGCTTGCTACAACGCAAAGATATGTACCTGCCCCGCTTTCAGCGCTAAGGGCAGCGGTGCAAGTAGCGAGCTGAACGTATGGCATGATTGGCGTGTTGAGATAATCCGGTCTCAACATTAGGATGCCGCCGGGGGCGGAACCCGGCGGCTTAGAGGAAGGGATTATGAGATGTTCACATTAACCATCATCTCGCTATTCCTAGCTCTTCCTACTACGATTGTATCAATCATTGAGTTGATTGACTATATGCGTAAGTAGGTTGGCTAGCTGGGCACCGGCTAGGCTGGTGCCCAGGTCCTCTATTTTCTTGCCTCCAGGACTCCTACTCTTTCGCGTAGGTCTTTTATCGAGCTTGCGGTATCAGATCTTAGGTAACTTATTTGATCTCCTAGCAGTGTTATCTGGTCTTTCATGCCGTCAATCTTGGTCAATAGCACTTTGGAATCTGGCCGTAAGTGGATCGTGTCAGCTTTGACTTGCTGGGTGTTGTGTAGGTTGCGTAGAGAGGTGATAAATGCGGCAAGGCCGGTTAGCCCGCCTGTTGCCGATAGTAGGGCGATTATGTCACTCATTTTCCGTCTTTCCTTGGTGTGTGTACTAGCGCGGTGCCGGTGCCAAGGACAGCGGCCCCCAATGCTAGCCAGAGCGGGGCGGTAGAGGCCTCTAGGACCCCGTAGGCGATTAGCAAGGGTATTAGCGCGGTTAGGATGCCATAGAGCCAGGCGCGAAGGCGTGGGGTTAGCCAGCTTATCGGTTGTGGTGCTTCGTGTTTACCCATTTGGTTTTACTTTCTACTTAGTCGGTTAGCTTCTTTTTGCATAGCGGCAATGGCGGGCGAGTCGGCGTCTAGTACCCCATCTACGGGGGTGTTGTAGTAGCGTTGCATGGCCCGAATTGTTTCCGGGCCTATTAGCCCGTCCGTGTCGGTGTTCCAGCGGTGTTGTAGGTGGGCGATTAGCTGCGAGCCTGCCGGATATTCTTCCCATCTCCATCCGCTTGTTAGGCCTGTGTTTATGCCTTCCCATCGTTCATTTTGTGATGATATGAGCCCATCGCGCGGGGTACCGGCGATAGTTTGCAAAACCTTGGTTGTCTCGGTACCCCAGTATCCATCGGGGGCAAGGGCGGCGGTGGAGGCGGTTGCGGGGTCTTTGGGGTATTTCCCCACGGGCGGGGCGCCTGTCTTGAGGGTTTGGCCGGGGTGGTCCGGGTCTACTATCGGGAAAAGCGCTAGGGCGCGGTCTCGGAGCCATTCCAGGCGCTTTCGGTAAAGTCCTGGGCAATTGGTGGGTACCCATGCCGAATGCGGGACTAGGCCCCTGCCTTTCAGGTGTGGGTACCAATGCCATAACACGGCGATCAGCATTGCCACGCTCTCTAAGGTGGTGGGGTCACAGTGGGGGTTGCATTCAATCGAGATAGTTGAGTTGTTGCCCGCGCGGGTACCGGTTGCCCAGGTGCGATCGGAGCAAGCGGCAAGGCAATAGACGGTGTTATGTGAGGCGACGAAGTGGGCAGATACCCCGGCGTCGGGGTTGCATAGGTAGCTAGCGACAGAGGCGGCGGCGCTGTCATCGTTCGCGTAGTTATTTCTTTCGCCGAAGTGGTGGATAGTGATGGAGGCGCGGGCATTTGCCCCGTGCCACCGGTTCGGGGTGGTAAGTTCGGTTCGGTATGAGAATGTCATCTTGTTATTCCTTGATTAGGTGCCAGCCGATTTCGATTTCGTCGATGGCGCCGGGTTTTATTAGCTCGAGGTTGATGTAGATGCTGCCTTTGTTTTCGTATGCGGTGTGTGCGTAGGCGATTGGTTCACTACGGATCACGAAGCAAGCGAACCTCCATCCGCTTGGTGGTTTGAAAGGCTGGGCTACCTGGCCTATGTACTGGGTGCTTTGGCGTTTGGTTAGGTCTTGGATTTTTGACCAGCTAACAGAGGTGAATACGCCGGTGGTTTGGCGGGCGGTCCCCTCGATGGTGGCGGTGTATGGGTCCCCGCCTCCTTTGGAGTGGGAAAGGTTCTTGTAGAGGCTTTCCACACTCTCTAGCCGGTCGCGGTGGTGTACTAGGTTTGAGGTGACCATGTTCGTAAAGTCGTTGTATTCAGCGGGAAAGTCTCTTATCTTTGCACTCTCGCTTATGCGGTAGTCTTTCATCGGTTATTCCAGCTTTCTTGTGCTTTGGCCCATGTATCGGTAGAGGTTGCCCAGGTGCCTCCGGACCGGTTGCCGTTGCCGGGGCCGTGGGTGACATCCGGGATACTTCTAGGGATTAGCGAACAGGTTGCTTCTATTAGCCAGTCCCGCCCGTTGTAGGTGCATGTTGTACCCTCTAGGCAAAGGTGTTCGGCGCGCTCGTATAGGGCGTTCAGGCCGTGTATTTGGATGGTTTTGCCTATCCGGGCTACTGGGTCCATGAGGCCTAGCCATTGGGCGCGGGTGAGGTGTTTTGTTGATAGGCGTAGGTTGGAGACTGTTTCGGTTGCGACTTCGATTTGCCGGTAGAGGTATTCGGGTAGATCGAATTGGATAACCCCGATATTGGGTTGGTACAGGTAGTCGGTTTCCACTTTTAGGCCTTTTTGCCCTGGTATGCCGATATCTGCCATGGTGTAGGTGGATTCGCCTTTGTCGTATTTACCCCCGGTGGAAGAAAAGCCTTTGTAGTAGGTTACGGTTAGCTCTGGTGGGCAGCTTGCGACGTCTTGATGAAAGGTGATAGGGGCCTGGATTATGTCGGCGTCGAAGTGGCGCATAGTGTCATATAGGAGCGCGCCCCGGCCTGGGTAGCGTGATATTGGGGCCTCGAAGCATATAGCAAATTCGCCTTTTTTGCCTTGGACGTATGGCCAGCACACCGCCCCGGTAGTTTTCGCCACATCTCTAAGTAGACTTATGGCGGTGCCTTTCATGTCGTCTTTGGCGTTCAAAGTCACGTTAGGCGGATACGGGGTTACTTGGAAGTTCTTATTGGGGTCATATGGGGCAAAGGGCACGCGTTTGACCGGTATGGGTAGTGCGGTCAAGATTGCGTCTACCCGGCTTTGGCATGGTTCGACCGGCCGGTATCCGAGGTCTATTTCTTTTTCTAACAGGCATTCCCACCCCACCGCGATAACGCGACTGGTGTAGTCGGAATGCTCAACATTGGATACCCACCCGAAGAACAGGGGCGGGGCAAAATTGTCATCTTCTATTACTACGGCTTGGCCGGGCCTTAGATCGGCTTGCGCGATACGTGCGGCCTCTGGGTCTTCCTGGTCGTAAAGGATAGTGAATTGGGCGGTAGGGGTTTCCGGTTGTGCCCCCGCCCCGGATCTACCCCAACGGAGGGTTAGTCCGGCTAGGGCGGTTGGGTACTCCCATAACTGGGTGTAGTTAGTGCCTCCTACTATGACGTTCGGGGCAGTGGTTGCTACCATGTTCGCCCCCCTGCCAGTCGTAGCGATTGGCTATCTAGAATGCCTTTGATTTGGTTTGCTACCCCTACCGGATCTAGCGCCCCATTGACCGTGATGTTTATGTTCTTTCCCTCCGATTGGGGACGCTGTTGGGTTGAAAAATAGGCGGCGTGCGTGCTGACTAGCTCCCAAGTAGGACCGTTGGCGGAAAAGTGCGCGCCTGCGTGCCCTGTGGAATACCAATTAGACACAGCCGACCAAGCGCCCGATATTTTGTCCCAAAAGGGTTTGATGTAGTTTTCCCAAACAGACTTGATCTTTTCTCCGAGCCAGTGAACGGCATTGCGGAATGTCTCAGACTTGTTATAGGCAAGAACGAAGGCACCAATAAGCAACCCAATCCCGGCAACGAGTAGACCTACGGGGTTAGCGTTGAGAGCAACGTTTAGGAGCCACTGCGCCCCGGCCCATATTTTCGACGCCGCTGCAACCCCCATGGTTGCGAGTTTCGCGGCGTTAGATACGGCGGTGTGTATCTTTAGCGCCGCGTTTAGACCTATGACTACAGCGGCGGCGGTACCAATCGCCCCCGCCAAAATGCCGACGGCGGTAGTGTGCCTGCCAGCAAAGCTAACCGCACTTAGGAGTACCTCGTTAGCCTTAGTCATAATCGGTAAGAGCGTTTCACCGAGCTTAGCCTTGGTGTTCTCGTATTGGGCGTTGAGTATTTGCCTTGATCCGGCCTCGGAGTCTGTCTCGCGTTTGAATTGGCCTTGCGCGTCCGAGGTCTGTTCATACAGCATTTTCAGCATGGTTTGCGTTTCCGCCTGTTTCAGCGCTGCCCCGGTGAGGCCGGTGAGGCCTTCTTTAGCCATGCGCGCGTTTATGTCATTCTTCTTTATCGACACGCCGTAGCGTTCGATCGGATCGGCTTCCCCGCGCATGAGGGCGCTAAGGGCTTGCACGGCCTCGGAGGTTTCGCCCCCGTAGGTCGCTGCCAGGTCAGAGCCAAGGCGGATAAGGTCGGAGGTCTTGCCTACTAGCTGGTCTTGGTTTACCCCCAGGTTCTTTAGCTGCGAGCCCATCACGGAGGCCATTTCTTGATACTGGTTCGCAGATAACCCCATGGTGGTAGCAGCTGAGGCAGCGAAGTTTTCGACCTGTTTAGCCTGGTCCTTGAACACGGTTGCGACCGCCCCGGTGGATTGCTGTAGGTTCGAGGCTGCGCGACCGGCTTGAGTGGCCATAGCGGCCACCGCGCCCCCGGCCAGGGCGGCGGGGGCGGTAATGCCTTTTAGTTTGCCTTCGAGCTTGCCAAGGGCGCTTTCTGTTTCTTTGGTGGCGCGTTTTGCCCCGGCTGCGTCTCCTAAGATGCGCACGGAAACGATAGCGGTTTTACCCATTTTCTGCCCTTCTATTGATTACCTTGATCGCGGTGGCTATGACCTCGGGTTCTTCTTCCACCCACTGCGTGAAAGGGATGCCGGTTAGGGTGGCTAGTTCTACGACTGCCTCTAGGAGGCCAGAGTAGGGTTTACTTCTACGGCTTCATCGCTTTGACAAATTAGGGTGTCGTTGAACGCCTCAAAAGTCGTTCCCGCTTCGATTTCGCCGGTTCGTTTCAGAGCGTTATAGACGGTGAATGCCGATGCTGTAAGCGGCATTTTAGTCATATCGTCTAGCCGGTTGCGTTTGGCGTAGAGTTCCCAGGCGCGCAAGTCGCGTTGGTCACAGCGTACGGTTACTTCTCGTAGGGTTCCGTCTTCTCGCTCTAGGAGTGCGGTTGATTCGACTATGTTCATATTTCTTTTCCTTTCAAATCGTCTAGGACTTTTTCTAAGTATTTTTCGTATACGGGTACCCATATCCGTTCGGTCTCGGTAGCTGCGTTCGATAGGAACGGATTTGGCTTGATGTTTCTTTTTTGGCCGGGCTTGTATTTGCCCCCTGAGTAGTTGGCCCCCACTTTGAGCCAGCCCCAATGAATAGGACCGGCGTAGGGGATGCGTTTACGCCCGGTTTTTACTATTCCTCCGGTTGCGATGTTCCCGGCGCGGATGTCCGCGCTGAGATTGCCGCTGGGGCCTTTCGGGGCGAGGGTGCGGGCGCGCTCTGCGACGATGTTCGCCGCCGCCCGCCCTGCCTCTTTCAGGTCATCGAGTGAGCGGCCCGCGCGGCGTAGTTCGCGCCTGAGTTTGCGGGCGCCTTCTACCTCTACCTTTGCGAACTCGGTCCCGGAGAGCATTAGCCTAGTTTCTGCCTAATTGGTGCCCCGACTAGCTCGAACTCAAATTCGGTATCGGGCTTTGTCCCGGACTGGCCACCAATGGCGGTAGCTTCGACGATTAGGTTGCCTTGGAATTTTTGCTTGCGTGCATTTCGTGGGGTGAACTCGAAGGGGTATTCTTGGCCGCGATGGTCGAATAGCCAGTCTTGTACCGAGTCCTCTTCTCCGGTGTCCTGGGCAAGCTTGCCTGATAGGGTCCATGATTCGGAGCGGGTGCCGGGGATGTAGTCCCCTGAGAGTACTCGCATGGGTTTTTCGTGCTTGGCGTCGGGTTTTAGCGTTGCCTCTAGCACTTGGTGTTCCATAGCGCATATGGTTTCTGAGGCTCCGATAACGAGGGTGCCGGGTCCCATTTCGATAATGCGCGGGCTCTTACTCATTTTTATGCTCCTGTTATTTCGATGGTTATTTTTCCGGTTACGCATGGCAGCGGGTCCGGACTAAGGGATGGAAGGGTGAAAGTGCCAAACTCTAACTGGTCAATTCCGAATGCGGCTCGGATCGAGGCGGATGCCTGTTCGAGGTAGTCGAGCTCGTAGCTGTTTGCCGGGGCTAGCGCTACTACCTCTATGGTGGCCTCTAAGAATCGTCCAAGGCGGTTGTATTCGAGTCTTTCGGGGGCAAGTATTGCCCCTGGTACTGTTAGACCTTCTACCCCGGCGGTGGCGGGTAGTCCGGCCTCGGTTAGGCGCTCTGCCAAGGCCTGTAGAGCCTCTTGTAGACGTCCCATTGTTTTAGCCGATCTGTGGAGGGGTGAAAGCGTCGATCCGTAGCATTCGGGCAATATCGGGGTCATAGCGGGCTACGTAGGAGGTGCCTAGGTCTGCGATTGTCTCGATGCCGGTTAGTGAGTTTCGCCGCCGATATAGGCGGGCGGTAAGCATCATCGCGGCAAGGCGTACCCGCGCGGGGGTTTCCCCCGATGCGTCCACCGGGACGGTGGGCAAAGACTCAAGTAGGGCTACCACGGCTTCGGCGCATTCTTTTAGGCACGCATGGTCGTAGTTTCCTGCATTGGTGTTGAGCTTTGCCCACATGCCGGTTAGTAGCGTGAGGCTGTCGCCGTCGAGTTTCATGCTGCCTCGGTGTGGGCGGGGGCGGTTACGGTTGCCTTGAATATCGCTTCGGCGCCTTCTACTAGAGTTGCCGCGTATCCGAATACGCCAAGGTCAACGCCGCCGTGGGCGAGGTCGATTGCGTCTACCCTGATCGGGGGCTTTTCGAAGAACGTCGCGGCGCGCTTATCACCAGCAATAACGGTGTTGCCAGTTAGGGCGGGCGCGGTGAACAGTTTCAGCCCGGCCACATTCCCGCCGCCTGCGAGGTTGAGCGAGCCAGTAATCCACCAGGGCAGCATGTCGCGTGGGATTGCTGCCAGCTCTGCCCATGCCTGGGCCGAAAGGGCTACGAAGTCAAGGCGTGATCCGATCTTCGATGCGCGGGTTCCAAGGGCTGCGAGGGCCTCGAGCACTGTCTTGGACCCATCGACTGCGGTGGCTTTTTCCTGGATAGTCTTAGCTACTGCGGCCTCGGTCTTTAGGCGGTAGTCGTCTACAGCGTGGGCAAAGATGGAGTTGATAACGGAAGCGTCACCGAGGTCAACGAAGATTCGGTCGATGTCCCAGCCGCCGGCGTAGCGCTTGGCCACGGCCTCGAGGGCCTCGGTCTCTACGGTAGAGCTGGGGATGTCTTTCTTGTTGCCCGCGTATTCGTCAACCGTGGCGCGTTTCTTCCATTTGAATCCCCACATCTTCATCGCCGTGAGTGGCTTGGTAGTGATCGCGTCAATGAAAGGCCGGTCGATGTTGGAGGCGGTCCAAAGCTCTCCTAGGTAGGCGGGGCGGTTCGGGGCAATGCCGTTGGCTTTGTCGACCTCTGGGGTGATATCGGATAGCGCGGCCCGGACTTCGGAGGCGTTGCCCCCGGATGCCATAACTGTAGCGACCGTGTGGGCGATGCTGGCAGCGGTCACCTTTTTGGGTTTTGGTGCTTGTTCTGCCATTGCGGCGCGCATTTCGCCGCCGGTGGTTTCGCCGGGTTTTGCCTCTACCTTTTCAGTATCTTCGACGGGCTTGGTCTTGGTGTTTGTCATGGTTTCCTCTTCCTTGGTTGGTGTTTCTGGGTTGATAAAAGCGGCCTTTACGCCCTCGCTTATGCGGGCGTCTGCGAAGGCGGGGATAGCTACTAGTGAGCATTCGATTAGATCGGCGTTTACTACCTCGCATAGCCCGGCCCGCTGAACGATTCCGTCCTCCTCGGTGGCTTGCACTCGAACCGATAGACCGTCTCTTAGACCGGCGCGGGCCTCTGCGAGGGCGGCGTTACCGGCTGGGGTGTCTGCCAGGGTAAATGACATGTGTAGGCCGTCTTCCTTTTCTTCGGCGGCGGTGGCATAGCCGACCGGGCGGGCCGGATCGTGATCGAGTAGGAGCTTTACCCGCTTTATCTCTTCAGGCACGGTGATAGCCCCGGCGCGGATTTGCGTTTTTCCGGTAGATGCGTAGCCGGGCTTGCCGTATGGGGCTACGAGTCCGCTAATGGTGCGGCCGTTCTCGTTGGTGGTGGCGGGGGTGGCAAAAGATAGCGTAGTCATTGTTTTTCCTATTCGAGGGGTATGCCGGTCTCTAGGCCTCTACAGTCTTCGACGGTGTAGACGCCTATTTCGATGGCGGTTTTGTAGGCTTCCATGCGCGTTTTTACGTCTTGACGGAGGATGTTCGAGGTGTCGAAGCGGCACCACGTCCCGCGGGGTAAAACGTCGTCCATGCTGAGCCGTTGCGCGATTGATTCCATGTATGGGGCAAGGGTAAAGTCGACGAGCTCGCGGGCCCTTGAGGGGCTATTAGAGTAGGTAACCGAAGATCCGTGTACGGCCCCGTCTATTGCCCAGGCGGGCAGATTAAACAGGCGCGCGAGTTCGATTGCTGAGTCCTCTAGCGATTTCGCTAGGAGTTGTTCAGCGGCTTGTCCGTGCGTTTTGACTTCTAAGGACTGGTTGGTAAATGCCGTCTTAGAACGCGATTGATTTGCGTTCCATGAGTCGATTAATCCCCTTATTTCTTCGGGGGTGAGCGGGTCGCCCTGGGTTTGGTGGAGTTCGACCGAGGGGACGGGGTTCGCGGCTGCCAGGCGGGCGGCTTTGCGGGCCTTGAGCGCGTCCCTAAGGGCGGCGCCTGCCCCGCCGCGTAGTACGCCGGTGTGTGGTCCTTCGAAGTAGATCAACTCGGAGGCTGGAACATCTTTGGCTTTTTCGCCGCTAATGTATTTGGCGTTGCGGACTTGACCGGCGCTGTCATAGCCGGTTATTTTCCAAAATGCCGTCCCGGTAAAGATCAGGTCTTCTACTGTGTCGCGCAAGGTAGCGATCCGGGGGCGTAGTTTTTCCGGCTGGGTGATGAAAGCGTTTTGGGTGGCTTTGGTACCTTTCATTGCCACCATTGGCATTAGGGAGATTTGACCGCTAATGATTTGTACCGCGCGCGATACTACTCCTAGCCTTTTGGCTTGTTCTCTGCCCACTGGTAGGTTGTCGAGGTCACCGAACAGGCTTTCGAAGGTTATGCGCTCTAGGTTCGAGTTGTCAGCGACCGGGGATAGCACGCCCGCGCGCGGGGTGGTGATACCGAGGTAGTCAAAGAGCTTCATGCCCCAAAGACTGCCAGGGCCCTATGACAGGCGGGGCCCGGCGCGGGCCGGGTGGGTTTGGTTTTTGCGCGTGGTGGCGCGGTTTGGCCTGTGGATTATGTGAAAGCTATTAGCGGGCCCGGCGCGGGCGGTGGAGCCATGAGAGCGCCCCGGTATGCGACGGTGGCGGCAATGAGATCGTCTATCGGTCCGTTGGAACCGCGCCGGTACCAAACGTAGGCGTCTGCCATGGGTCTAAGGGCGGCGCGCTGGGCACACGCGCGCATTTCCGCACTGCCTCCGTGCGTTATCCGTCCGGTCTTTATCCCGTCTATGAAAGCGCTAGTAGCAGTGGCGAACTCACGGGGCCTAAGGGTGTATACCTCGATGCCTTTCAGGCGGGCTAGATCAGTAATTTCGCGTGTCGCGCCGCCGTCATCTGCCAAGATAGCGCGCGGGCTAAGCCGTGTGCGTAGGTCTTCGAGGGTGGGCAGTATCCAATCGGTACCGGGTGCGCTTTTGACGGTCTTGATACAGACTTTTTCGCCCTCGTTCTTCCACGCTGCGACAACGCAAGCGTGCTCGTTGAATCCTGCCACCTCGTATGCGAGCACTACGTCAACGCCTTTTCCGGGGGCTTCGAGGTTGCCCTCGCACGCGTCCCAGTCGGTAAGGGGTATTACGGTTTTTTCGTCCTCTGCCTGCCAGAGATTGCCGTAAGCGCGTTCTCGCTCTACCACGGGCACGAGGGCCGCGTCACTCGTTAGCGTCTGCGCTGAAACGATGCCCAGGGGCGGGGCTCCACAGGCGGGGTGGAACTGTTCCCAAGCGCTAATGTCTGCAAGGTCTAGGCTGTCGGGTTTTGACCATTCAAAAAACGCTATAGGGGCGTGCGGGTCATCCAGGGCGGCGCGGCCTTTGTCTACCCATTCCTTGAAAAATGTCGAATTGAGGTTGCCAGCGGTCGAGATAATCCAAAATTGACGGTCTTTGATGGTTTGCATAGACGGGATAAGCGCGCCAAGTAGCCCGGTTCCGGCCCCGGTATCAAATGCCCAGGCTTCATCAAGAAAAACGCAAGTCGGGGTGTCGCCGTGGCCATTTTTCAGGGTTGGGGCGAAAGGTTTCAGATCCGCGCTAGCGTTCCATTTCGCTTCGATGGATTCCGCGCCTATCCCTCGCTTGATTCTCACGAAGGGGGCTAGCGGGTTGCCGTCTTTTTCGAAGATCTTAATCAGGTCTGCGAAACGCTCCCGCGCTTTTGCGCCGTTTTGCGCGGTGAACCGTCCGACGAAGCCGGGCCGGGTTAACAGGCGCGCGGTAAGGATCGCGCGCATTAACGTTGTTTTTCCCGATTGGCGCGGAACTGTGACGATTACGATTTTGTACCGGTATTCGCCGTCCTCGGTCTTTTCGGTAGCTACGCGGGTAACGTATCGCTGCCATTGCAACAAGGGGGCGTCAAGGCCCTTAGAGACAGATTCGATTAGCTCTAGCTCGTTATCGGCCCCTGCCTTTGGGCTGGTGGCGTATTTGGGCGGGGCGGCGCGTTTTTCATCCCCAGCTAAGAACTTGTTCCAGTCCGAGGCGGCGCGGGCGGTGAGTTCGTCCTCTCTCACTTTGTGCTTAGTCCCTTGAGAGTCTTTTGTAGCTGGTCTGCGGTGGTAGCGTCTGGCATTTGTGGTAGGCGCTCCATTGCTGCGAGTAATTGGGCGGCTGCGAGCGGGGTTGAGGTTTTAGCGGACTGTGCCCCTACTCCTACCGCTTTCGCTAGGTCTAGAACGAGCTGTGATATTAGCTCATGTTGCTTGCCTAGTAGGCCTTGGTCTTTCAAATAGGCTAAATGGTTCTTGGCTGCGAGCTCTAAGGGGGTTGGTTCGTCGGTTTCGGGTCCAATGTGGAAAAGTTGGGGTGTTTTTGACACTTTTTTGCTCTCTTTTCAGGTCTATTTTTTGGCTTTATTTTGCTGGTTTCACCCTCTTTCGTGGGGGCGTTTTTTTATTTGGTTTATAGATAAACTTCTATGCTGGCGCGGGATCTCCTGGCACCTGGTTCACTTAAAAAAGTCGCTGTTGTCCTCCGGATTTCGCGTGACTTTCACTTGCTTTCCTTTCCTCGAGTTGCAGACAAGATGCGCGGGACGAAGGTTAGCAAGTGAGTTGGAGCCGCCAAGCGCGCGCGGGCGAACATGGTCAATTGTGAATGATTCTTTATGTGGATGTTTCAACGCTAGATTGATCGGGCGTCCGCATATCCAGCACTTAGCCCCATAGGTACCGATAATGAGGGGCCCCCACCGCTTTTTCTCCTTACCGGTCCACGCTCTCATACCCCCACCCCCTTCTTTTGCTGTAGCGCCGCTAGCTGGCGTTTGCGGGCGCGTAAGAACGATTCGGCTATGACGAGGTTGTCAACGCTCATACCCAAAGCCGCGCGGGCTTGCTGTACTGCGCGCGTTTGCGGGAACCTGGTCGCCTTGGCAGATAGTGGGGTCTTTAGCATTGACTCAACGACTTCCAGGGCGCTAATTGCCGCTGCCACGTCCTCTAGCGCCCGCTCTATCCGTGCTTGGGCTAGATCATTAGCGCACATGCTGTTCTCGCTTCTTCTTTGCCATTGCGAGGGCTATCTTTGCCCCGCTAAGGCCTTTGGCTACCAATACCTCTACCTGGGCACTGAGGTGAGTTATAGGGGCCGCGGGGATGGTCTGGTAATACCCTCCTAGGGAGTTCATGCGTTCGGCTTGCCATTCGGCTATCTGGTTAGCGTCCATCGCGTTATAACGGCACTGTGCACATCGGCTAGCCGACTGGTGGCCATGCGGACAGGGGTGGGCGAGTCTATGAGCTGGAATATCATTTGGGATAGCTGGCATTTTCTTTCGGCTTTCAGCCTTTGCGGAATTATTGGTCTGCGGTGAGTTCGCCGCCGTAGGCGACTCACCTTTATAGGTGGTGAGGCCCCTACTGGGTTCTGTACGGAGGGCCGCGTTTTCCCTCTTATACGGCGGTAAACTATTCCTCTTAAGGCGCGAAAGTCGTGCATCAAATGCCTTGCGAGCCTGAGCAAGGCGCCTAGACGATTCCCCGCGCGCGATGCGGATTAGCTGTACTAGCTTCTTCTTTACGATTCGGAACGTAGACGGTATCGGTTTTCCCTCGAAAATAGTTCCCCTGTGCCAAACGATTACGCCCATGTCCTCTAGACAGCGCAAGCACTGGCGGCACCAGTCTTCCGAGAGGCCAGCCGCCCCGGCGATCTGTAGCACTGTTGTTCGCCCTTGGGCTTTCACATGTGGAAGTTGAGCGGCAAGGCCCTCGAGCGTTGAGCGAACGCCTTGCCGCCTGCCACCGGTAAGCACACCCCAATGAGCGCGCTTAAGTGAGGTCAAAAGCGACGGCAAAGGCCACGAAGCATTAGGCTCTGGCGCGGCACCCATTTACCGACCCCTTACTTGGTCAAGTAGGGATAGGACAAACGCGCCGATAAGGGTCAGATAGCTTGTTAGCGCGCTGGCGAATGTCATTGCCGCTGCCCTGGTTATGCCCCCGAACACGTCAAAAGGCAGCATGAACAGGGCGATAACAAGCATTAGCGAGACAAACGAAACAGCTAGACAGGCCCATGCCCCGGCGATAAACCAATTAGTCTTCATAGTTTCCCCTTTGAACTAGAGCGACTTTTAGCGCGTTTTGGAGCTTGGAAGTCGCATAATCTACGGCCTGGATAGCGCTATAAGGCGTTTGAGCGGGGTTTACAGTAACGACAGCCTGGGCACAGTCGGGTTGACCCATTGAGATCAAAGCAAGGGCTAGCACTTGGTGATCTCCAATATCGTCAATGATTGCCGTTAGGGCTTCACGGACGGTACTACCGACTACCTGCCCCCTTTTTATTCCTTCACTCATTGGGCACCCTCCAACCATGCGGGGATGAAAGTCGGATCAATGCCAGGGATTTGAACGCCCGCGTCTGCGAGGGCGAACAATTCATCAACAGTCCATTTCGAGCGGCCTCGTAGGCGCTCGTAAAACCGAGCGGGTTTCATACCCGCTTCTTTCGCGAGGGTGCCCATAGGACACCCACGCCGCGCTAAATAATTCTTGACCGCGCGGCTAGCCAAAACTTGAGAAGTAGTCACGCGAACTATCTTTGTCGATTTCGCACAAGAAAAGATGCGCGACACACCGACCGGCGATATATCTAGATATTTTCTATTCTGTGCATTTTGCATTATCCTGGATCTATGACAGCGACAAAGATAGCACCAGCAACACACACCACAGCGGACGCGGTAGCAAACAACATTAGGGCGTTTTGCGCCGTAAAGCGCGTAACCTGTTCAGAATTAGCGCGCGCTATAGGCATGGATAGAGCCAGCGCGGGGTTCAGGTGGCGCGGGCAACGCGAGTGGAGACTATCGGAACTCGATAAAGTCGCTAAAGTCTTGCGCGTCACTGTACAAGAACTAGTTAGCGGGTACGACGAACCCCGCCTAGCTGGGTCTCAACTAGACGGGGTGTCTGCGCGCCCGAAGGGACTCGAACCCCCAACCTTCTGATCCGTAGTCAGATGCTCTATCCATTGAGCTACGGGCGCATAAGCGTTGTTCGCTTTGACGTAATTACTCTACAACCGGAACGCGAAACCTCCAAACCGGCGGGACGCGATCCTGATCACAGAGGCTCTTACCTGCGCCTATGTAGGAACCCGCGAACTAACAGCCCTTTTTCAGCGCAACTTTTGCTGTCCAGTTCACACCTCTGGCTCTTAGCGAGACAATGGATGCATGGTTGAACAGCTAGATCCTATGGTTGCCCCTGCCCACGACGACTTCGCAAAGACGGAGCCGTCTCGCCCATATGCGACTGTACTCGAGGCGTTGGGCCTACAGTGGTTAGCCGAACCGATGGCGCAAGGGGGCGCCTTCGTTGTCCCCCACACCGGGGCGGTGCCCGGGCGTCTCTCTACCAGGCGCATCCACGAGACCCGCGTAGATGAGGTAGCCGCTTTTGAATTTGGGCGTGCCCTAGCACGCACCCACGCGGCCGGGGCGGCCGGATGGGGAGCCCCTCCCGCCGGATGGCAGGGGGACGGCTACATGGGCCGGAAAGAACTACGCCTACCGGCAGCCAACTCCAAGGAATCACTACCTACCTGGGGCGAATTCTTTGCTGAGCAACGAATCTTGCCGTGTATGAAATACGCCCGCGAAAACGGATCCATGTCAGCCTCGGACGTAAAAATCGTGGAAAAGGTTGCTGCCCGCATCAGCCGCGGCGACTTCTCCTCGGCCCAACCGGCTCTACTGGCCGCAGACGCCCCAGCGCGCATCCACGGTGACCTATGGACGGGCAATGTGCTGTGGGCTCGTAAGGAAGACCTGCAGTGGGCGCCCCAGGCAGCTGGGACCGGAAGTCCCGAAGGAAACCGCGACGCGCTGCACAATACAGTAGGAGTCATCATCGACCCGGCCGCCCAGGGTGGACACGCAGAAACCGACTTGGCCTACCTAGAAGTATTCGGCCAACCCTACCTAGATCGCATCTACGCCGGTTACAATTCCGTCTCGAAACTGCAAGAAGGTTGGAAGAAACGCATGGGCATCCACCAACTACACATTCTGGCGGTGCACGCCGCAATATTCGGCGGCAGCTACGGCCGAATCACCGTAGCCACCGCCATGCGTTACGTCTAGGCATACACCGCCTACTTGTCCTGCAAGGCCAGATTAAATCCCTGATCTGCTATAGCCGCCACGATGCGGCGCCGCTTAGGCGCGTCGCGGGTAATGATGCGCGTCAGCTGCTCGGTGAACGAATCGACACGCCTGTTGGCATCTCGCAGATCGTAGTAGGTGGTCATCTCGGCGTCGTAATCCTTGAATGTTTCCAGGTAAGAGCCGTCCTCGCCCTCGTCGTAAACGTTTTCGTAGGCGCGCAGAGCAATGGGCATCCGCGGCTTCAGTTGTGGTTCCTGGGCAGGCTTGCCGAACATCAGCCCCAGGGCGGGAAATACCAACTTGGGCAGCTGCAGCAGCTCAACCAGCGCCCACGGATCATTCAACAGCGACCCTAAGAAACAAGTACCGAGCCCCATTGACTCGGCAGCTGTAGCAACATTCTGGGCCATCAGCACGGCATCGGTAAATCCCTGGAAGAAGCCGTCCATGGTGGTGGCGTTCGCCCCATCCTGCCCCTTCTCGGTCACAATATGCTGGGCGCTGTTCAGATCGGCCACGAACACCCAGATTTCCGGGGCTTCCGCAATGTAGGCCTGGTTGCAAATTTTTGCCACTTCTTCTTTGATTTTCGGGTCAGTGAGGCGAATCAGGGAGCTCATCTGAAGCCCACAGGAAGTAGCCGTCCGGCGTGCCACCTCTAGCAGATCTGCTCTGACCTGATCGGAAATGGGCTCATCCAAGAAGCGGCGAATGCTCTTACGAGAAAGCTGTTTTTCTAGAGTCTGGTTCATGCTTACAACCTAGTCACCCAGTCCAGGTTTGGCATTATTTTTCATGCCGCGCGAAACTCCTATTTCTTAGCCACCAGCCCCTGGCTCTGCAACCATTTTGCTGCCACATTGGCCGGATCTTCGCCCTCGACATCTACCGCGGCATTCATCCGTTGCAACGCCTTAGTGGTCAACTTCGGGGTGATACGGGAAAATACTTCCGCAATTGCGGGAGACTCGCGCAGCTTCGCTGTAGCAATGACGGGAGCTACCGCGTAGTTCGGGAAATACCCTTTGTCGTCCTCGAGCGTGGCAAGGTGCAACGACATAATCCGCCCATCCGTGCTCATGACTTCGCCAACTTTGCACTGCCCGTCCGCGAGCGCCTGGAACATGGCTCCCTGATCCATCAGTTTTATGTTTCTTCTCGGCAGATTTTCCCCCAGCCTCAGACCGTAGTGGGCCAAGGCCGGCTGCAAGCCGTCGTCGCGCGAAAAGAATTCCGGATCCGCGCAAATGGTTAGCGTTTCCGGGGCGAGGGCGGCCACGTCAGATAGCGTTCGCAGGTGTGCCTTGTCTTCTTGTCGCACCGCGAAGCCGTACGTGTTGTTCATGGGGGCAGGGGGTAACCAGGTGAGCCCATTTTTCTTATCTGCTTCGCGCACTAGCTCGTACTGTTTTTGGCGGTTCGCGACGCCTTTGCCGCCTAGGTAGATGGTCCAGGCGGTGCCGGTGTATTCGAATTCGAAGTCTACTGCCCCGGTGGTGTGGGCTTGCCGCGCGGATTGGGATCCGGGCATCCCGGTCATGTCGGTAACCTGGTAGCCTGCCGCGCGCAGGGCGATCACGGCGAGTTTGCCAAGGACTAAACCTTCGGTGAAATTTTTGGATCCGACGGTGACGTGCACGCCCTCGGCGCCCTTTTCATGCGCAATTTCGGCGGGGGCCATGTCCGGGGCAAATCCGGACGAGGGCGAAAGCGCGCACCCGCCAAGGCTAATGACGCTCAGGAGGGCCAGGGAAGTTGCTATGCGTCTCATCAGATTCCTTTCGGCCGGGCCCACAGTTCGATCATGCGCCCAACCCAGTCGACGGCTAGGGCAAGCAGGGCTACCAGTAGCGCCCCCGCCACCAGCAGTTTGTACAGGAAGAGGGTCATGCCCGTTTGGATTAGGACTCCTAGGCCGCCGCCGTTCACGAAGACGGCTAACGTCGCCGTGCCGACTAGCAGGACTAGGGCGGTGCGTAGCCCGGCAAGGACAACCGGGCTTGCTAGCGGCAGTTCTACTTTCACGAGGACAGCCAGGGCGCTCATGCCCATGCCGCGGGCTGCTTCAACAGTGTTCCGGTCTACCCCTTCCAACCCCACCATGGTGGACGAGAGTACGGGTAGTACGGCGTAGGCAACGATCGCTATGAGCGCTGTTTTCATGCCGAAGCCTATCCCCATCGCAATAAGCACTATCAGCCCTATCGAGGGCGCAGCCTGGCCAACGTTGGCAAGGGCTAGTACGGCGGGGGCAAGGCGACGCAACGGCCCCCTGGTGAGGATGATGCCTGCTGGCACCGCGATCAGGACTACCAGGACGGCGCCGAGCACTGTAAGTAGTAGGTGTTCACCCATGATGGTGATGAGGTTTGCGGTGTTTAGCTGCCGAGACTCTTTTGGGGAAAGGCTTGCGGTGCGCAGCCACATAAAGAAGAGACTGAACCCGATCAGGAGCGCTAGCGGTGGCATCCAGACGTTTCGTTTTGCAAGAAGGCGGCTCATTAGGCCTCCTGGCTGATTTGGTCTAACAGGTCGGAAGCACGCAGGGCGAAGCGGTAGCGGCCCTGACGATCTACTACTAAGACGCCGTTGTGGGTAGAGGTGAGCATCAGCTCCATGACATCTGCCGCGGAGTCGGTTCCGCGCACCAGGGGCAGGGAGTTGTCCTGGGGGTGCCGGCCGGTGCTAGCCCGATATTGTTTGGTGCTCAACCAGGCGAGCGGGCTGCCGTCCTCGTTCAAGATGACGATGCCGTGCCCGCCTGCTGCGGCTGCCTGGGCGAGCACTTTTTCCCGGTCATCCCCCAGGTGTGCGGTCACGGTGCGCGAAGGTGTCAGATCTTCGACAGGGGTAATTTTCAGGAGGCGCGTGGCGGCGTCTGCTCCCACAAAGTCTGACACGAATTCGTCTGCCGGATCCATAAGGATGTGTTCTGGCGTTCCTACTTGCCGCAACCTGCCACCTTCGGAAAGGATGGCGATGCGGGTACCGAGCTTTAGGGCCTCATCCAGATCATGCGTGACGATCACTACGGTCGTTCCCAGGCGGGCTTGGGTGGCTAGCAAGGTTTCCTGCAATGCCCGTCGGGTGATCGGATCTACCGCGCCAAATGGTTCGTCCATTAGGAGGACGGGCGGATTCGCAGCTAGGGCGCGGGCAACTCCTACGCGTTGTTGTTGACCACCGGACAGATCGCGGGGGTAACGGTCGGCATATGTTTCCGGTTCGAGGGCAACGGCGCGCAGCAGTTCGTCAACGCGGGCAGCAATGCGCTTCTTCGTCCAGCCGAGCATCTTGGGCACCATTGCAACGTTCTGCGCCACGGACAGGTGAGGCATCAGGCCGCCGGCCTGAATTACGTAGCCGATCTTGCGGCGCAACTTGTCTGGGTTCATATCTGTAACGTCGCGGCCATTGATGATGATTTTTCCCGTGGACGGTTCGATCAATCTGTTGATCATCTTTAGGGTGGTGGTCTTGCCACAGCCGGAGGGGCCAACAAGGGCCAGGATTTCCCCTGCGGAAATATCAAGGTTGAAGTCGTTTACCGCTGGCGAGTCTGCACCCGGGTATGTTTTGCTCATGTGTGAAAGCCTGATTGAGGCTCCTCCCGCAGCAGCGTGGCGGGTAGGTTCAGAAGTTTTCTGGCTAGTCACGAATCCCCCTGGAGATAGTAAGACGACCAAGTATGGCCAGGCCAAAGTCGGCAATTAGCGCCACAATTACGACTAGTAGAGTGCCCACCGCAGCTGATTCGACGGCACCAGCCCCACCTAGCCGGGCAAGTCCGGTGAAGATAAGGCTTCCTAAACCGGGACCCAAGACGTAAGCACCAATGGCAGCAATGCCCATAACCATCTGAGTTGATACCCGTATGCCTGAAAGGATCAGTGGCCAGGATAGCGGGAGGCGCACCCGGAAGAATATTGCGGTAGCGGACATCCCCTGCCCGCGCGCAGATTCGATGACTGTATTGTCTACCCCCGCTAGCCCCACCACAGCATTACGCATGATAGGTAGAGCCCCATAGAACACTAAGGCGATTACTGTCGGAGCGACTCCGAACCCCAGCGGTGCCACTAGTAGGGCCAAGAGCGCAAATGAGGGGATAGTAAGCCCTATGGTGGAAACGTTATTTAGGAGGGCACGAAGACGAGTCGACTTATAGGCTAGGGCTGCCAGGGCCACTGCCACTAGCGTGGCTAGCAAAACGCACTGGGCTGCCAGCCAGGCGTGTTGGATGGACATGAATAGTAGTTGGCGCCAACGCTGCAAAATGAAGTCAGCCATCGAATCAGCCCCGCCCTTGTCAGAGTGGTCCCAAGTTTAGGCGCAATCGCCATGGTCCGCACAAGATAGCAGGAGGCAGGTTATGGGCCGAAAGTAGGTGCCAGAAGAGGACGGCAGAGCAGCTTTTGTGTGAACTTAGCCTTTCTTCCGCGAATCAGTTTGTGAACAGGACGTAAATTTGGGTAGGCTTGCCGGTGGAGACGTCGCATAGTGGCCTAGTGCGCCTCCCTGCTAAGGAGGTTGGGGCGTTCGCCCCTCGTGGGTTCAAATCCCATCGTCTCCGCTCTGACCCCGCTGTTCCGTTGGAATGGCGGGGTTTTTCGTTGTTATGGTGCTGGAAATTCCAAAGAGTGAATGTGCGGCAGTGTGTGCCTATAGCCGCTAAAGTGCAACAAGATAGACCTAAAATAGCCACAGCTTTGTTTGGGGCATGGGCAGGGTGTGTGGGCAGCGTGGAAGCGTACATGCTCAAAGGGCGCAAGTATTACCGCTCCGCCGGCGACCCTGGTGGGCGGGTTAATAACCTGGTATCCCAGGCGCATAACCACGCGCATAGCCTTAGTGTCCTGCTGCATGAGGTTTAGGATGACCTTGCCATTCTCGTCAGAGATGACGCCTTCTTCGAAGATCTTGTAAGTAATATCCTGGCGGGTACCGATAACGACCTTGGACCAATCCACGGCTAGCAGTTCTGCCGCAGCAGCATCCCAAGCCCCATTAATTACCGGGTTTAGCGGGAAACCGAACAGGGTGGCTGGCTGGGCCTCAGAGAGTTTACCGCCGTAGATGGGCTGGCCGTTAGCATCCTTTAGGCCGCGTAGCTTCCAGTCCAGGCCGGGCCGGGAAATAAACCCGTTAATACCAAACCCCTGGGCTGCCATCTTCTCGCCCAGCTCAATAACCGCGTCCCCAACATTCTTCTTTGCTGTCAGCTTTACACTGTTACCAGCAGCCTCGGCCCCGGCTGTAAGAGCGTCCGGCCAGCTAGTAGGCTTGTCCGTACCAAAGATGACGGCCTGGTCTATCTTCTTGCCTAGTGCTTCAGCTAGCAGGGGTTTTACTGCCTCCCACAGGTTAATAGAAGTATCATCAGCAACCGCGTCCGGGATCGGGACGATAACCGCTAGTTCTTCAGCGGTCATGGTCTGGCCCTTCCAGGTTGCCTCACTAGTCTGTTTCAGCCCGGTATCACCGTTAACCCAGTAGGCGTCCGGCAAAGTCGCCAGGACCGGCTGGGTCTGCTTTGTGGTAGACATGCGAGCCTTTACTGCCTTATCCAGGACAACAGAAGACTTCGGAGTATCTTGCAGGATTGCTTTTACCTGTTCCGGTGGGATCAGCTGCTCACCAGTTTGGGAGCGACCCACAATCTTGTTATAAGTACCCATAATGTTCTTTTCTCCTTTTACGTTCATGGGAAAACTCGTGTTTTAAACACGAAAGGCCGCCCGGTTAGGCGGCCAAAACAAATGACTAAAAAAATTTGTGATTGCGAAAGGGAAACAGCGCTTTAGCGTGAGCGCAGCACCTCGCCAAGGAAATCATCAGAAACAGTACTGCCGGCTTCTACCCCCTGGGTGGCAGAACGCGCCCGCACCGGGCTTCCGGCTTTTAGGCGTTCAGCCAGGGTTTTAGCCCTTTCCTCGAAATCCTCGCCCGCACCCAGCAAGGCCAGGTCTTCTTCGGAAAGCCCGTACTTGATCCCTGCAGCCATACGAGCCAGGCTCGCGTTAGCCTCATCGCGTTCCTTCTCGGCCCTCTGGAGGGCCTCAACGCGTTTTTGCTCCTCAGTTTTCTGAGACTCCAAATACTTATCGTACTCGGATGCTTTAGACGCTAGCGCCTTCTCGTTAGCCTCGTGCTTACGTGAGAGAACCTTCCACTTTTTCGCCTCAGCCTGCCAATCCACCTCCTTGTCAGGAGCGGACTCGCCCTCAGCTACAGCCTTTGCGGATTCTTCTTCAACCTCAGAGCTGATCTTCGCCTCAGCCATAATAACTAACCTTTCCTCTCAAAAACGGTTTCCCATGTCGGGAGATAAAACCCCATGCCGGGACCAATATTTCGGGTAAAACAAAACCCACCCAGGAAAAACCCCAGGCGGGCAAGAATAACAAGCAGCCAGCGATCAGCTAACTAACACTAGCGGGCACATCATCAAAAGCACGAATCTTGTCAAGAAAACGAGTCGCGATCCAGCGGTCAATGCTATCTGGTGCGTAGCTTAAATCGTCGCACTCTTCTTCAACCGCTTTTAGTAGTTCTTCTGGGACCCGGTACCCTGCAACGCTCGCCCCTTCAAGGGCAGAGCCCATGGCATCCCAAAACTCCCCCACGCTTGCATCAAAATTGACTATTTTCTGATATTCACCAGTCAGATAGGGCCAAATATTTTCAACCACCCTACCTTCTAGATGAGGGAAGAACTGGCGGCTAATGATGTCCATAACTTCCCCTTCCTAGAATAGACACATCAATCGGCCGTGCCATTACAACACCGTCTTCTCCACGAAAGTATACTCCGTTGCCATTAATCGGAACAGAGTGCCTATAGACGGGCTCCTCCAATGGACTAACTTGATAGAAAGAGACCTCCACTACTACACCATGCACTTCCCTGAAATGACTAGTTCGCTGCGACCCTCTAGGTACAATTCTCTGCGGTTCTCTCAGGGTTAGTTCTGTAGCGTAGATGATGTCGTCGGCTGTCCATGATGCTGGGAACTCGGTTTTGCCTGGAATACCGGTACCGTAGAGGTGGCCCCCATAGTACTTTATTTTCCCGCTCTTCCGTTTCTGTGATTTACCGAAGCAGTTTACGTCGAAGTCTTCTAGGGTTGGTCTTGGTAGCGGCCCTAAAGGGTCCAGGGTAGGGATTTCCGGGTGGAGCATTGGCCCGAGCCTTACCGTGCGGGTTGGGTCGTCTCTAATCCCGTTGTCTAGCAGGTATTCAATGATGGCGGGGTCTTTACGGGCAGCGGCCCAGTCTGTAACGGTGCGTAGGTTGAATTTCTCGGTCAGATCCCACGCTCTGCGGGCAGCTGGTGGTACGTCGGCCTCGTGCAGGATTTCCACAGCCGTGCATTTACAGTGCGCATGGTAGCGGCTCCCGCCCTGAGAGCGGGTAGCAGTAGTTTTATCCTCGTAGACAGCCCCGCGTGAGGCCAGCATCAGACAGAACGGGCAAGCCCCCGCCTCAGGCACACGGCACCATTTATTACCAGCAGCCTTAGCTGATAGTTTTACCGTGTTACGCACCCTGTTTAGCACCAGGTCCCCGTAGATACCGGTGAAGCGTTTTTCTGCCTCATACTGGCCCTTCGAGGCAAGTACGTCCATTACCGTGCGGGCGTGAGCACCTAGGAGCTGTTTGCCTTCCCTTTGCGGGGTTATAAGCGGCAGGGAAGTGCCAGCGCCTTGCTCTGCGCGGTGAACACTCACATAGCGGGCTCCCACATCATCCGCGCTCTGACACAATGGCCCCTGCGAGAGTTCAACAAGCTGATTGAACAGATACTCGTCTAGTTCTTCCTTGTCTTCTGGGCGGGCAGCCCAGACCTTTTTCGCCCCCTGGGTTGCCCGCGCGAAGAGGACTTCCATTAGGGCTTCCATCTCCAGGCGGGCACTACCAAAATAGCGGCCCTCAAGAGCCTTATACAGGTCCTCTAGTTCTACCGAAGGATCGGCCATACCTCCTCCTTACTCATTCGCCCCCAGGGCCCCTATCTACCCCCGCACCCGGCCCATTCAGCTGCCCGCCAGCAAGGGTTGCTAGCATTACCTGCTGGCGAGATATTTGCGCCTGGGCCTGTAAGAGCTGGTTAGTGGCGGCCTCGTCAAAACCAAGCTCGTGGAAAGTAACCGGACTATTAGTCGGCAAAATCCCGGCCTGGACCTGTTTAACTACCGCGTCAGTAGTAGCCGCCTTAGTCGGGGTAGAAGCATCTTTCCACCGCACCGCCAACCTGTTATCAGGGAACGTGCCCCCACCTAATGCGACAGCAGTAGTAAGAGCTGCCTGCCAGGCCCGCCCAAAAGTACGCTGACGGCGTTCAGCACGCTTTACATGCCTTGCCTCAGTAGCCCTAATCTGATCCGCTGAAGCCGGGTTGTCTGTCACAAACCCTAAATAGGTGGGCGGCAAGGCGGCCTCGCCCGCAACCATTTGCGCATACATTTTCACCATCTCAATAAATGGTGCCGGACTAGAAGCCGCGAACTGGCCCAACTGGGGTACCGGATCATCCGGATCTCCCGCACTAAACATCATCATGTGGCCCGCATACATTTTCAGGGCCTGCTCAGCCATCGACCTATCCGGGCCGAACATGTCCTCACTCATGTTCAACACGTACCGTTGCGGGGCAGAAAAGAACTCTGAACCAATCTCCGCCCGCAAAAGAGTGCGGATAGCAGCTTGCGTATAAGAAATAATCGGCTCAGTAATCTCTGAGCGCCCCCACGGCTTAGAAGTACGAGGACGATTGACTAAACACTCCACCGTGGGACGGCCCAAATTATGGGCGATACTGTCACGAGCCTGCAACGCGCCGGTACCGTCCCCATCTAGCTGGATAGTCTCATTAGGTAGGTACAAGGTAGCAGCCAACACGCGGGCAGGGTTTTCCGGGTCAGTAATGAAAGTGGCGGCAGCCGAGAGGCGGCGGCGTACCGGGTCCCAAATCCCGCTCGTGGTCAGTGGGGACTCCACAGTAATAACCACCTGCGGGTCTCCCGGCCCGCCCTTATCAGTAACGATAAAGGCGACCCCGTGCACCAGAGCTTCAATGTGGGCTTCTGAGTACTGTGAATCCAAGTAGTTTTCTGCCCAAATCTGACCTGCTGCCTCACGCGTGGGCCCGTCAAACCCATCAATATCGAGGCGTTCTTCCAAAGCGTCTACAACCATGCCAGGCCAGCCCGCCACTGTCCTCACCCGCGAGCCGGTCCGCTCCGGTAGAGCAAGACCCAGGTTCGGGACTTTCACTTTCGCGTCATACCAGGCCTGTAGTTGCAGATTATCGGCCTGATGCGCACTCACCCGGGCCCCGATCTTTCGCAGCAAGGCCAGCTCGCCAGCATCGAGACCGCCAACTTTGTCAAGATTCATCAAAAGAGGGGCTCCTTCCATAGGTTTGATTTAGACAACCAGGAGTCTTCTGCGTCCCTGCTTGCGTTTTCTTAGTAGGCGGTGGGCTCCTAACACCGCCAGGGAGGTAGCTACTAGTGGGGAAATATCCGCTAGAGAGTGCTTACGCTTCCACTTCCACAGTGATTCACCCATGGGTTGGATTCGGGCCGCACTGACCGCGTCAGTCAACTGTTCTTTGCCGATGTGGCGTAGCTTGTGCTCGCCAGAAAGATCAAAAAACAGGCCGCAAGCCTGCCCGTAATCACGCCCGCCCACACGGTTAGCCCGCACCCTGAACCTGGCTAGATCTGCCTCCAGGGCCCCAACCGCCCCGCCAGCATCAATAACCAGCTTGGAGGTCGGATAAGCCGCCTGTAACTCCTGCAGTCGGGCCGGTAGCCAAGAAGTGCCGTAGTCTTGTTCAACAATCTCAACGTGCGTCATCCCATCTTCGCGTAAGGATGCTGCGGCTATTACCGCGCTCTCACGCGAGGGCGGAATATCCACCCCAAAACACACGCTCTGCCCAATCTGTGAAGCATTATCGAAACAGGCCTGCCAATCAGAAGGGGCAATCACTGGGGGGTCTTCTGCTTCCTCAGCCCAAATGCCTAGGCGTTCGCGTTTGAATTTCTCCTCATCGAGGGCATTCTTTTCACTGGCCACAAACCCCTCAGAAATGAAATACCCCAACGACGGGTTAGCCAGAGCCCAAGTGTCCTTATCTTCTGGGTCTGCCTCATCGGCTGCTGACCACTCAAAATAGGCCAGCCCGTCCTCACCGTCCTTGCTCATGCCACGCTCACGCAACCGTGCGAGCACGGTAGAAGCCGGCATACCAGCACTAGAGGTGTACCAGATCTGCGGACTGCCCTGCAGGGACCTAGCCGCCAGGATCGAGAAGATAGCCGCCTGCTGTTCCTCAGTTAGCGCGTAAGCCTCATCTAAGGCCAAAAAATCGGCAGTGAAACCACGCCCTGCCCCAGCTGTCCTTGTAGCGTATTTCAGGCGACGGCCCGTCTTTAACTCGATTGCCTCAAACCCGTGCGCGGTGCGAATACCCCGAATGTTAGCGTCCGGGTCCCCCTCCCAACCGAGCACGTACTCGGCCAAGTCCGGGCATGACAAAATCCTGTTCTTCATAGACAAGAATGCCTCACCCGCCGTTTTGAACTCGTGCGCGGTATGAATCAGCAGGTTCTCACCCAACAAGAACAGGCCAGCCAGTTCCCGAGCCTCAAGGATCACGTTCTTACCATTTTGGCGGGGCACGATAAGACCGACCTCGCTAGCAGCCCAATGCCCTCCCTTTTGCTCGCCCAAAGACTTTTCCAGCACGTACTTTTGCCAGTCCAACAGGTCCAGACCGGCCAGGGCGGCAAGATCGGCAACGTCCTGGCCGGCAGTAGTGAAATAGGCCGGGTAGTGTTCAAGCCGTGGCCTCTGTCGGCCTTTGCGCGCGGCGTCTTGCGAGCTCATCTAACGCGTTCCCGCCTTTCTTCTTCCCCCGCTTAAGCAGGGCGAAAATAGCCTCTTCGATTTCTTGGCGGCGCTTAGAAAGCCTGGCCACGTCCCCCGGGGATGCCTCGAAGAGAGCATGATCAACAATGTTTAGGTTCTCGTGTAACCGGTCATACTCCAGCCGGTCAAATGTCTCTGGTTTAGGCGGGGCAGCCGGGAAAGTCGTGGCGGGGATACATTCCTCGGAAGCTTTTACCGCATACGGTTTTTTCTCCCGCCTTACAGGCCTTGCTGGTGGGGTCGGTCTGCCTTCGGCAACAGCTTTTGCCTGGGCACGCTTTTTTGCGCGCCGCTCAGCCGTTTGTAACCGTTTAGCTTCCTTACATGCGGGGCATGGTTCTTCCCCGTGGCGGCGGTGGCGCGTGTAGGCTGCCATAGTGCCACATGGCCTCATAATCAGCCTCCTATTCGTATATCCGGGTGCCCTCGCCGCAGCAGGGTGTACACCGCCCCAGTGTGGGGAGGGAAAGTGCGAGTTTGCCCGTGTGCCTCAACCTAGAGGGGGGCCGGGGGCATCCCCCCACCCCCGTAAGCGTCTCCTACCTGCGCTTTTACGTTTCACCGTGTGGGTTACGCTGAGCGTTTACCGTGTCGTAGCCTTACAGTTTATGCATGCCTTTGAAAGCCTCTTGCCTCGCTTATTCTTAGGCCTTATTGGTCTTACCATTTGCGTGAGGTCTTCACGGGTTTGAGAACGGTCTGCGTGCTGCGCTTCTTGTTGGATCTCCTACTGTTGCAGCCTCGGTGTGCTGGCATGAGCGCTCCGAGTAGTGAGCCGCCTTTGTGTAGTTCGCGTACGTGGTCGGCGGTGAAGGCGTCCTTGTGCGTGAACGGTAGTGTGGTGTCGATGGGTTGCCCGCAGATCCAGCAGGGTAGGCGTTCGAGTCTTACGCGGCGTTTGAGGGCGTGGGCGCGGCGAACGTACTCGCGGTTGTTGCGGCCCATCTTCTCAGGCATTATCTTTTTCCTTCGGTGTGGGGTGTTGGTTGGAGTAGGACGCGTTGGAATTTGGCGTGCCCGCCTATGGTGGGTTTGATGATGTCTAGGATGCGCCAGCCGGTTAGGTCGCATTGGGCGAGGGTCGTTATGGGGGCTCCTACTGTTTGCCCGTTGGGGGTTTATTGCGGTTTGCGTGTGGGTTGCACCCGGAAACTACCCCAAAATACGGGCCCACCCCTCCCCTCTTCCATCCTTGCGTGTTCACGGGTGGTCTAGTTAGCGCCCTTACCCCTGAATCCTTTTTGGCGTACCCGGGACCGACCGTGGATGGTTGAGGGTGTGATTAAGGGCGGTGCCTGGCGAACACTACGTGGTGTTTTTATGGCACCTCCCTATGGCGTTCGCCTATCATTTTTTCGTGTGACAGTGTCAAGTCATCCCTGGTTTAGAATATTTGTTCGATTCGCGGCAGGCGAGTATGTCTACCATCCAGTATTTGGTTCCCCGTTTTCGGTTATGTGTTTTATTTTTCCTCGGTGTTCCCATTGGCGTATTGTTGCCGGTTTTATGGTTATGTCGATCTGGTTTAGTAGGCGGGCCGCCCCAGGGCCGGTGACTCCCATCCTGACGACGGTTCCTGCCATGCGGGTTGCACAGCCTAGGTGTGGGCAGCAGCCAACATCGCCTCTAGGTTCAAATGGCGACTAGCAGAATAAATTCTATTAATAGCCCGCCGCTCTAAGAGACATTTTTTGAATAAACCCAGAAGTGCGAGTCATCATTTCGCACAGGCGACCTATACTCTGGCGCCATGAGAAAAAACGATACAACTTGGTTCATCATAGTAGCGGCTACATTGATCTGTTTAGCCTCGGCCTCGCACCGTTCCTCCTGGTTCGCTATTGGGGCGTGCGTCTTCACCCTATGTGCCGCTGTAATTAGCCTTATAGCCCAAAAATATCGCCTCACTAAAGGCCAAATGGTAGGCGATTCCTCCGCAGATCATCCTTCCCAGGACGGGGCGACAACTCCAACCAGGTTAGCTGTCGCTAGAATTACTGGCCTAATCGCCCTAGCAATCGGCCTTATTACCGTTTTTCCGTTTACCCTTCCGCCCGCATTTAACTTAGGACTCGGAATTACTGGATTCGCTTGCGGTGCATTCTCGCTCTTCGCTGTACTAACTACTAGAAAATAGGCGAACTCGGGTCTATTTTAGGTCTATTTTGTTGCAAATTAGCGGCTATAGACGCATACCGCCGCACATTCACCCTTCGGCCTTTTCCGCACTATTACAACGAAAAACCCGCCATTCCAACGGAATGGCGGGGTAGAGCGGAGAGTAAGGGATTCGAACCCTTGGTGCCATTGCTGACACAACGGTTTTCAAGACCGTCTCCTTCGGCCGCTCGGACAACTCTCCAAACGCGAAGCGCGCCTCCCAGTCTAACCAATTAACAACCAACCACGAAAATCAAGCTAGCTACTTCCTCCTCCCGAACGCATAGACTGGGAGTGCCGCATTGCCATATTTTAGGAGGGGTAATGTCACCGCAGACAGATATTTCAGCAGAGCAAGTGCGCACCCAAGTTGCCGACCTAGTAAAAGAGCTTCTGGAAAAAGCTAAACTTTCCGACGGCGACGCAATAGTAGTGGGGTGTTCTTCGTCAGAGATCTTGGGAGACCGCATTGGCAAGGCTTCTTCACCACAGATCGGCGAGGCCGTCTGGCAAGGCGTGTGCGCAGCAACCGATGGCACGGGCGTAACTCCAATCGCACAGTGCTGTGAACACCTGAACCGCGCCCTCGTGGTACCCGCTGAGCTGGCACGAAAACGCGGTTTTGAACGGGTGAACGCAGTTCCACAATTACACGCGGGCGGATCCTTCTCGTGTGCCGCCTACGCACATATCCAGGAGCCGTGGCTAGTAGAGAAGGTCGCTGTGGAGGGCGGTTTAGACATCGGCGACACGTTCATCGGGATGCATCTGAAGCACGTTGCTTCCCCGGTCAGGCTCGCTGCTACCGAAGTCGGAGCAGCACACGTGACCGCAGCGCGCACCCGCCCCAAGTACATTGGCGGCGAGCGCGCCCACTACGACCAGAATCTGAAGTAGTCAGCACCGCCCACGCGGCAGGCTCACCTGCGGGTGGGCCTGCCCTTTTCCTGCCCCAAGCTCTGCGGCGTGTCCAATAGCCCTTGATCAAGAGCTTGCGCGAACGCAGGAGATACAGGAACCCGCTGGGCCAGCATAGCTTGCACTGCGTGGTAGATATCTGGCCTGCCCGGCCAAATGGTCGTAGCCAACTGGTTATCCGGGCCCAGCTGGTGGTTCCACTTCCCATCCCCGGCTATCAGGTACTCGTCCGCGTAATCAATAAACGTACGGTAGCAGTGCTCATAGTCCTCGATCAGCCCCCGATCGGGCTCACCCGGACCGTCCAATTCTGCCCGCCGCAGCGCTACGGCCGCCCCGATTGCCTCGCATACTACCCAGTGCATGCGATCGGCAATCACCACTCCTCCACGCGCATCCGTCGTATACACGAAACCGGGCTTGCCGTTGCGTGCCCACCCGTCTTGGCGCGCCCTCATAAACAATTCACTGGCCGTTTCAAGCATCCACTCGGGAACCTCACGGCCCGCCCTAATTAGTGCTCCACGTGCCGCCACCAAGAGCTTTGCAAATTCCATGCCATGTCCCGGCGTACATCCAAAGGGGCGGAACTGGTCTGCAGGGTTGTCCTGGTTGTAATCCAGTTGCGGCTCCCACTGCGGCGAATAATGTTCCGGAATGCGCCAGTTATTGTGCTGGGCGTTTCTGCGCATCCGCCCCAATATCGCCATCGCGCGGTCTAGCCACTTCGGCTGGGTGGTAGCGTCCGCGCACGCCAGGTAGGCCTCGCAGGTGTGCATATTTGCATTCATCCCCCGGTAGTCCGAGGTCGAAGTGAAATCTAGGCTGCGATCGTCCACAACCATCTGGTATTCCGGATCCCACCAGTGTTTGTCCTGGTCCCGCATGGCAAGCGCCAAGAGCTCCTGCGCGCCGGGTCTATTCGCCACTGCCGCCGAGGACGCAGCAAGCAACACAAAGGCAGACGAATAAGCCATCTTTACCTTAGAGGCAGCAATGCCATGCCCGTTCTGGTCCAATTTCGGCTCTATCTGGTCATACCAGCCGCCATGGTCATGGTCGTAGAAGGCTTCCGTAAGCGCTCTGACTCCGTGGTCTACCATCCGCCTGCAACCGGGGATACCCATGAGCGTCCCCAGCGAGTAAACGTGCACCATGCGGCAGGTGACGAACAGGGGCAGTTGCGCTTCAGAGTCTACTTTTCCTTCCAAATCCATCGACCCGAACCCGCCCTCTACCAGCGAGTTCTTGCCGAAATCTAGAAGGTCGCGCATTTGCTGCGACAACCACCTGTTGTGTTCTATCGAATTGAACCAACCCACGCCTACTCCCATCCGCTACGTTGAGGATTACCCCTTAAGAGTACAGGCCGAGTACGCCAGGTTTTACCTATCCGAGCAGAAGCTTTCCTACCAGCGCTGCCCCATTTTCTGTGACCGGGGGAAGTACCGCAGCGGCCACGGATTTGGCATCCTGGGAACCGTTCTTCATGGCAAGCCCCCAACTGGCCCAGTCGATCATTGCCACGTCGTTAGAGCCGTCCCCAACGGCAACCGTATGCGCATGGTCAACGCCCAAAGTATCTGCTAGCTCCGCTAAGGCCCTAGCCTTGGTGGAATCTTCAGACACAACGTCTAGCCAAGCAGTCCACCCAATGTCCCATTGCACCGTGTCAATCCCAAGGCCAGCCACGATGTCTTTCAAATCTTGTGCGCTTAACGAAGGCGCCCGCAGGATAACCCGGGTCACTTCCTTCTGCCGCAGTCCTTGCCAACCTACCACTTGTTGTTCGCCGATCAGTTCGCCAGCCGGGAAGTGCTCCGACACCAAAAATCCGGATCCTACCGCTTCTACCCCTACGTAAGCATCCGGGATCTTTTCTACTAGCCGATCGATGATTGGCGCCGGCGGAAAGGTTACGGTTTTTACCACCTTGTAGTCGATCGCCCCGGCCGTCTTTCCCGGCGCGGTGCGCAACACCACCGCCCCGTTAGAACAAACTACGAAGCCATGCCGCAACTGCAACAGAGTGAGCACCCCAGCCACTGCCGGAATGGAACGGCCAGTAGCAATAACAACATTGGCCCCAGCAGCGTCTAAGGCGCGCAACGATTGCAACACCGCGCTGGACATAGAACCATCGCGCCCCAAAATGGTGCCGTCAATGTCAAAAGCAACCAGCAGCTTCGCCGGATCTACTCCCCTAAGCTGTTCTGGGACCACTAGCTGATCGCCACTAGCATCTACCACCTGTGCGGGTGCTTCGCCAGCGACGACCTGCGGCAGTGGCGCCGTTTTAGAACCACCACTAACGCGCAGGTCCCCACCGAATTCAGGCGGAATAAACGTTCCTGTTACGGGCATGTTTTCTGACGCCGAAAAGGTGAGTCCCTGCGCGTTCAATGTTTGGTATAGCTTATGCATTCACCGGTTCGATCAGTTCGCGACCACCCAGGTACGGGCGCATTGCCTTAGGAATATACAGGGATCCGTCAGCCTGCTGATGGTTTTCGAAGAGGGCGACTAGCCACCTGGTAGTGGCCAGGGTGCCATTTAGAGTGGCTACCGGGCGGGTAACCTGGCGCCCATCCTGTTCAATGCGTTCCCTAATTCCTAGCCGGCGGGCCTGGAACTGAGTGCAGTTCGAAGTGGAGGTTACCTCCATCCATCGCTCTTGCGAAGGGAGCCATGCTTCACAGTCAAACTTGCGAGCCGCAGAAGAACCAAGGTCGCCTGCTGCAGTATCGATGATCCGGTAGGGAAGCTCCATCTTGCCCAGCATCTCGCGTTCCCACCCAAGCAAGCGCTTGTGCTCTTCAGCTGCGTCCTCAATGCGACAGTAGCTGAACATTTCCACCTTATTGAACTGGTGGACGCGGATGATGCCGCGAGTGTCGCGGCCCGCAGCGCCGGCCTCGCGCCGGTAGCACGTAGACCAACCGGTGTAGCGCTTCGGCCCGTTAGACAGATCCAAGATCTCGTCAGTGTGGTAGCCAGCCAACGCCACTTCGGAGGTACCCGTCAAGTACAGGTCGTCTGCCTCTAGATGGTAGATCTCGTCAGCGTGGGCACCCAAAAAGCCGGTGCCTCCCATTGTTTGGGGGCTGACCATGGTGGGCGTAATCATGGGGACGAAACCAGCAGCCTCGGCCTGGTCCCATGCCATGGTAAGGAATGCCAGTTCCATGCGGGCGCCGATGCCCTTTAGGTAGTAGAAGCGCGAGCCGGATACTTTAGCGCCCCGCTTCATATCAATGGCATCGAGCCCTTCGGCTACTGCCAGGTGATCCTTGGGTTCAAACCCTTCTGCGGCGAAGTCGCGCCGCTCCCCCACGTGCTCTAGGTCGGTGAAGTTCTCTTCCCCACCGGTGGGGGCTTCCGGGCTGACAATGTTGTCGATGCGCATGGCAATTGCGCGAGCCTCTTCAGCCGCCTTATTAGCCTCGGCTTCCAGTTCCTTTACGTGTGCTGCCAGTTCCTTCGCCTTTGCGAGGACGGCTGGACGTTCTTCGGGACTGGCCTTACCCACCGACTTAGACACAGATTTCTGTTCCGCACGGGCGGATTCGAATTCGCTAAGCGCCTCGCGACGCTTGCGGTCTGCTGCAATGGCCTGGTCGATAAGGGCCGGGTCCTCCCCGCGAGCCTTCTGCGAGGCGTAGCCGGGGGTGGGATCGGCTTCAAGTGCACGAAGATCAATCATGTCTAAAGGATAACGCGATCATCACCGTAACTGTGAATCGATCCACACCCCACTGCTATTTTTAGATGAATCCCTGATCGATCATGGCGTCAGCTACGCGCTTGAATCCCGCAATGTTCGCGCCCAGCACGTAGTTGCCCTCGGCCCCGTAGCGGGCAGCAGTTTCCGCACAGGTGTCGTGAATGTCGGCCATGATGTGTTCCAGCTTTGTGGCTACCTGCTCGAAGGTCCACTTCGTGCGGGAAGCATTCTGTTCCATCTCGAGGGCGGAGGTTGCTACTCCCCCAGCGTTTGCGGCCTTGCCCGGAGCATAGAGCACGCCTGCCTGCTGGAAAGCGTCGATAGCGCCCGGGGTGCACGGCATGTTAGCCCCCTCGGCAACTACCTTCACTCCGTTGCTCACCAGAGTCTTAGCGTCCTCCTGCGAGAGTTCATTCTGGGTCGCACACGGCAGCGCCACGTCCACGGCTACCTGCCAGGGACGGCCTTCGGCGTGGAATACGGCACCGCTCTTGCGTTGCGCGTAATCGCTTACCCGCCCTCGTTCTACCCCTTTGACTTGCTGTAGTAGCTCTACGTCAATGCCGTCCTTGTCGTAGACCCACCCGTTCGAATCAGACACGGTCAGCACCTTTGCGCCCTTCATTTGGGCATATTGCGCCGCATAAATTGCTACGTTGCCGGAACCGGAAACCGCTACGCTTTTACCCTCAAGCCCTTCCGATATGGTGCCCAGCATGGACTGGGCGAACATGACAGTGCCGTAACCGGTTGCTTCCGTGCGCCCAAGCGAGCCGCCCCAGCCGAGCTTCTTCCCCGTCAAGACGCCTGCTTCGAAGCGGTTGGTCAGTTTCTTATATTGACCAAACAGGTAACCGATTTCGCGCCCACCCACGCCAATGTCGCCGGCAGGTACGTCTGTGAACTGGCCGATGTGACGGTACAGTTCACTCATAAAGGCCTGACAAAAACGCATCACTTCGTTGTCGGAGCGCCCGTGCGGGTCAAAGTCAGACCCACCTTTGCCACCGCCGATGCCAAGCCCGGTTAGAGAGTTTTTGAAAATCTGTTCAAAGCCAAGGAACTTGATGATGTTGCGGTTTACGGATTGGTGGAAGCGGAGGCCACCCTTGTACGGGCCGAGGGCGGAGTTGAATTCAACACGATAGCCGCGGTTTACCTGGCACTTGCCAGAGTCGTCGATCCAGGGGACGCGAAAAATAATCTGACGTTCCGGCTCTACCAATCTTTCTAACAGGGCATGGTCGGCGTATTCGGGATGCTCATCCAAAACCGGCCCGATAGAGTTCAGAAATTCTGCTACTGCCTGGTGAAATTCTGGTTCTGCTGGGTTGCGGCGCAACACGTCTTGGTACACCGCTTCTGCTGCTTTATGCATTATATTCCTTCCCTAGACACCCGGGCTTTACCCGCGCTTTACTATTCCGTTAGGTGCGCACCAATAGTTATACACTTGTCTTTGACTAAACTAAAAGTTCGCAAGGAAACTTTGGGCAGCTAGTTCAATCTCGCCCACCGCAAAGCCGCAGCTGCCGCTAGGGCCCACATACCTGCCACAATGATTACCGAGCCAATGCCGGCAATCACGCCAGTAGCAACAGAAACATAAGGGGCCAACGCCACCAGCACCACAATGTTTATCAAAGCTAGGGCAATCGCCAATAAGAAGAATGGGCAGGCATGCATGTGCGCCCGATGCCAAACCGTCTCGCTCCTACGCAACACCTTAAAGGGCAAACCTAGCGGATGCCCCACCCGAAACCCCTCGCGCCCGGGGGCAATAACCAGGAACAGGCAATACAGTGCCTGCAAAGTCAAAAGAACAGAAAAAATACCAGCAATCAGGATAGGCATGGCTTCACGCTACCATCGTTGGTCCCGAGCCTAGCCCGGGACCAACTACCGGCTACGCAAACAGTTCCGGCAACACCTTGCGGGAAGCCTCGGCCAAATCGGCCAGGTCCAAAGCGATCACAGACCGGTCAGCCGCACCCGCAACAGACTCTTCAAAGTCAGCCGGCTCGCTCTCGTTAGAACGAGTGAAGGTGACCATCGAACCACCGGTAGTACCAATGCGCGAGCAAGCTACGCCCTCTGCTTCCGCTGCGGCAGCAACCATGGACACGGCCACTTCAGGTACCACAACCAAAGCGCGCGCCTGCGATTCCGAGAACAGCCGGACTGTGTCGTCCTGTCCCTCGAAACCGACGCGAGCCAGATCGATGTTGGCGCCAATACCGAAACGTGAAGCCGACTCCAGCACTGCTGCAGCCAAGCCGCCATTGGAAATATCGTGTGCCGCTTTGACAACGCGAATACCGTCCACCTCGGCCTGAGCTACCGCAATAAGTACTCGACCCAGCGCCATTTCCGCTTCAAAATCCACCTTCGGGGGCAGCCCACCCAGGTGCGAATGGACTTCGCGAGCCCAGGCAGAACCATCCAGTTCGTCGTTAGTCTCGCCTAGCAGCAAGACGGCAAGTCCCTGTTCATTCCAGCCGGAAGGCACAGCTTTCGTAACATCGTCGATCAAGCCCAACATGCCCACTACAGGAGTCGGGTTGATCGAAGAATCCGGCTGCCCCTTCTCAGTTCCAGAGGAGTTGTACAGAGACACGTTGCCGCCGGTAACCGGCGTGCCCAGCACCTTACAGCCGTCAGCCATACCAGTCATAGCGGTAACTAGTTGCCACATTGCGTCCGGATCTTCCGGGTTACCAAAATTCAGGCAGTCGGTCACTGCCATCGGGCGAGCCCCAACGGTGCACACGTTGCGATAGGCCTCCGCGAGCGCCTGCTGGGCGCCAGCATACGGGTCGAGCTTGGTGTACCAACCGTTCGCGTCAGTAGCGATGGCTACGCCGCGGTTAGATTCTTCTACTACGCGGATGACACCCGCATCGTCGGGCTGAGCCAATGCAGTGTTGCCGCGCACGTAGCGGTCGTACTGGTCGGTTACCCACGCTTTGGAGGCACCGTTTGGGCTGAGTACTATCTTGCGTAGCTCTTCTTCTAAAGCAGCAGAAGACTCAGAGCGAGCCAGCTTGTCGGAGGTATCCGCCTGCAGGTCATCCTGCCAGGCCGGGCGGGAGTACGGGCGATCGTAGACTGGACCGTCGTGGGCCACTGTCTTCGGGTCTACGTCCACGATGCGTTCGCCGTAGTGGTCGATGGTGAGCCTGCCGTCGCCGGTCACCTCGCCAATCACGGCTGCTTCCACGTCCCACTTGTTGATGACGTCCATGAAGGCATCAATCTTGTCGGCAGCCACAACTGCCATCATGCGTTCTTGCGATTCCGACATCAGGATCTCGCCTGCAGTCAGGGTGGGGTCGCGCAGAAGCACATTTTCGAGGTCGACGTGCATACCAGAGTTGCCGTTTGAGGCCAGTTCGGAGGTGGCGCAGGAGATGCCTGCCGCGCCCAGGTCCTGGATGCCCTCTACGAGGTCAGCCGCAAATAGTTCCAGGCAGCATTCGATGAGCACCTTTTCCATGAAGGGGTCACCCACCTGGACGGATGGCCGTTTGGCCGGCATGCCGTCCTCGAAGGTTTCGGAAGCCAGGATAGAGGCGCCCCCAATACCGTCGCCGCCGGTACGAGCACCGAATAGGACGATTTTATTTCCGACGCCCTCGGCGTTTGCCAGGTGAATGTCCTCGTGCTTTAGCACTCCCACGCACAGCGCGTTAACTAGCGGATTGCCCTGGTAAGAGGGATCGAATTCGGTTTCGCCGCCAATGTTAGGCAGGCCTAAACAGTTGCCGTAGCCGCCGACGCCAGCCACTACCCCGTGTACCACGCGGGCTGTGTCAGCGTTCTTCGGATCCCCGAAACGGAGCTGATCCATGACTGCCACTGGGCGGGCGCCCATTGCAATAATGTCGCGGACAATACCGCCAACGCCGGTCGCTGCGCCCTGGTACGGCTCCACGAACGAGGGGTGATTGTGCGATTCCACCTTAAAGGTGACCGCCATCCCGTCGCCCACGTCCACGACGCCGGCGTTCTGACCCATCCCTACCAGCAGCCGCTCTTTCATTTGCTGGGTGGTCTTGCCGCCGAATTGTTCGCCCAAATGTTTTTTCGAGGACTTGTAGGAGCAGTGCTCAGACCACATGACCGAATACATTGCCAGCTCTGCGTTAGTTGGACGCCTTCCCAGCAGCTTCTTAATATCCGCGTATTCGTCGTCTTTGAGCCCTAATTCGGCGTACGGCATAGCGGTGTCGGGCGTTGCCGCCGCATCCGCAACCGTGTCGGGGTGCTCTACGTTTGCCGGTTTGTTGCTCATCGATTCTCCGTCTCGTTACGAGCTTGGGTGAGTTTTTTCATAGGTGCGCTCTGTCAGGAAAAATTTTGTTGGCGCCTGTAAGTTTTATCCACATTCGTGACCGGGTAATCCACAGTTATCCCCAGATTTGCAAGGGTTGTGCACGCAAATCGAGATACTCTCAAGTCTCACTTTAAAGTTGACTTTCTAGCGGAATTATGCGGTTACCACATTAATGTCTAATTTATTGCCATTCAGCCTCCCAAAGTTATCCACAGGTTTTATCCACAGGGTTGTGCACAGGTTGCATATTCGCAGCCGAGTCTGTGGGAAACTTGGGGATAAGCTACGACAGCAGCGATTGCAGGACAGATTTGAACAGTCCCAGCCCATCGGTGCCACCGTGAGGACCATCTGCAGACTCGGGACCAAAGCCCTGTTCTACAGCATGTTCTGGGTGCGGCATCAGACCTACTACGTTGCCCGCCTCGTTGGCGACGCCGGCAATGTCATTCATAGACCCGTTGGGATTCACATCTACGTAGCGGAACACAACCTGCCCCTGCCCCTCAAGACGCTTCAGCCCTTCGGGATCTAGCTGGAAGTTGCCCTCGCCATTTTTTAGCGGAATGGTGATCTGCGCTCCCTGTTCAAATTCGCGAGTCCAGACCGTAGTGGTATTTTCCACCACCAGCTTTTGGTCGCGGCAAATGAAACGCTGGTGATCATTTCGGATCAACGCCCCAGGTAGCAAGTGCGCTTCACACAGCACCTGGAAACCATTGCAAATACCGAGGACAGGCATGCCCTTTTTGGCAGCATCCACCACCCCGTTCATCACGGGAGCGAAGGAAGAGATTGCCCCGCAGCGCAAGTAGTCACCGTAAGAAAAACCACCGGGCAAGATTACCGCATCCACCCCGTGCAAATCAGCATCCTTGTGCCACAGCCGCACCGGCTCGGCCCCTGCCAGGCGCACCGCCCTCCGGGCGTCCCCGTCGTCAAGCGTGCCAGGGAAAGTTACCACACCTATGCGCGCCACTATTCCTCCACCGCTTCTACTCGAACAACGTTCTCGATAATGGGGTTAGAAAGCAGCTCAGTGGCGGCTTCCTTGGCAGCATCCAGATCCTTCTGAGTAACTTCGCCCTCGGTGGCCAGTTCAAAACGTTTGCCCTGACGGACGGAAGTAAAAGAATCGATGCCGATTCGGGGCAACGCTCCTAAAATTGCTTTACCTTGCGGATCAAGGATTTCAGGTTTGGGCATAATGTCGACGACGATGCGTCCCATAGGTCCTCCAAATAGGGGGTTGGTTTGGACTTTATAAGTTTACTAAGAAACCGGGTAGCAACGGCTACCCGGTTTCTTAGGCGGTAAAGGTTTTCCCAGTAGTGGTTTCGTAGGCTTCCACGTAGCGAGCGCGGGTTGCCTCAACAACCTGTTCGGGAAGAGTTGGGGGTTCCTGGCCAGAGGCACGATCCCACCCAGATTCGGCACTGGTCAGCCAATCGCGCACATACTGCTTGTCGAAAGAGGGCGTAACCTGGCCTTCCTGCCACTTGTCTACCGGCCAGAAGCGCGATGAATCGGGGGTCAATACTTCGTCTGCCAGCACTAGGTTGCCCTGTTCGTCTGCACCAAATTCAAACTTGGTGTCGGCAATAATAATGCCCTTATTCAATGCGATAGCGGCAGCCTTCTCGTAGATTTGAATGGTCTTTTCTTTCAAAGCGGTAGCGGCTTCTTCGCCTACCATCTGGGCAGTGCGCTCGAAAGAAACGTTCTCGTCATGCTCGCCCAATTCCGCTTTGGCGGCGGGAGTGTAAATTGCGGTGGGTAGCTTGGAGGCCTCGACGAGTCCGCCAGGCAGGCCCACCCCGCACACAGATTTAGACTGCTTATATTCAACGAGCCCTGACCCTGTCAGGTATCCGCGTGCCACACATTCGATCGGGTACATGTTGAGGCGCTTTACCACCATGGCCCGCCCGGCAACCTGTTCAGGCACCTCGGCGTCTACCACCAGGTGATTGTCAATCAGATCCGACAGCTGCTCAAACCACCACAGGGAAAGCTGGGTCAGCACCTTTCCCTTGTCGGGAATAACCGAGGGAAGAATGTAGTCGTATGCGCTAATGCGATCAGAAGCAACAACCAGGAGTCGATCCTGATCGCCAGATTCGGGGATGTATAGGTCACGAACTTTTCCGCTGGAGAGGTGCTTCCAGCCAGGAATTTTTGGTTGGCTCATGGCTTAATAATGTCACCACTGTATGACGACACAAAGTTACGCCGAATATCTGGACACCTCTAGGGGCTTGCGCAGGCAGAAATAGATAGGAATACCAACTACGGCTGCAGCCCCGATAGCAAAGATGGCGAAGGGTTTGGACGAGATCGTGCCCATTGAGTACAAGACGCTAATAACCCAGCCCGCACTGATAACCGATGCAGCGGCCCCAAGGAAGGGCGGCACGATGCGGCGCATACGCTCACCACCCCTGAAGGCAATGGTGAGGGCGATGCCAACAGCCGCCAGCACTAGGCACACAGCGCCCTCGATCCAGTAACTTTGCGACCCAGATACGCGGATGGGATGAGAGAGCGCGCCCCAACTAAACGGGACAACCGGCGGCAGCTCTTTGCCTACCACCATGCGGAAACCGTAGGTGCAAAAAGCTGGGAACAACAGCAATAGACAGGCAGCTAACAATTCTGAACGGTTCCACCACCGCTGCTGGATGCGCCACTTTGCGCCCCGAGCATCGCTGCCGCTGGCCTGAATGTTCGACATGTTCGGATCCTCCCGCCTTTGGGTTACCAACCCATTGTGCCATAGATGACACTTTCGCGCGCAGAATCTAGGAACAAAGTCCCTACCGGGCTGTCTGCTGCCCGCCCTCTACCTCGTCATCCAATAGCTCCGCCCTCTGAATCTTTACGTCGCGCGGCGCTTCTATGCCAATACGCACCGCATCACGATGCGCCTCTACCACAGTCAGAGTAACGGAATCGCCAATGACGATCTTTTCGCCCGGGCGCCTGGTTAATACGAGCATTTAGCCCCCTGCGAGTAAAAAACAAACACTTCTGACTCACAGTACCGCCGAAATGGATTATGAGCACTCTTTCAGATTCGATCGGCAATCAGAGCCGCCCACACGCCGGCCTTCGCTGGCGCCCCCTCCAACACCGAAACCGGGGCCGACAAATAGGCGTTGCGCAGCGGCGCCGGCGCATCCCACACCCCGTCCAGCACGAGGGCGTCGGCGTCAATACCTGCCGGCAGTTCGGCCAACCACGCTTCTAGCTGAGCATCATCTGCCTGCCCAATCGCCCAGGTAAACGCCGGTTCAGCGGCCTCCAAAAGACGCTGCGCCGTGCGCTGGTGGGAAGGCACTGCAGAGTCTACTACCGCTAACACTGTTGTGACGCCCTCATGAATTGCCTTCTGCAAATCGGCGGCGGTGCGCACCCGGTCCCCCGTGCCGGGCAACAGCGTCTTTGCTCCGGAAAGAAGTACCTGCGCATCTGAGTCAATGCGGCCGGCAAGGCGTAAGGCCCACTCGCGCACCATTTCGGCACTGCCCGTTTGGCCAATTACCACCTGCACGCTACCGGGCGTGGGCTGCGGTAGGGCAGGCGGGCGCATGGCAGAAGCCAATTCCTTGATGGTTTTGCCACTGAAATCCGGTTTTGCACCGAGGGCTACCACATCCTGCGCCGAAAGCACCCGATCGTAATCAGGGAAGGGCCCGGCCTGCTCCAGACGGGCCGGACGCGAAATAGCAGGGCGGGCAACCTTCACCTGCGGCTCCGGGGGCAGCAGCCCCTTCGCAGAGCGCGCCCGCAACTGCGCCACCAACTGGTCGATCCCCTGGTGCACCTGCGCGTCAGCCAGCTCCTTCTGCTGGTCGAACTGCTTGCGAGTCTGAGCTACAAACTCCGTAAGTTCGGCCTCGTCCTTTTCTAAACTCACGCTTTCGCCTCAGCAATGTCGAGCCGGTAGTGCCCGTCCGGAAGAGAAATCCGCTGCATCCCCTGGTATGCCTTCGTTCGAGCAGCCTCAATATCCTGGCCTAAGGCGACAACAGCAAGCACACGCCCCCCAGCAGACACAAGCCCCTGCCCCTTCCGGGCAGTACCGGCGTGAACAACGTGTACGCCCTCGAGTGCTTCGGCCTCTTCCAAGCCCGTCAGCGCTCCCCCCGTCTTCGCCTTCTGCGGGTATCCGGGCGAAGCGAGAACGACGCACACGCCCGCCTGCTCGGACCATTCGAGTTCCCCAAAATCAGCCAGTTTCCCGGTAGCTGCTGCCAACAGCAGTTGCCCCAGCGGAGAGCGCAATCTGGCCAGCACTACCTGAGTTTCAGGGTCGCCAAAGCGGACGTTGAATTCGACAACGCGCACGCCCTTCGAAGTCAGTGCCAGCCCGCAGTAAAGCAGTCCGGAAAAGGGGGTGCCGCGTTCAGCCATGCGCTGCACGGTAGGTACAGCAACCTTCTGCAACACCTGTTCCGTAAGGTCGGCCGGTGCCCACTCCAACGGCGAGTAGGCCCCCATACCGCCCGTGTTGGGGCCTTCATCCCCATCAAGCGCACGTTTGAAATCCTGCGCTGGCGCTAGCGGAAGAACAGTCTTGCCGTCACAAACACAGAACAGGGACACCTCCGGCCCGTCCAAGTATTCCTCGACAATCAGAGAACCGCCGCGCGCAAAAATATCCGCGCCATGGTCAAAAGCCTGCTGCAAATCCGAGGTGACTACCACGCCCTTGCCAGCTGCCAGTCCGTCCTCTTTTACTACGTACGGGGCGCCGAACTCGGCTAGTGCCCCCTGCAGCTCATCCTGATTATGGCAGGTCAATGCGCGAGCGGTAGGTACCCCCGCTTCCTCCATGACCTGTTTGGCAAAGGCCTTCGACCCTTCCAACCGGGCCGCTTCAGCACCGGGGCCGAAACAGGCAATTCCGGCCTGCCGCACCGCGTCAGCTACCCCAGCCACCAGCGGGGCTTCCGGTCCCACCACGACCAAGTCTACACCCAGGTGCTGCGCGGCCTGCGCCACCTGCGCCCCATCGTTAGCGTCGCCCTCGATAAGGGTCGCTACCTGCGAAATGCCTGGATTGCCCGGCATGCAGTAAATGTCGGTTACTTGCGGATCTGCCTTCAGTGCCAGCGCAAGGGCATGTTCGCGCCCGCCTGAGCCAATTACTAGGATCTTCACGGGCTCCACATTACCGCAGATGGTTTACAGATCCTTAGCTACCAGTTCCGCAATCTGGATCGCGTTCAGTGCCGCACCCTTGCGCAGGTTGTCAGAGGTGATCACCATGACCAGGCCGTGGCCCTGCGGGGCAGAATAATCCTGCCTGATGCGGCCCACAAGCGAGGGATCCTGCCCGGCCGCCTGCAAAGGCGACGGCACATCCACCAGGCGCACTCCCGGGGCCTTGGCTAACAGGTTCTTGGCTTGCTCCACACTGAGGGCGTCACGGAATTGCGCGTGCACCACCAGCGTGTGCGAAGTAAACACGGGCACGCGAATACAGGTACCGGACACAGGCAAGTCCGCGATTTCAAGAATCTTGCGGGATTCATTGCGCAGCTTCTGTTCTTCGTCGGTTTCCTCAGTGCCATCTTCCACCAGGTTGCCTGCCAACGCCACCACGTTAAACGCGATGGGGTGCACGTACGGGCCAGTTCCTTCTCCGAGATCCACTGCCCCACCGTCAGTGACCAGCCCCGTCAGGTCCTGCTCCACGCCCTTCTTGGTCTGGCTAATCAGAGTCTTCACGCCCGCGAGCCCAGACCCGGAGACTGCCTGATAGGTGGCTACCTGCAACCGGGTCAGCCCAGCCGCATCATGCAACGGCTTCAGCACAGGCATGGCTGCCATGGTCGTACAATTCGGATTCGCAATGATGCCCTTCGGCCGATTCGAAATCTGGTGCGGATTCACCTCCGACACCACCAGGGGAACCTGCGGGTCCTTCCGCCAAGCCGAAGAATTGTCCACCACCACGGCACCGGCGGTGGCAAACTTGGGTGCGAACTCGCGCGAAGCCGCCCCACCCGCACTGAAAATCGCCAAATCTATGCCCGTCAGATCGGCTGTGGCCACGTCCTCGACAGTTACCGCGGTGCCCCGGTAATCCAGCACTTTGCCCGCACTCCGCGAAGAGGCAAAGAAACGCACCTTGTCAGCTGGGAAATCCCGTTCTGCCAGAATCGTTCGCATCACGCGCCCTACCTGGCCAGTTGCTCCTACGACACCCAGGGTCAAACTCATCGTCCCGTACCTCCATAAACTACCGCCTCGGTTTCGGAGGCGTCTAAGCCGAACGCCGAATGTACGGCCCGCACCGCATCATCCAGCTCGTCCAAATCTGTTACCACCGAAATGCGGATCTCGGAAGTAGAAATCATCTCGATATTGATCCCCGCCTGCGAAAGAGCCCCAAACAGTTTCGCTGACACCCCCGGGTTGGTGCGCATACCGGCCCCCACCAAAGACAGGATGCCGATCTCGCGGTTATCCAAAAGCTCGCGGTAGCCCAGTTCCTCCTTCGCATCCGAGATGGCCTGCAGCGTGCGGCGCGAATCGGCCTCGGGAAGAGTAAAAGAGACGTTCGCCCTGCCCTGTTCAGAAACGCCCACGTTCTGCACAATCATGTCAATGTTGGCACCCACAGATGCCACAATTTCAAACAGCTTAGCTGCTGCGCCAGGCTTATCTGGAAGCCCTACCACCGTGATCTTCTCTTGGGAACGATCATGGGCAATGCCGCTAATAATAGGTGCTTCCACGGAATACTCCTCACTGGTTGGAAGGGCTGCCTTAGGAACGACTCCCCGCAGTGCCGCCGAAGCTGGCCCATCGGAAATCCACGTTCCTTCCTTGCTGGAAAAAGACGACCGCACGTGTAGAGGCACACGGTAGCGGCGAGCAAATTCGACCGCCCTCAGGTGCAGGATCTTCGCTCCGTGCGCCGCCAGTTCCAACGTCTCTTCAAAGTCGGCCCGTTGCAGCCTGTGCGCCATGGGCACCACTCGCGGGTCTGCACTAAATAGGCCATCTACATCCGTATATATTTCGCACACGTCCGCGTGCAACGCCTGGGCGAGGGCGACCGCCGTAGTGTCCGAGCCGCCACGGCCAAGGGTGGTCACGTCGTCAAAATCGTTTACCCCTTGGAAACCGGCCACTACCGCAACATTACCGGCCTGAACTGAGCGGGCAATGCGTTCAGGAATGAGGGCGGTGATCGAGGCACGCCCGTACTTCGCATCCGTGTGAATGCCTGCCTGCGGGCCAGTGAACGCGCTAGCTTCCTTACCTTCCGCCGTTATTGCCATGGCCAACAGTGACATGGAGATGCGTTCGCCAGCAGTAAGAAGGATGTCCATCTCGCGTTGCGCCGGTTCAGAAGATACCTGACCTGCCATATCCAGCAGGTCGTCCGTAGTATCCCCCATGGCCGAAACAACCACAACTACCTGGTGGCCCGCGTTAGTAGTGGCCACAACCCGCCTGGCCACTCGTTTGATCGAGTCGACGTCAGCAACGGATGAGCCACCATACTTCTGGACGATAAGTGCCACTTCACTACTCCTTGGGCGCGGTCCCACCACCAGCTAATACAAGTTGCCAGAGGGGTGCCCTAACCTTACGGCTACATACAGAATTGGCAAAATTACTACAATATTTTGAGATTGGATGGTTAAAGCATTTCAACCATGTCGGCGATCGATTCAAAAACCTTAGTGGGCCGGTAAGGGTACTTGAAGATCTCCTCGCGGTCAGTGGAACCAGTCAGCACCAGGTAGGTGCGCAACCCTGCCTCAATACCCGCTTGCACGTCCGTATCCATGCGGTCGCCCACAAAAGCCGTCGTTTCAGAGTGTGCGCCCAACTTGTTCAACCCTGCCCTGATCATCACCGGGTTCGGCTTACCCACAAAGTACGGCTTGTGACCGGTGACCGCTTCAATCATTGCGGCAACAGCGCCGTTAGCGGGCAGGATCCCGTTCTCGGAAGGACCAGACACGTCCGGGTTAGTGGCAATAAATTTGGCACCCTTTTGGATTAGGCGGCAGGCTTGGGTGATCACTTCGAAGGAGTAAGTACGGGTCTCGCCTAACACCACGTATTCGGGGTTGCGATCGGTCATAATGTAGCCGGCCTCGTGGAGGGCAGTGGTAAGTCCTGCCTCGCCAATAACAAAAGCGGTGGACCTGGGTGATTGTTGGGTTAGGAAAGAGGCCGTAGCCAGGGCCGACGTCCAGATGTTCTGTTCGGGCACATCCAACCCCGAATGCGCCAACCTGGCAGACAGATCCCGCGGGGTGAAGATCGAGTTATTGGTGAGCACCAAGAAAGGCTTCTTGTCTTCCTTCAACTTCTCGATAAATTCAGCTGCACCGTTCAAAGCGGTGTTTTCGTGGACAAGAACGCCGTCCATATCCGAAAGCCATGCTTCCGGTTCGGGCAGCTCAGAGACCGGTACGATGGAGTCGAAATCAACCACGATGTGTTCCTTCCTAACAGTGGCTTCCAGTCTACCGGATCTAAACCTGACGACGACCTTCTAAAGCCCTACCCAAAGTTATTTCATCAGCGTATTCAAGGTCCCCACCGACCGGCAGACCAGAGGCCAGGCGGGTAACCTTTAGGCCTAGTGTTCCCAAAGTTCGCGCCAGGAACGTGGCGGTGGCTTCGCCCTCGATATTAGGGTCGGTTGCCAATATGACTTCTTGGACCGTATCCCCACCAAGCCGGGTAAGCAGTTCGCGGATGCGCAGTTGATCAGGCCCCACCCCATTCAGCGGATCGATAGCCCCTCCGAGGACGTGGTACAGGCCCCGGTAGGAGCGGGTGCGTTCGATGACGCCGATGTCTTTCGCTTCTTCTACCACGCAGATTAGCGAGGCATCGCGGCGCGGGTCTGTACATATCTGGCATTCTTCACCTTCGGAAATGTTGCCACAGGTGGTGCAGAAACGTACCGAGGATTTGACCTTGGAAATGGTAGAGGTGAGCAGATCTACGTCCTCGGTATCCATCTCCAGGATGTGAAAGGCGAGCCGTTCAGCCGACTTGGGGCCTATGCCTGGTAGGCGGCCAAGCTCGTCGATTAGGTCTTGCAGGGTACCTTCGTACAAATCTATTCCTTAGTGTCCGAGATGATGCGGGCGCCCAGTATGTCCTCCACCGCGGCCAATCCCACCACCCCCGTGTCTTCAGCTTCAGGATCGTCCGGGCTCACATTGTCGTCAACGTTCTGAACCGGGGCTTCGGGTTGGGCACCCCTCGCCAGGGTCTCCTCGATAATTTCGCGGGCTCCCTGGTGGGTGGGGATAGGGTCCGGGTCAAACTGTGCTACTGGCGGAGTGGGCTGGCCAAATTCTTCGCTTCGCCCAGCCGGATGCTGCGCGTTTATTTTGTGCAGCGGCGTGACGTTCGAGGGCGTCTCCTGCGGCGGGGAAGGTGGGGTAGCAATCGGGCCCCACCCATCATCCGCGTCAGCGGCAGGGGATGAATCAGCATCTGCCCACCCAGGCTCTTGTGGCGCCACTGGCGGTTCAGCTACCTGGGGCCATCCTGGCTGGTCTTCCTGCGGGTCAGGGACCGAGTTGGCGGGTTGCGCAATGGGCCCCCACGAATCGTCCTCCGAATCATCTGCGGGCTCTTCCGGAACTTGCGCAGCGGCCTGCGGTTGAGAACCTCCATTCTGCCTGTGAACTGCATTTACATGCTGATTTTGGTTTTTCTCAGCAGACCCTTGCTTCGAACCTTGAGCGGGTTGGCGCCGCTGCGCCGGGGTGGGATTAGGGTCATCCGCACTGAGGGCAACAACCTGCAGTTTCACCCCTAATACCTGATACAGCGCATTCGAGAGCACCTGAGTGTGGGTACCCGAGTTGAATGCCTGAGCCATCCCCGGGCTCTGGTAGCGGATAGTCAACTGCCCATCCGTCACGGTCCCCAACTGGGCCTGAGTAAGGCGCCCCCAAGTGGAACGGGCATGGTTTTGCGCCAGAAATTCGGTTACCTCCTGCCACCTGTTACGGATCGTTTCCGACGTGGTCCCGTCAGAGGAGGCAGACGGCTGGTTGGCAGGCGCCGGAGAGTCTGGCACTTTCTGCGCCGGCGGCGCTTCGACGGACCGAGGGCGTTCCGATTTCACAGATTCTGGCCGAGCATGCACCTGCATGGTTGCCTCTTGCGAGGGCTGCGGCTTTTCTGGTTCACTCTGAGAATCTTGTCTTCCGGCAGGTTCGGGGCTGGCCGTCTGCGCCTGCTGCGGTTCACCCGCTTCCTCGGCTGGAGCTTGCAAGTTTGGCTGAGCAACCTGCTGTAGCGGCTTTTCTGACTGGGCGGGCGCTGCTGCCTCCCCGCGAGTAGCTGCCGACGATTCCGGCTGCGAGGCCCGGCTAGTCGCGGCCGACTGATTAGCCCCGCCACGCCTCTTAGACAGCATCTGTCTAATAGCTGCCGGCGAATCGGGTAGGTCAGGGTTGGCTACCGCGGTAGCCGCGCTAGGCGCTACCGCCACCGTCTGGGCAGGTAGCAGCAGCTTGGCGATCAACAGTTCCAGCTGCAAACGGGGGCTGATAGCACCCGACATAGCGGTGAGGGCCTCATTTGTCAGATCTGCCGCCCTAGACAAGTCAGCAGCTCCCATCACCTTCGCCTGGGTGAGCATCTGGTCGAGTTCGTCCTGAGGGATGCCCTGCAAGGCTTCGATGGCTCCCCCATTTGATACGGATATAACCAACAGGTCACGAAGGCGCTGCAACAGATCCTCTACGAAACGCCTGGGATCATGGCCGGATTCAATAATGCGTTCCACAATACGGAAAGCACCAGCCCCATCGCGGCCGGCAATCGCGTCAACCGTCTGCGCCAGCAGCGTAGAGTCAGTGTAGCCCAACAGGTGGACAGCCATTTCATAGCTGAGCACTTCGGTGTCACAGCCAGCCATCAGCTGATCAAGTACCCCCAACGTGTCGCGCACAGATCCACCGCCAGCGCGCATGACCAGGTTGAGCACCCCGCCCTCGGGAGAAATTCCTTCTTTAGCGCACATGTCCGCAAGAAAACCGCGCATGATTTCGGGAGGCACAAGGCGGAACGGGTAATGGTGGGTGCGCGATCGGATGGTAGAGATAACCTTCTCGGGTTCCGTGGTAGCAAAAATGAACTTGACGTGTTCGGGCGGCTCTTCCACCAGCTTCAGCAGCGCATTAAACCCAGCCGAGGTGACCATGTGCGCCTCGTCGAGGATGAAGATCTTGAACCTGTCGCGAACGGGAGCGAAAGCGGCACGCTCCCGCAGCTCACGCGCATCATCAACACCGTTGTGCGAGGCAGCATCGATCTCTACAACATCAAGCGAGCCCGGACCACCCGTAGCCAATTCGCGGCACGAATCACACTGGCCACACGGGGTGTCCGTAGGATACTGCGCGCAGTTCAAGCATCGTGCCAAAATGCGGGCGGAGGTAGTCTTACCGCAGCCGCGAGGGCCAGAGAAAAGGTATGCGTGGGTGACCTTTTGCGCCCGAAGGGCAGCCATAAGCGGCTTAGTCACGTGTTCTTGCCCGATCACCTGGTCAAAAGTGTCGGGACGGTAACGGCGATATAGGGCTGTGCTCACGCCTCTACTTTAGAGGGCGTCACCCACATTTGATACTTGGGGCGCCCAGAGCGAAAAATAAGGATCCCTCACGCACCCGGCAGAGCTACCCTATCCTTGCTGCCTTCCGGCCCTGGGGAGGTTCAGGTGATACCGTCACATGAGGGATCGGCTCCAGTGTACACGGCAGTAAGGCTGCTGTGGAACCAGAAGCAGCAACTACTGTCGTGACATGATGCATAGGTGGCGAAAAAGTGCTGCTAAGAACAAGATGTGGCACACCTCCCAGCTTTCTAGTTTTACTAGTCAGGCAGTTTTAAGTACACTTATTGAAGCGCGTTTGCGTATCTGGAGGATTCGCATAGTGGCCTAGTGCGCACGCTTGGAAAGCGTGTTGGGTGCAAGCCCTCGGGGGTTCGAATCCCCCATCCTCCGCTCTAGCCCCGGTATTCACTGAAATACCGGGGTTTTTCGTTGCCCTGATGCGGAAAATGCCGCTAAACCTATATTGGGGTTTTGGTTAGTTTTGGTCGGTTTTGGCTACTCTAGTGGCATACCGATGGCACGCAGAAAGGCACGACGATGGCCACTCGAAACTCTTGGGGATCGATCCGCAAACTCCCCTCAGGCCGCTACCAAGCCCGCTACACCCACGCCGGGCGATCTTACAAAGCCCCGATGACATTCGTGAAAAAACGCGTCGCTCAAGCCTGGCTTGCCAAAGAACAAGCCCGCCTAAACCAAGAAGCAGCAGGAATCGCCCAACCAGAAGAAGAACCAGCCTTGCTTAACGGGAGCAAAACCATCAAGCAGCTTTCCCACGCATACCTGCACTTCTGCGAAGAAAGAGGCCTCGCTCCAGCCACGCTCCGCGACTACCGCTCCTACATGACAAAACACATCAACCCCCCACTTGGAGATATTCGCTGCGACGAACTAACAGAAACGGCAATCAAACAGTGGGACACTTCTCACAACTGGCCTTCCCACTCTCGCCGTAAGAAAGCCATAGACCGGCTCAACGCCTTAATCGTCTACGGCGCTAAGAACGGCTATCTGCACCACCTAAAAGCTGACTTACCGACTCGGCGCACTAGGAACAAGCAACGGTGCACACGCACTCTTTCCCCTGCTGAGATTTCGCAGTTGCGCGAGCTCGTTCCGCCCGAGTATGCGGTAATGATTGACTTGGCGGCTTGGGGGGCGCTGCGCTTTAACGAGATTCAATGCTTGCGCCGCATGGACCTTGACTTGAGTAAAGGTGTTGTAAGGGTGCGACGGGGCATAAGCCGGGGCATTGGCGGTCAGCTTATTGAGGGGCTGCCAAAGACTGACGCGGCTCAACGTGACGTTACTCTTCCCGCTGAGTGTGCCAAGCGCGTCACAGAGCACATGCACACCTTTGTTAGCAAGGATAAGGACGCCTTAGTTGTGCACATGGCTGGTAAGCCGGGGGCTTTTCTCACTAATAAGTCAATGCATGCTTGGTATGACCGGGCCGTTACTCAGCTGGGGTATCCGGGCTATAGGTTTCACGACCTACGTCACACCGGGCTAACTCTTTACGGGCGGGCGGGAGCAACTCTCGCCGACCTTATGGCGCGTGCTGGCCATAGCGACGTTGGTGCGGTAATGATTTATCAGCATTCGGCGGTGGAGCGGGATAGGGCTCTTGCTGCGCGGATGGAGAAATTGGGAGAGTGAGCAATCAACCGTTATTTACCTCCACCATTTGCATTTATGTAAGTGGTGGGGGTATAATAGTAGTGTTCGAACAAAGGAGGTGAACATGGAACACATAGGGGAAATCCTAGCGGGGATCGGAACGCTACTAGGAGGGATCGCAGCCCTCATTGAAGCCCTCCGCCCCCCGAAGGACTAATCGAAAGGGGCCCGTTCAAAGCGGGCGGGCCCCGCACCCCTAATCGTTCCACAACAAAATGACAAAAACAATCCCCACCTGGGCAATAGCTATAGTCGCCGGATGTGTAGCAGTATTCGCCCCCCTACCAGGCCCGTGGAAACTCATCCTCGGCATCCTCGCCCTGACCACAGGGGCAGCATCCCTACTAGCAGCAATAAAACGGGACAAAAAATGACTACCGTATACCTATCCATGAACGGGGTAGCTAAAAGGCTAGGCATATCCCCCACCACGGTAAAAACCTACTACCGGGATAACCGCCTACCAGAACCAGACGCACAAATTGGGACCGACCGAGGCAAACGCATGGGCTGGCTCCCCGAAACCATCGATGCCTGGAATAAGAACCGGCCCGGACACGGAGGCCGCCCCCCAGCGGACACGTAAAGGGCCATTAAAACCGAAAAAAGGGGCACCCCAGCCAAACTCTGGCCAGGGTGCCCCCAAAAATGCTAGTGCTTATTGCACTTCTCGGTTCTTAGCTCAAGATTGCGCATGCGCGCGTGTAGATCCTCCGCAGCGATAGCCTGCTCCCGCCGATAATCCCCAACCTGATGCCCCAGGCTCTTCACCTGATCAAGTAGGAGATCGAATCTGCGATCTTGCTCCTTTTGCATGCGCTCAATACGATTCACCGCATCACGCAAGCTTGAGCCGTGGTTGGTCTCCAATTGCTCTCGGGTCTCGCAGGCGGCTTTCTCAATCTTCTTGTTGGAATGTTCGACGCGTTTGATTTTTACCACTCCCGCGATTGCTGTGATGAAAGCTGCGAACCCCCCGAACCCGCCAAGAGTGGCAAGAGCATCAATAAACCCGCTCAAAAGCTCACTCCTCCTTCCCCTCGCCGGTCTTGGTGGGGGCGCGGTGCCTACCAGCAGGCGGGGAAGTAATATCACGCACCCAATCCATCAAACCCGTGGGCTTTAGGACCGTGTAGGCTATCTGCCCAGCCCCCGCAACCACACCCAGATTCATAATCGCGAACTGGTAAAACGCCGGATACTTAATAAACACGAAGGTCGCCGCCGCGAGCGCCACGTACACCGCGAGCGCGACCAGGCGTTTAGTGTTTTGCGTCCAGTGCGCGCGAGTTATCACCGAGACTACGAATGTGCCCAGGATGCCCGCGAGTGCGGAAAAATCAATGGGGCTAATGTGCTGGAATAGCTGGTCCATTTTTTACCACATCCATCCTTTCGTGTTGAGGGCGTGTTGTATTGCTTGGGCGGTGTTTTCTCCGAGGTAGCCGTCTTGGGTCTGGTGGAGGTTGGCTTGCCAGGCGCGGATTGTGGTCGGGCCGAGGATGCCGTCCTGGGTTTGTTTTAGGCGGGCTTGTAGTTCGCGTATGGCCTGGGAGCCGTCATCGCCGTTGCCGAATTGGGCCGGGCAGGGGTCAGCTTCCATGATTGCCGGGTAGTATTCCTGTTTTTCCGCCACCTGGTCGGAGATCGTGCCGTCTTGCGGGGTGCGTAGGTGGGCTTGGATTTTCTTCCAAGATGCAACCCCTAGGATGCCGTCCTCGGCTAGTTTGCCGGGGGCGGGGGCTGGGTCTGCTTTCGGGGTTACCTTGGCAGGGGCCCCTCGGCGGATGTCTTCGGCGCGCGCGTCCAGCCAGGCGAGCTTGCCCGCATACGTGCCGGGGCAGGCAGTATTGTAGAAATCGTTATGCTTAGCTAGGGGGATGCGCCAGCCGTAATCGCGGCGAATATTCGCGATCAGCTGGGCGATAGTTTCAAGGTCTGCGCTGCTCATGCGCGGGTTACACTCGATGCCGATAGAACGCTTGTTGACGGAGTAGTCGCCGGCGTGCCAGGCTGTATCGGCGGCGTTTACGATCCACGCTACTCGGCCTGCTTCTGCTACGCAGTGGGCGGAGGTGCCAACCGCCGGGTTGCACAGGGTGCGTATTGCCCCCTCAAACCCGGGATTACGATCCGGACTATTCCACCAGTGAATAACAATCACATTTACTTGCGTGCCGCCCCTGCCAGGCGTGTAATTCGGTGAGTCATAGCAGGTTATATCTTGATATGCCATATGGGCTCCTCACATTCTTTGGGTTTTGGGTATAAAAAAGCCCACCCGAGCGGGGTGGGTATGTATTACAGCCAGTCTGTTAGGCCATTGTTATTGGGTAGGCGGTAGCTACCATGAAATTGAATCGGTCATTAGTGGTGAGTGTGGCATCCCCGCCACGCCAGCCGCCTTGTGGGCCGCACTTGATATTCGGGGCTTCCCCAGCCGGGACAACGGTTTGCAGGCTTACCGATACTGAGGACTCCTCGTCAGGGTCCCACCTGGCTGCTGCGAATGCCCCATTATGGCCCACAATCGCGAAATTCATTCGGCCTTTGGTACACCTGCCATATGCCCCGGCGGTGACAGCGACAAGCCGGTCATAGGGGCGGGCCGGTAGCTGTGTGGAGCAGGCCGCGTGGAACTGGTTCTCGTTGAGGTGCCCACTCCAACCGGTGGAGTATTTACGAGAATCGACTTCCACCTCATTTAGGGGCGAGAGTACCCATACCGTCCCATTCTTGCGCCCATCAGCACGATACAGAACCCCGTGGATATCGAAATATGCTGGCGTTGTTGCTGTAATGCTTACCCCATTGTCTGCTGCCGTGGTGAGTATTTGGCGGGCCTCAGCAACCGAATTGGCTGTGGTGATTATGCCTGCGGTATCGGCAAATTTTCTCCACGCGTCTAAGAGTGGTTCTGTCGCTGCCGGCAACGCTACTTTCTTCCAGTGCGAGTTACTCATTAGCGTCTCCATCTTTTAGGCCGTGTTTTTTTAGTGCGGATAGTTCGCGTTCTTTAGCTTCGATAGTTGCTTCTGCGAGTATTGCCCGCCGGGTCATGCGGGCAAGTTCTGCTTCGTATTTTTCAAGAAGAGTGTTTATATCAATCTGCTCACTCATTCGCGGCCTCCTCAGCTTCTCCTTCGTCTTCTTTTCCCCACAAAGCCGGGTTAGTGCCGGGCTCGGCAGTGTTGAAAGAGCATAGGCTCTTCCACCTGACCCCGTTATGGGTGACTACCTGCCCGACCGCGTAGGCGGTTTTTAACCCCGTCGGGGCCTGCCAGTTAGAGCCCGCCGGGGGCACTCCGGCTGCTTTCTGATACTCCGCCTGTAAAGCCTCAACGTTAGTGGGTAGGTATTCGATTATTTGCTGGCGGTTAAACTCCTCGCTGATCTCATCTCTAAGCCGGCTAACCTCAAAAAAGGAAAGCTCCCTAAGCTCACTAGTCGTAGGTACTCGCACGGTTCACTCCTTTACTGCTTGCGCATGGTGTCAATATTGGTGGGGATTGCCATAACCCGGATTGCATCCTGAGAGGGAACCACACCAGAGAAATTACGCACCGCAATATCAGCAAACGTGTTAGTCACCTTGTATGCGGATGCGACTACGTGCGCCCAATTCTCAGGGTTGCAAAAAATCATCGGTGGGGCCGGGTAAGGGGTGGGGAACGTCCACCGCACGGTCGCCACATCCCTAACTGCTGGTTTGCAATGGACGGTGCCGGTCTGGATCTGGATTTGCCGCATAAACGCGCCAACCTCGCCCGTATTATCAATACGCAGCTCAGGAGTACCAATACCCCAGGCAGATATCGCCACCCCACGATCATTTTTAGAATTGACCTGCTGCACGACAATCCCACCAGAATCAATCTTCAATTCTTGGGTGTACCTATCTAACAGGTCTTTCGAACCACCATGCCCTGGCGATCCCCCTCCAGGGCGGCCCTTATTAAACACCCGCTTATAGAGCGCAACCTTGCCAGTCTGTACGATTTGGTCAGGCAAAATCTTCGTACTGGAAGTGGTTTTCTCTTCCACGTGGAAAGTGTTAACCGCCGGATCAGAATAATCCGCATACACGTTTTGGAATGTTGGCTGCCTTGATGGATTATCTATGATTACCTGCCCGCCAATGATCTTTGAGCCTACGACTTCCGCGCCGGTGATCCTGCCCCCGGCGGTGAAATCTAACGCCACATCAATTGAACCAGCAAGAATATTATCTGCTTTCACCTTTACAAACTCCCCAAGCTTCGCACCCATTTTTTCCGTAACATTCAGCTTTTCCACATCCACGGCGTGAGCGGCAAGCTTCGAGGTAGTAATAGCCCCGCCCTCAATCAGGGTTGAACCCACCATCGGCGTTATCGAGATCCCAGCGATAGCCTGGTACGCCCACGTATCACTAGAGCTGTGATTCACATACAAGGCACCAAGGTGATACCCCCTGGCCGGGTTTACCCGGAAGCGGCACCCGATTTTGGTCCACTCCGTGGGGATCTCAAACCCGCCAATAAGATACTGGGGATTCCCATTACGCGAATCCGGGACACCTTCGAGCGGCCCGCCTTGAGTGACGTCGATAGCATGATTATCCTCGCTATCACGTAGCTCTAAGAACATGCGCGAGTCCCGAATGTCCGCCGATACCCAGGCAGTGAACGCGTACTCGCGCCCAGGCTCGAGGCGGATAGGGGTTCCCCCGTGCACCTGCTTTATAACGGCAGGCCTCGCATCCGCGTTTAAGTACCCCGAACAGGCAGGAGGGGCACCATCAGCAATAAAGCTAAGCTCCTTACTCCACGGGGCCTGCCCGCCCGTCAGATCACCATTTAGAACCAGGTTGCCACTCTCAGCAGAAATAATCCTACTGGCATACATTTCATTGCTGAATGCCTGATCCGCCACAAGCTTCTTAATTACCGCCCGGTCAAAACTGCCAGTGCCAGCCTTGAGCTTATCCACCGTCAAATCTGCGACTATTTCGGCCCCCACATCAGTTTTCACCCACGCGGTGCCGTCATGAACCCATTGCCCGATAATCTTGCCAATTAGGGATGAGTCGGTGTACTGCCACCACACGTCCCCCGCATGCCCGGCACCAGAGGGGGTAGTGGTTGACCGCGTAATCTTGCTTTTACCATCGGCAGCGGTTTGCGCGCGCGTGGCAGCCTCACTAGCAGAACCAGCAAGCTTCGCCGCGTTCTCCGCCTGCGAGGTGGCTTTATCGGCGGCAGTTTTCGCCGCCTTCGCATCCTGTAATGCTGATGTGGCATTGCTGCCAGCCTCGCCTGCGGTTTTCGCCGCAGCGCTAGCTTTAGAATCCGCCTCAGACGCAGCCTTCTTAGCCTCATCCGCTGCACTCTTTACATCATGCAAGCCGTCTTTCACGCCAGACAGCTTCATCTGGACCATACTGGCGATACTGCTTGCTACTTCTGCCTTACCGTTCGCGTCCTCGGCCGTCTGCTGTGCTTCAGCAACTTTCCCGCCCACGCTATCCGCCTTGGTTTTGGCCTCCTCCGCAAGCCGTTTAGCGTTATCAGCCTGCGACGTCGCCACGACAACCGACTTTTTTACCTCGTCTGTTGCGCCTAACGCTTTAGCAAGCTCACCATCAACGCGGGCCTTCTCCGCCTCAAACTGGGAGGCTACCCGGTTAGCGTTCTCAAATGCTACGTCGATACGGCCCTTAGCCTCATCTAGTTCTTTCGGGAGTCTAACCTGTAACTCATCGATCTGTTTTTTAGCCTCGCCCGCGCGTTTTGAAGCTTCTAACAGGGCCTGCCCTGCATACCCTGTGGGGACTGGGTCCGCGCCCTCTGGGAAGTCGTTAGCCCCACCAGCAAGGACCACACGCCCAGACGAGTCACGCACCAATGGTACTCGCGCACCAACTGCGGCAATTCCCCCATCTCCACGCACGCGCACTGGCGGATATCCCTCTGCCCCTTCAAACCGGACCGACAAAATCCCGTCAACGATTGATTCCACTCGACCGTATAAGGCAGCATCCGGGCGGGATAGCTGCCCCCGCACCCCGTCAGATGGGGACTTATCTAACCATAAAGACGGCTTCACCATGTAAATTCCTCCAAATCAACGCGCATGGGTTCTTCCCCGCCAAGTGGCAGAGAATAAGCAACTACGCGCCCAACAATTTCTTCCCCAGCTGGGGTTGATATCCCGATCACGTCTCCAGCTTCAAGGCGAGGGTCTGGAACGATGCCTAGAGATCTCTTTTTCAATGCGCCCATAGACTCACGCATTGCCTTATTCGCTGCCGCCTGAACATCCTTATAGGCTTCGGGGGCAGAGATTTCTTCCCGCTGGGTGATAACCCCGTAATCTTTATCGAATGGGAACCCTGCGCGGTCTGCCCATGCGACCCATTCTTCTTTGTCTTTCTTCCCTACTGCGAGGAACCTATTGGGGCGGCGGGCAAAACCGGTAGCAGGAGCTTCTACCAGTAGGTCTTTGCCGGTGTAGTAGGCTGCGGGTTTCAGCCCCGCGTTATCAGGCTTCCACACATGTAGGCAGCCGTCCGCTTTGACCCCGTATTCGACTCCCTGAGAGGCCGCAAGGTCTCGTATTGCCTCCGTCCGAGACGTTCCCCATTGTGAGCCACGCTGAATAATCGGGTCCCGGTACAGGTCCGATTTCACTGGCAGGCGCAAAGTTGCCAGCCGTTGCATCTCAGAGATCAGCGTCGCCCCCTCAGGTGGGGATGAAGGCCACACCATCGGGTCACACTCGGGGATCTGCATCAAATCTAGGGCTTCAACCGTGAAAGTGTCCCCTGAAACTGGCCCCCATGATTCATGGATAAACTGACCGAGCGGAGTCTCATAGACCCTACCTCCAGTCTCAAACGAAATCGTTACCTCGGAGCGCTGCCCATAATTATTGGCTGGGGCCAGGGGGTGAGCGGGGGCCCACGAGGCCGGCAGATCATAGGTAAGCCTGCCGGGGACAACACGATCTGACGCATACTCTAGTCGCGCGTTAGAGGCCGGCAGATTTTCCGCAAGAGTTTGCCGGCCCCTAGTTACACGTACTTGCACCCCCACCTTGACCGGTCCTAAAAGGTCCTTCAGGGATGGGCCCGGCCTCATGATAGGCCCCCAATCGTCTCAGCAAGCTCAACGTAAGAAGAGTTTTCCCACGAGTCTTCTGCGCGCACCCAGTCTCCCCAGGTGAGGAAAATCTGTTTAGATGCTGCGGATTCTGGAAGGCGCGTGTACTGCATGTTCCAGGCTCGGTGCGCCGCATCTATTCGCGCCGTCCTAGACTCGGTAATGTCCCCGGTTGGGACGATAAGGCGAGTAGCTGGGACATCGCAGCTAGGGATCCGGCACACGCTATGGTCATGCAGCAAAAAGAACGGCTCCTGTCTTGCTACCAGTTCCCTCACGCGTCCCGTTGCTTCCGGCCCAGCACTGAATTGCAGGGTTCCCGTGCTGCGAGGCGGGAAACTGTATCTAACTACTGGTGCGGCCCGATTCGCCGGGCGATATACGGCTGCCCCACAATCCCACCCGGTGTCATCGCCGTTAGTGATCCTGACTGGCACGGGGCCCCGGCCTTGCGCATCAGAAAGGAGGTAGGCGGCCCCAATCCCTGGGCGCGTAAGTAGCTCACTCCAGTTATCTTCCGCCGTTTGCACGTGGTACTCGGTCGGTTTACCAACGGGCGCTGCGGGATCAGAAATGATCGTAGGCCCCACTCCCTTATCGATCAGTACGCGCTGCCTGTAAAGCCGGTAAGGGCCAGCGTCTATCATGAATGAGGGCAGCCCCGAGTGGGCAGCAATAAATCCTTTAAGTGTCATTTTGCCTCTCTAACCTGTCTTTCACATTGCCGAAGAAGCTATGATCCTGCGGTCCACGGCCTCTTCGATGTGCGCGTTAAAACGGGTGCCATCGTCTAGGACAAGCGCGAGAGATTGGCCCGCTAGTGACACGCTGACCTCGTGCGCAACCCGTGAGGCCATTGCGCCACCAGATGTGATAAGTGGCCGTGGCGCATAAGGCAGTGCTGGGGTTCCCCCTTCGGCGAAGCCCCGCTCGCGCAGCAGGTCTCGGATCTGCCCAGTGTGCATCATGTGCCTTAGCGCGAATATCGCGCCATGCCCACCAGCTGCGGTTACTTCCGCCGCCGTAATAACATGCTCATTATTTGATAGGCGTGCCGGGATAGAGTCAGATGTTCCCGTCCCTAGCCCCCATACTGGGCCGCCAGAGGCAAACCCCAACATACCAGCTACAGAGCGCACAACGTTAGCAACCACGGTGATTGTTTTTACTGAGGGGATCGAGCTGAGTATCCCCCATACCGGCCCTGTGAAGTGGTCGGTAGCGTTCACGCTAATCCACGAGCTGAGACGGTCACCGTAGCCCTTTGCCGAGTTCATGCTCCCAATCGCGGGTCTACCGTTAGCGTCCAGGGTCATTACTGGCCTACGCGATGACCCGTCAGCCTCAGTCGCATTTATAACCCCCAATGCGGGGCCCGCCATAGCGCCTAAAAGCATAATCGGGTTCCGTGAAGAGCCGTCTGCCTGGGTTGAGTTGAATACCCCAATTGCCCCGCTTGGGTCTGCCCCAAGTTTCATAGCTGGCGATAGTCCCTCTGCCATTTGTGCGGTCTCGCCGGCAGCAATCCTAGCCGGGTCTGTTAGCATCTCCAGCGTCATCTGCGGCTTTTTTGCTGTTGTGTAGTTTGCCGCCTCGTCTGCTTTAGCTTTCGCCTTGTCAGTCGTTGCGTCAATATCTAGTTTCACATCTAAAGCCTGGGCAGCTTGCTGCAAAGTCATACCCTTATTGATCACGGCATCTGAGAACGCGACTGCCGCGAGTTCGCCTTTTTGTGCCATCACCTGCTGGACAGCAGCTGTAAACGAGGAGTCATCCATAGCCTCCGCGAAAACCTGTGAGGACTGCTTACCTTTCGCCCCCATGAGGTTATTGAATTGTGCCCACTGGGCCTCATCGTTAACCCCATCGGTTAGATCTTTCGCAATCTGCGCACCGGTAGCCCCCATATCGAGTAGCTGGGAGAAAGCCTCCGGGGAGAGCTTTTGCTTTAGAACTGCCATGGAGGCCTGCCAGGTCTTCATGGACTCAATCTGTTCTTCAAGTTTTGAGGCGAAGTCCTCAAACCCGCCACTACCACTCTGGGCGGCCTCTCCCACATTAATAAAGGATTCAGAGGCCCCCTGCAGCTTCTGGCGTAACTGTTCACCCGCGTCCCCTGCGGTGAGCGCATGCCCACCCCACCGGGATAAAGCTTCACCCGCCGCGTTAGCCGCGTCAGCAGCTTTCAGCTGTGCCTGCCCATTCTTATCAGTCTCAAGAGTGAGCTCGCCAACTGCGAGCTTAGCAAGCTGATCCTGACTAAGAGATAGGCCTGCCGCCTGGGCCTTATCCCGGAGCGCTTGAGCATACTCAGGCATCAGTTTCAAGTGATCTCTGATTGCTTTGCTGGTCCCTCCGGCAGCGTCGGTCATCAGCCTAAACTGCGCCTGGGCTTTGTTCAGGGGGAGCCCTGCCAGGGCTTTGCCATACTCTTTTAGCTCGTCAGCAACTTTAAGAGCGGGGTCCAGCGAAACTCCTGGGGCTTTAGCCACGAGTCTCTCGTAGGTTTCGCTCCATGAACCGGTTAGGCGGGATGCCTCACTAACCATTTTGGAGTATTGCTTTACGCTTTTTGCGCCTGCGGCTGCCCCAATTTTTATACCAAGGAAATTCTCCCCGGTATCTTTGAGAAGCTTCGGCACATCTGACGCCTTCTTAATTTCTAAAATGGCGTTAGTGTATTGCTTTATTCCCTTAGAAGGTGGATCCTCAAGCCACTGTTGGGCGGCTTTAAGTGCCGTAAGTGCGGCCCCCGCAACTGCTACTACCGCCCCAATCTTACTGACGGCAGATATTAGGCCGCCTGCTTTGGCTTTCGCGCCTGCTGATACCACGCCGAGGCTTTCCAGGGCGGTAATGGTCTCTAAAACAGCCGGAGTTAGCTTCAAAAACCCTCCAGTCAGTAGGGCAGATACGCCTACCACGCCTGTAAGTGTTGCGGCAGCGGTCTGGACTGGTTTAGGCAGGGAGGCAAACCCTTTAGCGACTCCTGCCACCCCATCAGCTAAATTACCCACTACAGGTAGCAGACTATCCCCGGTGCTAATGGCAGCATCTTTAATCTGATTCCACGCCATTTTCGACCGGGCCCCGACCGTCTCATACCTGCGCGCGACTTCCTCCGCGAGTGCTTTGTTCTCGTCAAAAGCGCTTTGCCCGTCGCGCATGGCTTTGGAGAATACGTCGGAAGCGGAGGCGGCGCGGCGTAGAGCATCGCCTACGCGTAGGTCGGTTAGGCCTAGTTGTTCGAGTACTGGTTGCATTGAGCCGCCAGCAGCTTCTATTCCGTTTAGGCCTTTGATGAATGCGCCGATTGCGCTACCGGCGTCACGTTTGAAGGCCTGCTGGAATTGTTTGCCGGTCATTCCTGCTACTCGCGCGAAGGTTTCTAGTTGTGGGCCGCCGGTGTCTACGGCGTTTCGCATGGTGGTGATTACGCGAGAGAATGCTGATCCGCCGGCTTCTGCCTCTACACCGACAGATGAGAGGGCCGCAGCCAGGCCTAGGGTTTGTCCTTCGGACAGGCCAATTTGGTGGCCTGCGCCGGCTAGGCGCATTCCCATTGCGGCGATTTCGGATTCTGTTGTGGCGTAGTTGTTGCCGAGGTGGACGATTGATGAGCCTAGGTTGGAGACTTTATCTTGGCTGGTGCCCATGATGTTCATGAACCTGGTTAGGGTCATGGCGGCGTCTTGGGCTGACAGGTTGGTTGCTTCGCCAAGGTCAACCATTGTCTTGGTGAATCCGACAATGTTTTCTTTGGATACGCCTAGCTGGCCTGCGGCTTCTGCTACTGCTGCGATTTCTCCGTGGGAGGCAGATACTTGCCCGGTCATGGCCCGTAGCCCGGATTCTATTCTTGCTAGGTCTGCAGGAGTACCGTCTACGGTTTTGCGGACTCCCGCGAAGGCGGATTCCCAGTCGACTGCGGCTTTTATCGAGCCCGCGAGCGCGCCTGTGGTGACTAGGCCGAACTTGGTTAGGGCTGAGCCGGCTTTTTCCCATTCGCCTCTTTGTAGTTGTGCGGATTGTGCTAGGCGGCCCATCCTGGTTGTGGCTACAGTACCGGTTTTGTCTGCGGCTTTTACGACTGCTTCTAGGCTGGAGGAGGCGTTCTTCATTTGGGCGGTGAAGTCTGCGACGTTTGCCCTAAGAGTTACTTTGATACTGCGGTCAGCCAAAGGGGGCCTCCTATTGTTTTGTTATTTCTAGGGTTGGGACCATGCCTGGGGTGGGCTTGGTTTTTTCAGTGTCTGCCTGGAAGCGGTCTTTTGTTTCGCAGGCGATGCAGAATGTTTGTTTGACCTCGAACCAGCCGTCCATGTCGTCGTCGTGGGCGAGGCGTGTGGGGTAGCCGCACCCGGTGCAGATTCTGGTTTTTTCAAAGACGGAGTGGGCCTGGGCGAGCATGGTATCTTCCCATGCCCACCCGGCCTGTGGTGGGTTCACTCCTGCCATTACTAGCGGTGGGATATGCCATTCTTTTGCGGTGCGTAACAGCTGGAGTATCCCGGCGTTTTTGTTGGTGTCGAGGGCGTCTACTAAAAAGGGATTTTTACCTCCACGGCCCCTTGGTTTGCTGATACTACTGTGGCCGCGATTAGGGAGGCTTGCTGGGGGGATATTTCGTTTAGTTTGCGCAGCTGGTCAACTCCAAACCCGGTGGGGGATTCGATCTGCTGGGCGATCTGGTGTAAACCCACTTCGTCTGGGTCGGTGATGCCTTCTTCTTTTAATGCTTGAGCGTTGCGTTTTATGCGAGTTTGGGACCATGCTCGCACCACGATGTCGAGGGCGGAGGCTTCGACCTCGCTTTTGAGCTTTAGGAACTGTTCGCGCAGGGGGGTTGCCTCCTGTCCGGCTCGTTCGGCTATCCTGATTTTTTCTGCTAGTAGGTCCAGCTGGGATAGTAGGTCGGCGCGGGCATAGATTGTGCAGGCTCGCTTTGTGGGGGCGAGGCCTTCCATCCAGGCGGTAAGGTCAAAGGTTTCCGGGGTGGGCTGGGCGGTTTCGTAGGTGCGTACGCCTTCGGGCAGTGTTGTCATGGTGGCCTCCAAAGTTTATGTAAGAGCGGTTTTGGATGGTGGCCTAATTATTTTGGGGCCGCCCCCTGGGGCGGGTAGGGCCTGGCCACCAGATGCTCCTACCCGCCCCACTACCGGCTGAAAGCAGTGTTTGGGGGCGGCAAAAGTAAACCGCCGAGGGGGATTACCCTGCGGCGGCTACAACCTTCACATTCTCGTAGGCATTTTGTACGCCCAGCGGGATAGTTCTCTTGATGTAGCCGGTCCGGTCAGAGGGCTTCTGCGGGGTGTCGGTTACGACCTCATAAATGTCTATCTCGTCGCCTACCTCGTAGTCCTTGTCGTATTCGGGGCCTTCGCGTTCTACCAGCCAAAGCGTGGTGCCTTTAGTGCGGAGGGCCTCCCAAACGGTGGCTTCATCAGCTAGGGTTTTCCCGTGTTCATCTTTGAGGATGAATGGTGAGACAGACCCTTCATAGTTTGAAGCGCCGAACACTGTTGCGTTCGAGGCCGTGCATAGGGCAGGCTCGTTGATCGTTTCGGAAGCGGTCGCGCCGAGCTTGTAATCAGATTTGAGTACCTGGCAGGACCCTTCCAGGCCCTTCTTTAGCTCGTCTACGGTGGGAGCACGCAGGTCTTTTGGCTTCTGGGTTAGAACAGTCAGTTTAATGCGCCCATCAGCTAGGGTTTTAGGCATTGTATTCTCCTTCAGTATTTTCGGTTGGAAGTATTTCTGGCTGGCTTTCAACAGGGTTCATATCTGCTGGGGGAATAGATCTTGTGTTGGGTTTGTTTCGGACCCAATCAGGGCCTAAAAGTGGGTGCCCAACAAAATGAGCGGGAACCTTATAGGGAACCCGCTCGCCTGTGTTCTTGTCGTATACGGTTACTAATTTGTCCATTAGCACCTCCTTATTGGTGTGGCCATTATGTGGGCTTCTATTACCAGGTAGGCGGGGTGCGTGTTCGTGTCGCTAATAGTCACGGTGCGGTCCACGGTTACGCCTAACACTGGGCGAACATCTATCGGGAAAGTGCGCCACCCGGCCAGGGGGAGGACGTGCCCTTGTAGGAGTGCTTCGCATTTTTCTGCCGAATCCAAAGCATTTATTGGCGTGGCATCGGCAATAGTTATGCGCACCCACTCGTCTAGATCGCGCATCTTGCCGGCTAGATCCTCCGAGGGCTTCTCCCCTACCCCAGCAGTGATTACTATGTACGGGTAGTCCGCAGAGGTCAGGACAGGTTTTCTCATATCTGCCACATAACAGGGCAGCCCCTCCCCGGTTAAGAGTTTGCGCAGCTCAAGTATTGCCTGTTTCATGTGAGCATCCTTTCGGCGAACTCCCCAAGCGCGTCAGCAAACCCTGGGGCCTCCGCCTCTAACGCGCCCATCGGGTCCGGAACTGTCCCCCCGCCCCTGCTAGTACCGAAGTAGGCAATATTAGCTAGGGAACCTGGCGCGCCTTTAGTAGGCCCAATATCTACCTTGAACTCGCCTCCACCAAACCCCGCGAAGGAGCCCTCATCAAAGCTAATCGCAGGTGCAAAACCGCGAAAGTGCGTTGACTCCTCAGCTTCTTTCACAAGCTGATTCTTGACATTCACCGCACCCTTGCGCAGCACCGGGACCACATGGCGGGCCAGGCGCGAATCCACTTGCCGTAAATCCGCCGCGAGCGCGCGCACCTCGGACGTGTCAATGCTGATAATGCCCATCAGATTACGACCTCATCCACTAGTAGCCTGATTGCGGTCTGGTAGGTTTTTTCGTGTAGGCCAGCTACGCGAAATTCTCTACCAGTTACAGTTACCTTGTCCCCTACTTCAAATGGTCCCGCCCCGTAGGGGACGTGCACTGAGTAGCGTTGTACTACTGCTGTGTGCCCGGCGGTGTTTGGGGTTTGCTCATAAGGCTCGTAGGTTTGCACCTTGCACTTGCCCTCGTAAACGGTGGTTTCACTAATATGCTCGCGCCCGTCTGGGCCGATGGTAGGTTCCCCCGTCCTGGTTATGCGGCAGTTGTCGACCATGAGTTTTTCTGCGGCGCGCCTACCAGAACGCACTGCCATTGAAACTGTCATGGTTTACCTCTCTTCCTGTTCCTCGCCCGGCTCGCCTCACATATGTGGGGCTTGTTGGGGTTATGGAGAATGCGCCGCCGATCGTGTTGTCGTCAGGGGTTAGCATTGCCCATTCCAGGTCTGTGATAGTTATTTCTGCTGCCGCTGAGTCTGCGCTAAGCGTGTAGGAGTAGTCGTCTATGCGTTCGGTGCGTTTGCCCTCAGGGTTTAGGGCCCGTCTTGCTACTGCCTGAGAGATAACGTATTCGACGGCTTCCGCGTCCAGTCCTTCTAAGGGGCCGAGGCGTCTTTTGATTAGGAGCTCTGCGCCTTTAATCCAAAAGTTCACCTGGGCGATTTCGTCTGGGTCGGCGATTTTTCGGCCTAATGCTTCTCCCACGCTGGTTATGGTTGCGCCCACGCCTACCTCCTTGCCGTCAGGCTGGTTTGTATCCGCCTGCTAGTAGTCGGTCTGCTAATGCTTCTGCCACGGTCACTTTCGCCCCGGAGGGGGACGCGAGGTCAACTAGGCCGTCCTCGCGTCCCCGTGCCGGTTTAGCCGCAGTGCTTTTACGCGCGGCCACTATGCTGCCTCGCCGGTTGCAGCATTGAATTTGACGAAATGATCGGCGGATTCGAGGACGAATCCGTACTCGGCTTCAGCCAGAATCGCTACGAGGTTGTGCTCGAATAGGGAGACGAGCTTGTCCCCTATTGTGACTGCGGCCTCGGTAGAAATCCTGTAGTTGATGCCGCCAACTACGCCCCAGGCGGCCTTAGACCAGTTCCCCAGGAACCCTTCGACCGGTCCGTTTCCAATGCCCTCAGCGAGAACAGTCGTGCGCCCAAGCAGGGAGCCGTGGGCTACCGCAGACGCGGTCTCGGTTGCCTCCCCAGGCACGAACAGCGGTCTCCCGGTCTGATCTAGCTGCCCCAGGAAAGTGGTTTCCATACCGGTATCAAAAGCGAACCCGGTTGCCCTCTTCTTGTCCTTTAGGAGCAGGTCAAGGCCGGTAACAAGATCCCCATAAACGCCTTTCTTTGACGTCCCTAGGGTGACTGCCTTGGTTGTTTTAGCAACGTAATCGTCAAAGGGCCCAGTACCTGTACCATCGCCACCGGTGTTATACAGTGCGGCGTTGTCGAATGCCCGCCCGAATGCTTCCGCGAGTGCGGGCCGTAGCTGGGTGACGTAGTTGCCGGGGTTGGCGCGTACGACTTCTGCGGAAACTACTGCGATAGCGGTTAGTTTCTTTGGGGTCATGGTGCGCAGTGCGAGCCCCATGTTAGTGGTTTGTTTCTGCCCGCCTTCACTGGTCCAGTTTGCTACCGGTTTTGAGGTGACTACGGGGATTTCCTGCCCGGAAATGCCCAGCGGGATCTGCCTTGCTAGGGACTGTACCGCTGATACGCGGGCGGCCTCGTCGAATATTGGTGCGGATTCTTCGGGTTTGATGAAGCCGGAAAAATCGGTGGTTTTGGTTGCTGCTGTGATAGCCATTTTTGTCCTTTCCCCAAATGATTTGGAGGGTAGGTTCGGTTTTTATTCGGATAGTGTTACGCCAACGGCTTTTGCCAGCGCGGCGGTTAGCTGTGGCGAGTTGAGTGCCGGGCCGGATGCTCCGGGGGCTTTGCCTTGGGTTAGGTCAGGGCGTGGGCCTGGGGTTTTGGGTTCAGGCTCGGCTTTGTTGGCAGACAGGTGACCCATGAGGGTCTTGGCTGACTCGGCGAGTTCTTCGGCAGTTTCTCCTTGCAGGTAGCCGATTAGATCGGCGGGCACTCCTTGCTCGTACGCGACGTTCATGCGGGCGAGCTGGGCGGAGGTGGTTTTGCCCTGCTTGGTTGCTTCTGCGAGTTTGTCTTCTAGATCATTGGTGGTGGCGTCTAGTTTTTCGGTCAGTTCTTGTACCTGGCGTTCTGCCTGTTTGCGGGCATCGCGCTCCGCTTTGAGGGCTTTCACGCCGCCTTCTCCGAGGGGTTCCTCGGTTTTTTCGGGCTCGGTTTTGGTGGTGTTTGTTTCTGCCATTTTGTTTTTCTCCAAATCGCTCGGAAAGAAACCCGCCACCCGTCGCGGGTGCGGGTATAAAAGAACCCACCAGACCGGTGTGGTCTAGTGGGTAAAACTAGAATTATGTGGTGTGGGCTTAGGCCTTTTTCTTGATTTCTTTCATCAGATCAATTGTCTGCCGCATTATGTCGTCGATTCCGTCAGCGTCTGGGTCATCCAAAGGGGGAATAAGCTTATCGAGTTTCGCTAATAGAGCGTCACTGTAGGTAAAACCGACCTCTTTAGCCTTCCACATTCCCGCATCCCAGGCTGGTTTGAATGGGCCGTCGGCCATTATCACATAGCCGTACCTGCTTTCCCATTCCTCGTCAGTAAACTGGGTGCGAACTTCATCGCAGGCTTCCCAGAAAGCATCTTCATACTCACTCATTCCACCCTCCTGAAACCTTCCCAGTCCACTGGCCCGTTCCACGGTTTAATTATACTTTTCTTTGTCGTAACCATGTATACCCCATCACCCGTTACGGGGAAAGCATGTGGTCGTTGGCGTCTGCCTTTGCGTTTGATGTTGATTGTTACTTCCATCAAAACGCCTTTGTATTCGGCCCGAAGATCATACATACCTTCTCCAGACGAGTTTTCCGTGATCCACTCGGGATAGTTTTGGGTGTAATTAATCGCGTCTAAAGCGTCCTCGACTGTCCACTCGGACGGGTAATGAGTTTTGCCTACTCCCGCATCCTCGTCTAGATGACCCCCTTTCCCCCGCGAACTCCCGTAGAGGCTGACTTTCATGTTTTCTTCTGTCGCCGGGTTAAGCCGTCGCGCTATCTCCTCGTATTCTGACCGTGGCATAGGCTCTACGTCAGACGTGTGGATTTCGGCTTCGCGCCGCCACCGTGGCATATCAGCACTACTCGACACCCGTTTTGGGCCACTAGGCGGCTTAGCTCCTCCCCTCCCGCTAGCAGCAGGAGTCGGGGATTTCTTCCCTACTGTTTTTCTGCCTAATCGGGTGGTAGGTAGATACTGGTCGGGCCTGCGCGCTACCTCTTTGGAAAGGATTCCGCCTGGGCGCATCGCGGCCATAAGCTCAGCCCTATACGTTGATTCGACTGAGGCAGCAATCTGCGCGGTTAGGGGCTCATCTGTGCCACCAATTTTGGCCCCACCCCTGCGCTCTACCGCCGCAGTAGTCCACGGGTTACGCCCGACCAGTACTTCCTTATAATCGCGTTCTGCAACGTAGAGGCGGCGTTCTGCCGCAGTCATCGTATAAACGTTATTCGGGTCGCGCCAGCCGCGTTGGCGAGCTTCTAATACGGCCTGCGTGGAGGCTTTTGCACGCCCACCTTTACCGTATTGGCCAAACCCCTCACGTGCCCCACGGAGCACCCCAACGGGGTTTTGCCCACCCGGGAGAATATACCCGTGCTCGCGAAGCAGCCTTTGAGCTTGCCCCCTATCTCCTTTCGCCCATTTGTAGATGAGCTCGGGGGTTGCCCTACGCTGGCCACGTTTTAGTATTCCTGCTGCGTGCCCGCGTGTGCTCATACCTTCGGTGGTGAACATCCCGGTTTTGGTCCTACCGCGCCGGGAATTCACTACCTGGAATATATCCGCGCCATCTCTTACTGCCTGCGCGCCCGCTTTAGACAAGAGACGGTTCTGCTCGACAAGAGGCAGGGAACGAAAATATGCGTACGGGTCAGCGATGTAGCCTTCTTTAATAGCCGCAGCTTTACGCGACTGCCTCGCTGGGATGTGTACGCACCCGCAATTAGGGTGTCTGAGAAACCCGGTGTTCCACCTGTAGAAGCGGCCCGCGAGGATAGCGCAACGCGCGCAAGCCCCAGGGCTTACCATGCGCACATACCCGACCCCGGGGCGGGCAGTAATATCTACCGAGGCGGCAGAGCGCGCCACATCCGCAATCAAAGTGAGTAGAAGCATGTCTAGCTGGCGTCTGCCCATTTGGAGGGCCTGCCCTGCGCTTGCCCCATTCCCTATCGCAGTTTTAGCCGTGATAACCGGGGACTGTAGTAGGCCTTCTAGGGAGCGCCCGTCAGATGCAATACCAACAAACCCGTAGGGGTTTACGAACCCTGTTGGCGCTTCGTAGTCTCCTTGGCCTGCCAGCGCTGCCGCCCCATAGGATGCGCCTTCTGCGGCGGCGTCATATTGCAAAACCGATATGGCATTTACCAAAGTGGGCAGGTTTAGGCCCCAGGACTGGCTAATGTAGTCGGGGTTGGTTTTGCCCCACTGGTGGCGTCCTATAGCCGCAGCTTTTACCTGCAAGTTTGCGACTTTGCGGTAATGGTCTTCGGTAGCATTCACGATTAGGCACCGCCATTCTCACCGCTCTTACTTACAAGTTCTCCCACGAGGTCGTCGGCTGCTTCCTGTTCTAAATATTCGCGCTCGCGCTCCTTGCGGGCCTCGGAGAAACCGAGCTCATCCCACGCCCCCTCACGGCTAATTAGGGGTTTACCCCCGGCAAGCTTTTGTAGTGCGTCTGCACGCTGGGAGAAGGTTGGGGTAGCTGGGTCATACCACTCGACAGCAATACGCGACCCATCAACTTTTTCTCCGGTGCGGATCTGCTCGTACAGGCCCATAACCTGGCCCAGGGCATTACCGACTTCCCGGTTATGGCGTTCGACCATTTTCACTAACTGGGATTCCTCAGCACGGATAGCCCCCTCAGCAGGAGGGTTAGTAGTAGTTAGACCAAAATATTTAGCCGGGAAACCAGTAACCGATGCTGCGAGCTTGCCGTAGAATTGGACCGTCTCAGTGAAATTCTTCAGATCCGCCGCATCCAACTGGCCTAATTTCGCGTCCTTATTCGAGGTCGCCCACACCGCATTGAAATATGCCTCCCACTTCGGCAGAATCTTCCCGCCCTTATCCATAAAATCAGCAGGTTTAACCCCTGTAGCCCAACGCTTAGGCACCGCTAGTGCTTCGGCTGCGACTTGTAGGTTGGTTAGGGTGCGTGCGGCTGCGTCTGCTAGGGGGATTACGTCGCTCATTTCGGAGCGCCCGTATTGGGTGGTGGTGCGTCGCCGGTTGATTATTGGTACTACGGGGACGCGGCCGAGGTTGTGTTCGTCTGCGTCTTGTACGTGCCATATTCCTTTTTGGCGTGCGCACCAGAGGGTTTTGTCTGGTAGGTAGATGGTTGCTGCCCTGGGGGTGCCGTCTGTGTAGTCGTATACGCGTACTGCTGCGGCTACTGCGCGGCGGCGGCGGTCCATGATTACGCACATTTCGCGCGGTGATTCCACCTGGATTATGGGCAGTGCGCCTGCTTCTTCGTTGGCTCCGACAGATATGAAAGAGCGCCCTAGGATTAGTCGATCTCGGTTGGATAGGCATAGGTCGGAGTCCATGTTGTTGGCGTCCCAGCCTTCTTGCAGGTTTTTTGAGGCGGTTTCTTCTCCTGGCATGAACAAGGAGCGCACGTCTTGGCGGTGTTCGATGGTGTCTACTACTACGCGCGGCCAGTTTACGCATAGTTCGAATTTGCGCATTTGGGGGGCTACGGCCAGGCCGAGGAACTCGATGCGTTGCAGGCCGTCGTAGTAGGCGAGGAGTTCTTCATCTTTTGCCCACTGTAGGGCTAGTTGCTCGATGCCTTTTTGCAGGTAGGCTTCTTCGGTGGTTGTGAGCCTCAAGATTTGCTCCTTCCTGAGGGCGGGTTAGGCGAAATGAATCATGCCTGCGCCCTGGTCTTCTTCCCACCCGGTGGCGCGGGCGTCGGCTGCGGCTTCGTGGGCGAGCACGTCGGCCATTACGAGGTCGATTTTCATGTGCTCTTTTGGTTTACCGAGGATGTATTTGTCTCCGGGTTTGGCGATTTTGCGGGCGTTTAGCACGTGGGTTTTCATCATGGAATCTTCCAGGTGGAAGGTCAGACCCTCGCTGAGATCTTCCATGTAGCGTGTGAGCGCTTCGAACATGCGGTTGATTTTGTTGGTTGGCCATTGGATGACCTTGTCTTCGCCGAAGTCGCGGGCCCAGGCGTCTGCTTGTGTTTCCCAAAATCTGGGGTCAACGTACATGCGGGCGACTTCGTAGGTGGCGAAGATTTCGCGTACTGCTGCGTCTACTTCCCCTCGTGGGATTCGCCCGTCCCATATTTGCGGGTTCCACCATGTAGGGCGCGAGTCTGGCCCGTATGTGGGGGTGAATCGCAGCCCGTCTAAGGTTTCTACTCGCAGCGCGGTCCAGTCCCCGCTGCGGGAGCCGTCAAAACCGACACAAACTGGCCCGCCCGTTGGGGGCTCCTGGCCGGGGCGAGTGCGTTCATCCCAGAGAGTTTCCGGCATGAACGAGCCGAGACCTTGCACAAGCTTGTTCCCGAAGAAGCGCATTGCCTGAGTTGGGTCAGTGCGCACTAATTCGGCAGCTTCAGCTTCGATCGCATTGAGGTCAACCCAAGGGGAATCTGCGTAAACGTACTCGTGGATCTTTCGCCTATCATGCTTGACCGTGTAGTCGAGTTTGCCATCTGGTTTCTGGTAGAAAACGAAGACGTCTTTAGTGTGAGCTTCGTAGGTTTCTTGGGCTGCGGAGGCCTCCATTGGGTCCCAAGGGTTAGTAATTTCGATCCCGCGCCCGCCCATACCTGCCAGGCCGCGCCGCATCGTCGCCCAGGTTTGCTTCATCTTGCCCGTGTACAAGCCAGACTCATCAGCTATAGCGAAATTGATTGGCGCGCCCAAGCGTGCCCGCGCTGATTGGGTTACCACTTCAACTTTTCCCCTATGAGGCAGCCTCAAGAAGCCCTCAGCAGGTTTGACAAACTCTGCTAACGGCCCGTTACGTACCATAAAGTTCAAAGGGTCATACATATTGGCAACCTGCTCTTCAGCGGTAGCTAAAAGCTGAATCAAGGAGCGGTTACGCACCATCCCCATAGGCTCGCCAGGCACATACGCGTACTCAAAACCGCAAGGGCACCCGTTATCCGCGCACGAGTAATAGTCTCCTTCCTTGGCCCACCCGGCGAACAGGCACGGGCCAACAGCCTCAAAGGCAGTAATGGATGCTCCCCAAGGAGATTTGCCCGACTTTTGCGGGCCCACCACCAAGGAGCGTCTGTAGAAGAACTGGGAAGCACCAGACTGGCCGCGCTCGCCCAGCTTTGCGCCCTCACGAACCCGATAATGATTAACATCGCACCATAGCTGCCAGCCAACGTGAACCAGCGGCGCGCCCAAATCAAATCCAGATGGGACCGTACAGTGAGCTTCAATCCAGTCAGCCGCTAAAAACCCAAGAGTTGGGAAATCAACAACACGCTCACTCATTTACAACCACTTTCAGCCGTGTGCGCGCCCCCGCTGAAGCATTTCTTTTAGGCTTAGGGGCGCTCTTAGACTCGCTTTCCTCGGCGATTTTCCATCCGAGGAAAGAAAGACCCGCCGGGGTCATCCCAATCTGGTCTCCTATCCGGTGCAGCTGCGCCAGTAAGGAAGGCGGCGTAGAGGGGCTCTCGCACTTTACGAGAACCCGCGTGTATAAGCCGACCAGATGGTGCATCCACTTGTTTTCGGGCATCGACCAGGCCACCGCCTGGGGGCTTTTCCAAAGGCTCTTCCAAACTTCTTCTTCCCGCTCACTCATTTCTGGCAGCGGGAACTTTGGTGGCCTGCCGCGCCTGCCTGTTGGGGGCAGGGCTTTCAGAGAAAAACCGCGTCGGGCGGACCGGCCCGAGTTCTCATTTGCTGGTGGCCCAGAGCGGACCCTCGCTCCTCCTCTACCCATAGCGTTCACCTCTGTCTGATGTAGTTTTGAAAGCTCCAGACTGGTTTTTCACCTCACCGGCGGTCCATCCTTACCTATTTTTGGGGCCTCCCCCCTGGGGGGGGTGGTGGTCGGAGTCTGGAGTAAAAAATGCGAGACTGTAAAAATTGTTTTCGTGTTCTAACAACGAATGAATAAACAAAATGAAACACTTTTGTTTCTTTGTCATGTTCGTTGTCGTTCGTTGGCTTGTCTTGCTCCGTTTGTTCCGCCTGCGGAACGATTGCAATGAGCATGTTCAAGTCCGTTGTAAAAGCGGCGATCGTCTTTGTGTCCAAGATCGAAAGCTTCGCTTGCTTTGATTGGTTTGTTGCATCTTGGACAGATTGCTTTGCCTTGTTCGACTTGGGCTTTGAGTTTGTTGCGTAGTCTTTGGTGTTTACTGCCATAGCCTCTGTCTGTGGTGGTGCCCCGGCGGGCCTCGTACTGGTGGGCGTGGGTGGTGCAGTAGCGGGCGGTGTTGGGGATTAGGTTGGGGCAGCGTCTTGCTGGGCAGCGTTTCATCGGGGAGTCTTTTCTACTGTTCTTGGTTGGGGTTGCTTGTTCGGGTTTGGTTGGGCTGTGAGTGTGCTTGCCCGGGCAGGTAGTGGTTGCGTCTGCCCGGGCTGGGCGGGTTTAGCGTGGGGAGAGTAGGACGCGTTGGAATTTGGCGCGCCCGCCTATGGTGGGTTTGATGATGTCGAGGATGCGCCAGTCGGTTAGGTCGCATTGGGCGAGGGTGGTTATGGGGGCTCCTATTGTTTGCCCGTTGGGGGTTGGGATTGCCTGGTAGGTGGGGCATTCGATACCGGGGTGGTTGTCGTATGGCTTGTACAGGTCTTTGTATCTTTTGCCTTTGAGGGTGTGGGTGTTTTCTTCGCGGGTGTGCTCGCCGATGGGTTTGCGGGGGAGCTGGTTGGGGATGTTGGTGAGCCAGCAGGTGAGGGCGTTTGCTTGGCCGGTGGGGGTGGTGAAGGTTCTGGATTTTGATCCCCAGGCTTGGATGGTGCCGGCTATTATTTGGGGTTTTATGTTGGCGTATGCGATGGCTGTTGTTGGTGCCATGATGCCGTATCGGAGGCGGGGCTGTTTGGTTAGCCAGTGGTGGAATTCGCGCAGGATGGAGAAGGGCGGGTTGGTGAAGACGAAGTTGGCTGTTGCGAGTGCGTTGGTGGTTTCTTGGGATTGGAATCTGCCGCACCCCTGGGCGGGGCGGTGTATCTTCCTTTCTTTGGTTTGGTGGTAGTAGGTTCCGTCTTTGCCGTCCATTCCGACTGCTGTGAGGGTGTTTAGGCCGAGTTGGTGGAAGTGGGTGGTGAAGTATTTAGTGAAGGCGCTGGCGGGGGTGTCGCAGGGTAGGAGGACATTTGCGCCGTTCAGTAGGTTTGGGGTTTTGGTGAGCACGCCTGTCATGAAGGTTTCTACGTCTTGGGGGTGGGTGTAGAACTCGTCGTTTTTGGTTTTTTGTGCTCGGGTTAGGTGTGTTGTGCCCAGGTGGGTCTCCTTAGGGTTGGTGGTTTAAATGTTTTTGGGCCGCGTTTGTTGCGGCCCGTGGGGGGGTGCGTGTGTGGGGTGCGCCCGTGAACTCCCCAAAAATACGGGGCGCACCCCTCTTCCCTCTTCCCCAGTGTCCTCGTGTGGCGGCGGTGCTGTCTGCCCGCGTAACAACAGTGGTGATCGGGGTCGCCCGTATGCCACGATGGAGGATTTAGCATCAGGGGGTGAGGGAGCTTTGTTGCGTAACCGAGTAGGTAGTACTTTGCCTTTTTGTCGGGTGGTTGCGCGTGTCTTTTAAAAACTTGAAGGTGCCTGACCTCTGTACGGTCTGGTGGCACCCTATAAACCTAGGGTTCGACAGTTTTGCTGTTTTGTCAAGTCGTAGCAGGGTGCGTGTGGGTGCGCCGCCCCTGTCGCGAGGGCAGGAGACGACGCGGCCCACTCGCCTGAGTGGTCATTGTTTTGCAGGTGATTCTTCTGCCAGGGCTAACACGTCACCTACCCTGTAGAGCTTGCCTTGGGAGGTTTCACGCACTGGGCTTAACTTGCCGCGTTCTGCCCACTTGTACACGGTTTTGGGTTTTAGGTGTATGCCCGCCGCGCTTTGGTTAAGCAGGCGAACCATGTGCGGGATTGTCACAGCGTATTCACTAAGACGCTGTTTGGACGCGTCGATTAGCCTTTTAGCGTCGTGCCTGGTCCTGCATCTGCTGCAGGTGACTATGGCGCGGCCTTTTGGCGCGTAGATTGCCCTACCGCAGATGGTTTCATGTGGCCCGACTGGCGCGTCGCAGGTGCCGTAGAACCATTTTTCCGGGGGCAGGTCGGCCACTCTTTCTAGGCTGTTGTAGGAATCCCTCACTTGCAGGGCGACCGTAGCAGCGTTTGGGTTTTTCACCTTGCCTGGTAGCGCGGCGGCTATCTGCTGGCAGTAGGTGTGAAAGTGCCCATCTACTGGTTTGCCCCAGGCTTTAGCGATCACGTGCAGCGGGCGGGCAGCTGCTTCGATTCTTCGCATTAGGGCCGGGTTGTAGGGGATCCTTTCTGCCGGGCCGGTGCGCACGCCACCTCCTGTTTGGGGGTGGGATGTCATCCGGTATGCGGATTGTAGGGCGTTTTCGTGTAGACCGGGCAACTGGCGGAGAGCTTCGAGGACTTGTCGTTCTGCCTCAGGGCTGATTTGTCGCCCGTCTTTGAGTGGTTGGCCGGTTAGCGGGCAAATATTGTTTTTTCCCATGCGGGGAGCTGTCTTTCAGTTTCGGGGACGGATGTCTTGGGGTTGGAACCCGAAGGGGATTTTTTCGGCGGCGTTTTCTGTGGTGGTGTAACAGTCGCCAGCTGGGTGGGGGCCTTCGGGCTTGGGGCGCGGGGTGCGGGTTATTTTTAGGGTGAGTGATAGCCGTATCCTCACATCTTCTCCTTGTTGGTTAGCTCTTGGCAGGCTTCCTTGTAGGCGGGTAAGGGCCCGAAAGAGGCGATGATTTCTTGGGTTGCCACCTGGTGGGCTTCACGTTCGCCGCCTTGCAGGAGTTTTGCGCCTTGCATGAACCGGGCGGCGTTGTGGATTAGGCAGGCCAGGGCAGCCCGCTGGCGGATAGTAGGCGCAGGGGTGGGTGTGGGGGCAAGTAGGTTTGCCAGCTCATCTCGGGTGATGTCGATCTTCATTTTTCGGGGTTTTCTTTCTCGGTCTTTTCAATAAGGTCCATGAGACTGTCCAGAAGGAGCGTCTGAGTGTGGTAGGCGGCGCGCTCGCGGGTTTCGTAGTCTTGGATTTGGTGGTCTTGGTTGTTTATTTCGATGAGGAGTGTGCCGGCTAGGGTCCATGCCCACCAGGAGAGGAATGCCCAGGCGAGGGCGAGGCCTGCTAGGGCTGGGTGGGGGCCGGTTGTGGCTGTGATCCAGGCGGTTAGGCCGAACCCGGCGAAGTGGGCAATAAAGAGGGTGGCGCGGGCGGCTTGCAGGTGTTTTGTGCTCATTTTGGTCTTTTCTCGGTTAGGAGGGCGGCGAAGTCTTTTAGGGTCATGGTTACGTATTGGTCTGCCGGGTTAGCGTTGCCGTGGCGTTTGTGTGCTATGACGGCCGCGAGCGCGCCGTCGTTTTGGCGTTCGGTTTCTGCTTGGGTGGTCCAGGGGCCGAGGTGTGGGCGGGTGGTGTTTTTGCATTCGACGACAACGCGGTGTCCGTTTTGGGTTCTTAGGGCGGCGATGTCGCCTTGGTCTTTTGGGCCGGTTTGGCGGCGTCTTTCTATGCGGTCGTCTACGTGGGCGTTGAGGTATTGGGATACTTGTTTTTCGAAGTTTCTGCCTGCGGCTTTTGCGGAGGTTCGGTTGCGTTTTCGTGGGTTCATTTGTGGTTTTCCTGGTTGTTTTTGTTTTGGTAGCAGTCTGCGTGGTAGACGGGCCAGGGGGTGCCGTCCGTCTGGTAGAGGCTGCTGGTTTCTGTTAGTTGGATGGGCTGCCCGCACCCGGCGCAGGTGCGGGTGACCGTACGATCAGCCGACATTAGCTTGCTGCTGTTTTTTGATGGTTTCCTGGATTCGATCTTTTACTTTTTCGATGTGGTGGGCGCTGATCTCTGCGTCCAGGGCGAGGTCTTCTAGTTGTTTGCGTTGGGCGTGGGTTAGGCCGCCCATGTATTTGTCGAGCCTGTCGCGGCATAGGTGCAGGTTGCTTACTGCTGTTTCCCATTCGACGAGCATGATTCCGACATCTACGGGTTTCATTGTGGGGTTCCTTCCGTATTAGTGGTTTTGGTGTTTTATTGCGGCTGCTCTGCGAAGGTGCTCGCAGATGGTAGGGACGAGCTGGGCGAGAAAGTTTATGGCGGTTAGCGCGTCTACGTTGGCATAGGCGAGCCTGCGGCGCGGTTCCCTAGTTGAGGGAGTGGCTTCCTCCTCTGCGAGGTAGTGGTCGAGAGCTTTGACAGCCGCTTGTAGGTTTTCGTGGACCGCGCCCCAGGCTTTAGCTAGCTCTAATTCGCTCATAGGAGCTTTTTCTTCGTTATTCATGTTTGTGTGGTTTCTTTCTGGTTTTTGGGTTTAAGCATTTTTTGCAGTACCGGGTGGTGACTGGGAATTCTTCGGGCCATTCGCACTCGCCGGGCCAGGGGCGCTGGTGGCCGGGCGGGTGGGTTAGCTCGGCTTTGTCGGGTGCGTATGTCCAACAATCGCGAGAGGGCCAATCGCGGTGTCTTTCAACCATGCTGCCGCCTTTAGAATGGTGGGTTTTGGTCGAAGCCTTGGGCGGGCTGGTTGGGTTGTGCCCATGGGTCGCCTTGTTGGCCGCCTGCGGGGGCCTGATACGTGCCCTGGGCTTGCGGGGGTGTTTGTGCGCCTCTGGTAGCGAATTTCAGGGACGGGCCGATGTCTTCTAGTTGCATTTCAATGCTGGTGCGTTGGGCCCCGGTTTTATCGGTGTAAGTGTCTTGTTTGAGGTGTCCGGTGGCGATTACGCGCTGGCCTTTTGTTAGTTGGTCGGTGATGTTTTCTGCGAGTTGTCGCCAGGCGGTGCACCGGATGAATAGGGCGGGGCCGTTTTCGAATTGGCCAGTTTGTTTGTTGTATTGGCGGGGCGTGGCTGCGATGGTGATGGTGGTGACTGCTGCGCCCGTTTGTGTGTAGCGGGTTTCTGGGTCGCGGGTGAGGTTCCCACTGATTGTGAAAGTGTTTTCGGTTTGCATTACTGTTTCCTTTCGATGTTCTGTAAGCGTTTTTGAGAGACTTTTTTTGGGCCGGGCAGGTAACCCTACACGGGGCACCCTGTTAGGCCGCCCTAGCCCGGCTAGCCGGGCTTATTCGGCGGGGTTTAGGAATAGGCGGTAGTAGCTCACACGCGCCGCCCGAAGTTTTTGGTTTTCTTGAATAGCTGCTCCCACTCCGCCTTTGTGATCCGCCGATCCGCCCGTGGCGGGGTGAAAATGTAATCCGCGTTCGCCTTCGCCACCTGCGGCTGCACACCAGCCAGGCACTCGGCTCGATAGGCTGCCCACCAGCGCACATACTGCTCGTGCGTAAGCCGCATCGCCGGACCAAGATTCGGGACCTCCCGGCCACGCGGGGCCCAAGCTTCTTTCTGCACCAGGCGCACAAACTCCAACAATTTCGCCGAAGTAATGAAATCCGGCCCCGAGTTGATCAGCCGGGTTGTGGCTTCTTCGAGCACCTCGTCAGCAAGGTTCGGGTAGGCCCGATTTAGCTCACCAGCGATCTGCGGGGCCTGCGACATATCCCAGGCAGCACCCGCCGAAATCAGCCGGTTCACGCAGATCCCGATCATTTGCTTGCTAGCCACCGGTCACCTGCTTCCGCTCCGCCGCTTCCACCTGGGCCATTGCCTGCTCGTAGGTGAGCTTGCCGGCCTGGCAGGTTTGCGGGAGAGGCTCAGGGCTGGTTGCCCAATCCCAGATCTGCTGCTGGGCCTGGGTGCGCCGTTCCGCGGCAGAAGCCGGGGCACGAGCCGGAAGCGGGGTTTCGTCTTCCCAGCGGCCTTGGTTGAGCCAGGTTGCCGGATGGGGCGTGTACTGGTCGACGCGGTTAGGATCCGCCGCGAGACGGGCCGCACCTTGGAGGAGTTCTTCTGGGGTTGCGCCTTCTTTGATTGCTTTTGCGTAGGCTTTGGCGGCGGCTTTCTTCCCGGTTTTGCGTGGGTATGCCTGCCAGAAGTTTGCGAAGTCTTCGGTGTAAGCGTTTTTGGGTGCCCGCCCCGAGCCCCCTTTAGGGGGTTTGGGGATTAACTCCTTAACTGGTGTTACTTCTATTGGTGTTACTTCCTGTCCCAATATGGCACCCACTGGGTCCCACCCTGGCACCCACTGGGTCCCAATATGGGACCCACCCCCCTGATTTTGGGACCCACCCCCTGCAGGTGCTACACCACCCCGCCGGTAATCAAAATGCACAGAATACAAATTCGGGGCATTCCGATCCCCCTCAACCGGGCGCGTCTGCCACGAGACCAAACCGCGCTCGCGGAGCTCTTCGAGCGCTCTGCGTACGCCGTTCTTACTACATCCTGCATTAGAAGCCAGCACGGCCACTGAAGGGTAGGAGTAGCCTTGGGCGTTAGCTCGCGAGGCTAGCGCTAGAAGCACCGAGCGAGCTTTAGCAGAGAGCTTTATGTCGCGTTCCACCCAACGTGGGATTGCCGCATAACCGGTTGAACCTTCTCCGGGAATGTCGTAGCTGTTCATACCGTTTTCCCCTCCTTTCTCGTTCTCCTTTTGGGTCGTGAGCTCGCTTATTTTTGGGGTGGTTGTCATTGGGCTGTCCCGCCTGTGGCGGCCTCTTGTAGGGTCGGCTGCGCCTGGGGCTGCTGCTGTTGTTTGGCGGCTGCGAGCCTGCGGGCTTGCTGTTCGCAGAGGCGGATAGCTGCTGCGGCCTGGTTCGCGTTTAGTTTGGCGAGGGCCCCTACTTGTCCTCCGGTTACGTAGCGGGCGATTTCTTTGCCTTTTTCTGCGTCCGCGCCGATCTGTTTCAGCAGGCGGGTGAGTTGTTGGTGTTGGGTCCCGGTCATCATCCCCGCCCCGCCAGCGTTTTGGGCGGGCTGGGCCTGCTGGTGACAGCCAGGCGCGGCTGGGGTGGCCTCCGATTCCTTCTCGTCAGTGGGCACCGTGAAAGTCTGCAGAAGGGCCGTACGCAGGGCCACTGACATGAACTTGGAGGTGCCCTTGTCCCCCCAGTCCTGGGCCTCGGCAGCCACCGAGGTTTCCAAGGTTTGGCCGTCACCAAAATGGAATCTGAAAGTAACAATCCCACGAATAAGCGTGGAGGCTTTTCCATTATTGGTGGGCCTATCCTCGTAATCTATCTGGTCAATCTTTGAGGTTATGAGGATCCCATTCTCACGGAATGCTGGGCCGACCGTGTCCAGTACTCCATCAATACCCCTAAACTTGTATTGGGAGTGCCGGTTTACGCCGTCTTTTTTGATTACGTTAATGGCCTTTAGGGCTTTAGCCATTGGGGTTAGTGTGGTTCCCATTTTTATATTTCCTCTAAAACGTTTTCGGGTATTTCGTAGGGTTTTATGGCTAGGGTTTGTAGGCCTCCGTCTAGGGCCTCCCAGTCGTTGAAGATGCGGGCGCGCACCCATTTATCGATGCCGATCTCGTTGAGCGCGTGGCCGACCTCGAGGGCCTCATTAGAGGGCGTGTACACGCCGACCAGGTAGGGGGGTGTTTTCTCTACTGCGATAAACACCATCCGCGCGTTGGCTGAAACGTTTATGGCGGCCAGGCCTGCCGCGTACCATGCGGCGGACTGGTGGTATCCGAGTTGGAAGCAGGAGTGGCGGAACCCGGCGGGGGTGGCATCCCTAGTGGTTTTCAGGTCCACTATTGGCAAAAACCCGAGGGTCTCGTCTTCCTCCTCTGGGAGCCAGTCAGGGCGGCAGCGTAGGGTCGCCCCGGACGGGTGCTGCCAGTACACGGACTGTTCCGCCTTACCGGGGGCGGTAAGGAGCCGGCGTGCTAGCGGGTTCGCGTACACTGCCTCGCCCATTGCTTGTAGGGTTTCCCACCCTTCCTCAGTGACTACTGGCAGGTCCGGGTCTTCGCGCTCGTCCCGCTCCTTGGTGATGAAGTCCAGGGCTTTCTTGGAGGTGAGGGTTTTCCCGCCCTTGAACACGGCCGGTTTTACGCCCTCGAGGATGAAAGCATGGGCGGCAGTACCAAAAAGGAGGGCCTCCGAGTCTGCTTTCGGGTGGGTTTGTTCGTAGTGGAAGCGGGCCGCCCCACCGGGTTTAGCCAGGGTTTTCGCTCCCGATGACGACAGGCTGTCCTGGTCGGCGTGGTAATCCGAGTTAGGGATGCCCGGGTATATGCCCGGCTCCCTAGGCAGAGTGGGCTTGCTTTTCTTGTTTTCGCTCATGCCAGGTCGCCGTCCTCGCCCAGCTGTGAAAGCTCAGCCAGGGTGTCGTAGATTGCGTTCCAGGATTCGGAAATGTACTGCTCGCGCGCCCAATCCTGTACTGCGCGGGCGTGGGCTTCGATCTCACGGCTCCCGGAGTAGAGTTCGGCCATGTTTGCGACCGTGCCCTCAAACGACTGGACCTCCCGCAGCCTCAAATACAGGCCTTGCAGGGCTGCTTCCACTGCACGCCGCTGCGCACCGCTGCTAAGGGGCGACTCGGTAGGCTTCTTAGCCTGTTCTGGCAGGCAATCAAGGATGATGCGGGTAACCTCAGGGTCCTCTACCATTTCGAGCACTTCGCTAGTGGGAGCCGTGCGCAGGGTGTCAGTACCCCGCCCACTTACGGCCCACTCGGTTTCACTTACCCTAAGGGCAGCACGATAGTACAAGTACAGTTCCGGGATCTCATACTCGAGGCGGATCTGTGCGCCGACAGGCAGTTCTGCCACGTCAACCTTGCCGAAGAGGGCCTCGCCCTCTTTAAAAACTGGGGTGTTCATTTAAAATCTTGGGTCCTTCCAAAAAAGGGTGGGGTGAGTAAAGTTTGGGTGTGCACATTACGGAACTAGCCATCAACGGGCTCTCGCTCCTCATCGCTACTGGGGGCCTGATTGTTGCTGTCCTGGCACGCCGTGACACGAAAATCAGCCAACGCGCGGCTAAGGAGGCCAACCGCCTCGCTAAGGACGCCAACATTGCTGCTACCCGCGCGAACCGCCTGGCAGGTGAGGCAAACCAGATAAGTAGCAAGGCGAACAAGATTGCGACCAGAGCACTTGCTACCACGCAAGATGTCAGTCACTACTCCTGGGCAATTCAGATTGACCATGACGCCGGTCTTCTCGTCCTTACCAATGAGAGCCCATTTAGCGCAACGAATATTTCCATCACTATCAGGCATGAAAAAGACACGATTTACCAGGGTGGGGCCGGGGCTATCGGACCCTTCGGAAAGGTAGGCCTCGGCACTAGCCTGCTCGTGGATGATGTGCGCGACCGCCTGGCTAGCAAGGACACCGCACTTGGTGGCGGCATTTTCGGGGTCGCTCAGATCAGCTGTGACGTGTTCTTGTCGTGGGATAGTCAGGTCGGGGTGCCCCGCTCTGACCATTTCGAGCACTGCTTCACCAAGGCGGATTGTCATTGACCGGGGGGCGTTCATTTACTGTTTTCCTTCAAGTCTTTAGGGATGATCAGGACTAACACGGGGCTGCAATACGCGAACAGAAGAAGCGCTGCGGATAGGGGCGGGCACGCGTACCAGAAGCACTGGCCAACCCACCAGCAGGCGAGAGCGATTAGCAGGATCAGCGCCTGCAAGGCGCGCCGCGCCCACCTCTCAGCCCGGTATGCTGTAGGCATGGGCTTTGGTACTATCCCCGATATTGTTTCGGCTGTTTGCGCGGCCTTAGCTGGCCTTGGTGCGCTCATCTCCTGGTGGCGGTCGAACCTCTCACGGCGGGCTAAAGCCGACGCTGAACTCGCACGCCGAGAAGCAGCCGAGACCCTAGCAGCCGTAAAATCCCTGGCAGCCTCACTAGAAGCAATCCGTAAATGGGGAGAAATACCCCCGCTAACTATCGAGTGGGTGTCCTCAGACCACTTTCGCCTGCGTAACAATGGGGACTCGCCTGTGAGAATTGAAGAAATCGCCAACCCAGAAGAGTTCTTCAAACTGCCATTCACCGCGCCCATAGTGTTAGAACCAGGGGCAGCAGTAGACGGGGACCTATTAGTAGCGTTATCTAGTCCCGACCCGTCACGGCTAGTAGTCGTGGCCAATGGGGAGCTCATTACTATTCCTTTCACTGGTCGTCCTTGAATGCGAAGTGCATGCTGACAATCGCGAAAATCAAACACGCGACCATTAGAATCAGCTGGCTCATGCGGGTTCTCCTGTCTGGTAGTCAAAAATCAGTGCGTCCACGTCTTTAGGGCGGAGGCGGATCCTGCCCGTGCGTGGGTTGCCTATCCTTTGGGCGGGTAGAGTCCCATTAGCAACCCACTCGTAGACTGCCCAGGTGGACACGCCTAGGCGATCGGCTGCGGCTTTTACTGTTATGAAGGCTGGGTTGTACGCGCTCATTGCAGGTCCTCCAGCCAGTCTTCGTCCCAGTTTTCTTCTTGGTTGGGGAGGTTTTCTTCTGCCCACTGACGCGCCCGCTTCTCGAACGCGGTGACGTCACCGAACAGGCCAAGCACTAGGCCGCGTATTTGTACTTCAACGCCGCCGATGCGGACCCGCCACCACACGGAAGAAGGCCTGCGTATCTCACTCAGGAACGCCCCTTTCCCCTTCTTTAGCGAGTAGACGCGCCCATCCTTAAACACCACATAGGCGGGGTTGCCGAAAATAGGCATGCCTGCACTAAGATCAACAGTCTGGCTCATTTGGTTAGGCTCTCCTCGGTGTAGTACTTGGCCCAAACGTCTTCGAAGAGGGGCCGATCTTTTTCTGTGTAAGCATTGACCTGGCGCACCTGGCCGTTACTTAGGTTTAGGGGGTATTTTTCGGGCTCGGTGCCGTGTTCTAGCGTGTATTTGGCTTTGATGCGCTTACCAAAGGTCGGGGCGATATGCTTTAGCTGGTCTTTGTTTACGCCCTTTTCTTGCAGGAAGTCCTGCGCGTACAAGGGCCGGGTTGCGGGTTCAAGCTGTGGGCGTTCGCCGAGTCCGCGCGCTAGGATCACACGCGCTTTAGCCTCGAGATGATCCGCTTGGATCAGCCCCCGCGCGGCCTGACAGAGCGCTAACTCGTCGAGGGCCCGGAGCGTTGCCGGGTTTGAGGTTGCTACCTGCGGGACCCGGTATGCCCCGGTCTTGCGGATGGTTGGCAGTACCTCGTGCGTCACCCAACGGCGGAATGGCGCAACTCGCTCAGCCTTGGAGCGCACCAGTGCCGCGTAAAGGCCCGCTTCTGAAATAGTAAGGAGTTCTTGCCTTCCTCCAGGGGTAGGCACAAACTGCCTACCCTTTTCATCTTCGTCAAGGCCGCGAGTGAAATCCTTGGCGCTTTGGTATTCAAGTATTTTTGCGACATCAGCAGCAACGAACCAAATTTCTCCCGCTTTGTCATGGAAAGTACGGACTCGTTGTTGGCCGAATTTGAAATTTTGTAGTTCAGTAGTCATTAGGCTGCCTTCCTTTGAGCACGGGCAGCCTGGTAAAATCGGGCTGCCTTGTATTGGGCAACCGTGCGATGCAACTTTGGCGAGATGGTCGCACGGTTTTTATTTGATGATTGATGCACACTTTTGTGTGCATGGGCTAATTTAACATACGCACACAACGGTGTGCAAACTACTAGTCTTCGGAAATGATCCGGTAGATTGAATTGCGATGCATCTGCAATGCGTCCGCTATTTCTTGACGAGGCACTTCTGCCTCCAAGGCAGCCATTACCGCTTCTTTGCGCGCAGACTTCGCCAGCGAAAGGCCCTTCGCAGTCTTGCGAACCTCCGCTAGCAGTTCTCTCTTTGCCTTTTCGTCCATTGCTCTCAATCCTATCTGACGCCGCGGCCATCAGCTCCCGCCCGGTCAACCGCTTGGGAGCCCCGTACGCCCCGGTCCGCCGGATCGTGGGTAGTACTTCATCAAATACTTTTGCTTCGAAGGCTTGCGCGCTTGGTAGCTTCGATGACGCGATTAGCCGGTACAAGTCACCCTCGGTGATGAACCGGACTTGCTGTATACCGCCGGCTGTCTCAAGGGGGCGGTGAAACGCCGCCCCCTTGCAATGCTGCTTTAGAGCGTCGGTTGTGCGTTTGTATCCGAGGGCGGTTGCGACATCCTTGCCGCAGAAAAAGACCTTACCGCCTTCCTCAAACATACGGACGCTGGTATTCTCAAAAGTGAATGGGATTAGGTTGTTCATGCTGATTCCTTCTTTCTTTGCTCCCTGACCGGTTCCAGCGGTTGGGGAGCTGTTTATTTCTTGCTCGACGCTGTTCACGCTGATTCCTTCCGCTGGATTCTGAAGGGGGCGGGGGTGAAAGCGGCGGGCGAAACACCTAAAGCCTTAGCGATTTTGAATAGCTCTAAGAAGCTAAATTCCCCCTTGCCCGCAACTTTGCGGTTTAGTGTTGGGTAAGGGATGCCCGTTTCGTCGGATACAGATTTTTTGGACCTGCCCGCCTCCGTGATGGCTTTCTGCACACGGAAGGATATTTCTACAAGAATCTCTGAAGTGCTCATATGAGTACTATATGCAGGCGGACGAGTACTTAGCAAGCTATTTCTGTATCAATTTGAGTACTACAAGTGCTAAATGGATGCTACAATGGTCTCATGGAGCTACATAAACAATCGCTACTTTTTGCCACGTACGTGAGCAAGGAGCTTAAGGCGACATTAGTCAGGTATGACGCGTCGATGGCCGAAGCGGCGAAAGCGACTAAACATTCCCGTACAGCTGTAACCAACTGGCTGAACGGGCGTAATCAGCTGCCTTTGCGCGTATTGTACGAAATCTGCGAGTACGTTGGCGAAGATCCGGACCGCGTCGTGCAAAACGCGTACGAACGCCTGCAACGCGAATTAGGCGAAACAGCGCAGCGAAGTAATGTGGCTGACTTGTTCCCGGGCGGTCGTGAAATCCCTGAACCGAACTATGGCCGTAGCGCCGCGTCAACCCCCGGCTATGACCCTGACCTTGAAAGCGAGCAATAAAAACGAACCCCACCACTTTGAGCCGCTCTCAAATGTCAGAGGGCGGCTCTATTCTTACCCTCATGGGTAGCACTTTTGAGGTATTAGAAAAACAAGCCGAACAGCTTGGCCTCACAGTCACCACATACCCACTCTCGGGACCGTACTGGGGGCTATACGACCCAGCCACAAAAACTATCTACATAAGGAAAGGGTTATATGAACACCAACGCGCCGCCACGCTCGCCCACGAACTAATTCACGCCTATCACGGGCACGAAGGCCACCAATGTCAAACAGTAGAAGACCGTGTAAACGAGGAAGCAGCAACCCTACTGATAAGTGAGTCCGCGTACCGGGAAGCAGAACTAGCGTTGGATACTTCCAATCCCGGCGCACTCGCAGCAGAGCTGGGCACGCCCAGATACGTTGTCGAAGCCTACCAACGCCACCTACGCAAACATTTGAGCCTTCGGGCCATAAATCCGAGCCCCGGTAGGTCTAGATTAAGGTATTTTTAATCTGCCCGAAATAACCCCACTGTTTGAGAGTAGTCATGTCAGAACTCCCCGCCCCACAGCCAATGCCATTCCAAAGTGTCCCCGCCAGCCATAAAGCTGAGAAGAAAAAACATAGGGGGCAAAAACGCGTTAACATCGGCACCACCCTTTTCATACTGGGAATTGTTCTCGGGTTCATTCCCCCGCATATAGGGCTTGTTTTCCTGTTTATCGGCCCATTGCTTTTAATTTCGGGGGCTTACGCTACGCGCAAGCAGCTCTTGCCGCTCATAGAAACCGTTTCAACTCAGGATGCCCGCATCACTGAGCTGGAACGAACTAAAGTTGAAACTGAGCAATACTGCGCAACACTTCGCAACGAAACCGAAGAACAGTGCAAAGAGATGCGAGAAGAGGCCGAGCGGGACTGCCAAGCCAAGCAGGATGAAACAGCTAAACACTGCGATACTGTCAAAGCTCAAACCGAACAGTGGAGAATACATCAAGAGTCCAACTCTCGCGCTGAATTAGAAGGCTTAGCACGCGATACCGAGCGCGCAACAGCTAAAATAGAAACGTTGAAATTAGAGCAAAAGGAGCTCGCAGCAGTCCTCCGCCCCATACGCCAAGAGGTGGCCACCATCGATTACGGTTTGGATGATATTCAGAATCCGGCGGCTGAGGCCATTAGCTTACAACTTGAACTCAAAGAAACAGAAGAGAAGATCAAAGCGACCGCCACTAAAGGGAAAGCAGTATCAGCAGCACTACCTACCGCAGCGGCAATATCAGCTACCACATTCGCAAGCCTTACTAGAATCGCTAAACGCCTGGCTCTGCGTTCGTACGATGTAGAAGCTAAAGCCATGCTCACTAAGCTCACACTGGCTAACTACGGCTCGTCTGTTTCTAGGCTTTTGCGAAATGGAGAGGCGATAGAACGTATAGGCAGAAACGCAGAAGTAAAGCTATCTAACGAATACCAGGAGCTCTGGGCCAAAGCATTCTCCATCGCCTATAAGCACCTTCAGGCGAAAGATATAGCCAAAGAAATCGAGCGCGAAAAACGTGCCGAGCTTAAAGAGGCTGCCCGCATCGAGCGTGAGCTTGAGCAGGAGCAAAAACGCCTTGAAAAAGAAAAGCAGCATTATTTGAATGTGATCGCAGTCGTGGAACGCGCTGGCAAGGAAGATGAAGCTGCGGAACTGCACGAAAAGATTGTCGAGGTCGAGAAGAGCCTGAATGATATTGACTTCCGCAAGGCTAATATTCGCGCCGGGTACGTGTACGTTATTTCTAATATCGGCTCTTTTGGGGAGCGGATGGTAAAGATAGGCATGACTCGCAGGCTGCGCCCCATTGAGAGGGTGCAGGAGCTATCAGACGCGTCGGTGCCATACAATTTCGACATTCATGCCCTCTTCTTCTCTGAAGATGCAGTTGGGGTGGAAACCGAACTGCATCATAAGTTTGCTGATCGGCGTGTAAACCTTGTGAACAAGCGGCGCGAGTTCTTCGCAGTAACACCGGCGGAAGTGCGGGACGCGCTAAAGGATATTGCAGGCAATCTAGTTGAGTTCACAGAAGAACCAGAGGCGACTCAATTCAGGCAGACGCTGGCTATGCGTAGAGCGGGAGGGAAAGACACTGACGGCCTTGGCGGTGTTGCTCCTGAGAGCGTTTAATCTGCATACTCCTACAAAGCTCTGATATCCCTGCTGGTTCTGTGTAATTACCAGCGGGGTTTATCTGTATCCCGTCGGAACCGGCCCCACCCGCGCCGCGTATGCGAGAGCAGAAAAACTAGCAGAGGGCGACTTGTTCGGAATTGCCGAAGAACTCGACCAACCCGCCTGGCTAGTACGCGACTACCAGGAGAGCCTAGCTAAGGAGTGCGGGCGTGTCCCTAGCGTGTTAATTTAACAGTAATATTATTACCAATACGCCTAAGGAGTAATAATATGAGTGAAAATTTAACACTGCCGCAGGCTGCGACCATTGCGTCGAATGAGCTCAATAACATCCTGTGGGAGGCCTTCCCAATGGCCTCATTAGAAGTCGATAGTCGGCTCCAGGGAGTGCCAGAGCGCGACTACCCATTTTTGCGCCCCCTCTTTATCCGCCCATTCGTCCGCTCGTCTCTGCTAAAACAAGGCTTACCCGCCGGATGGGCACTCGGGGGCAACACAAGGCTCATGGGGCAAACCTTTCTTACTAAGGACAACATTAAGATCCTCTTTTTAAAGGAATGCGACCCGACATTCCCTGGGGGCGTACCCGCAGCCGGTCGAAACCACAAGCGAAAGCTCTACTGGCAGCCACCTCTAGACATACCTACCCCCGGAGCAACACCAGGCGTAGGCACCCAAATAAACTTGCTGCTATTGTGGGATTACCGCAACCCGGATAACCACAATGAGGGGATCACCCTACGTCTGGTTCACACAACAGGGACAGGCAGGTACCGGCAGAAAACCCCCAATCGACCTTAGCCTAACCCTACCTATGGACGCTGGGATTGAAACAAACCTACAATTCCCCCAAGAAGAGATGGACGAGAGGTATTTCTTCTATGCTGACGAACAACTCCCAAATAACGACACGGCATCTTAGGGGTGAGCGAATATCAGCACTAGCCGAGTTGGAGGGGTGCTCTATAACAGCAATAGCTAAGAAGATTAGGACCTCTCAGCCGCACTTATCGAGGATCATTAACGGGGACCTTGACTTCCCTACGAGGGTAGCTGAGTCCCTAGCCCTAACCTTCTGTCTGCCTTTGTCTTTTTTTGAAGCACCCGAACTACCGCAAGATAAAGCTGCTACTACCTTTCGAAAGAAGTCCACTACAAGGATTCTCACGGACAGGAAGGTAAGTAGAGTTTTTTCTGAGGGCTCCCGGCTATGGCGTGAGACCTCCGAAAAATCCGGGTACAAGACATGCGACCTGACCGAGAAGACTGCTGGCAGCCAGACTGCTGAGGAGGCAGCACTATCATTGCGTGAAGCGATGGGCATTAGTGGCGACTCTCCTATACGAAGCGTAACGCGGCTAGCGGAGCATTGCGGCGTAGGCGTAATCGATGTCTTGCTCTCCCAAAGCGTGGGAGAGGATGAATACTCAGGCATTTCTCGTCCGTCAACGCACGAGCATCGGCCGTTAATTGCCTGCGTCAACTCGCGTCCTGGGGCAGTGCAAAGAATGACGTTAGCGCATGAGCTTGGGCATCTAATATTCGACCACGATTTACTCACCCACCCTAAGGTAAGAAGCGTGGAAGAACGGAGGGCTTTTGCATTTGCTGGTGCTTTACTGTTGCCAGAAGAGATGATGATTCGCGAAGTAGATGAAGGGACAACGCTTAACCAGTTCCTGCGGATCAAGGCTCGGTATGGTGTTTCGGTTGGGGCTATTGTGGTTCGCGCCGAACGGCTAGGCTTAATTTCCAGTATGCGCAGCCGGTCTCTGCATATTCAGCTTAATTCGAGAGGGTGGCGACAAAACGAGCCTGTACTTGTTCGTGCAGAAAAGCCGGGCCTGTTAGGGCAAGCTTTCTCGCGCGCTTGGGGGGGCAGCGTCGATGCTGCTAGCAGAGCCACAGGCGTTCCGTCGCCGTTAATACGCGGTTGGTTACACGAGGAGGGTAGGCATGATGGCGCTGCGGATAATGTGGTCGCCTTTTCGAGCCGGCGCAGGTCTGGTTACGCCGCAAAGTGAATTATAATGTTACTTTGGTAACATTTTTGGTTTTCGCGTAATAGTGCGCCAGGATTAGACCAGATCCGACATTTTTTTGATGGCATATTAGTGGCACGGGCGTGCCAAACCCTTGCAGCGACTACTCCCCTTTAGTCTCCCCCATCCTCCGC